>CANUDF010000012.1 GCA_947857085.1 Candidatus Gastranaerophilales bacterium | reverse complement strand
GAACCTACAACCTACGGTTTACAAAACCGTTGCTCTACCGTTGAGCTATGCCGGCATCACATGTATTATTTTATTAAGAAAAAAAATCAATGTCAATAGTTTTGTCTTATTAACCCTGCTTTTATTCTTAAGTGATATCTGCGTTTGTCTTTTATAATCTGTTTTTTCATTTCTTCATAAACTGCATTTTGTAATTTAGTCGGATTGTATCTAATCCATCCATAATTTAAATCCCTTGTATCTCCATAAAATTCTTTCGGATCTAAAAACTCAAATACAGTATTTTCATTATATATACGTGTATATGAACCATTTATAATATCAAGTTTATTAAAATCTGTTAGTTTAATATGTTTAGTAAAATTATCTTTAAATACATATATGTGATTAGGTCTGTCTTTATAAAATTTTATATTGTATATACCGGCTGTTTCTAAAACTTTATTCAGGTATGTTGTATAAACTTGAATTTTAGAGTAATCAGGTATATTTTTTGCCATTAATTCTTCCATGTATTGAACAGTAGGATAAAATTTTTCTTTTAGCATTGGTTGTAAATCATTTAAATTATTCTTATTCTTGTTAATCAAGTTTTGGTAATCAAATAAAGGTTTCAGCTCCTTATAAGATAAGTTCTTATCATTAATCATATCTGTTAAAATTAATTCCATATCAGATATTAATTTTGAAACCTGATTATCTTTTTCAAGATCCTTATAAAAACTTGAAGATTTAGTAACATTGTACAAAATACCATTCGCTATATAATAATCATTAATTAATGCAATAGTTTTACTCTCCAGAATTTCATAAACATTTTTATGAATTTCTTCAACAATATTATCAGGTAAAATCGGTGCAATTATGTCAGTGCATTGTAATAATCTTTTTACTGATTTTAACGGACTTCCTGATTTTTTGCTGTTTCCATATTTATTTAATGTGTAATGGTGATAGTAATTAATCATTCTTGTTTCAAAATATTTTTCATCATCAAGAGAAGGCATGATATCTTTCACATGCTTAAATGATTTCATGCTTGTATATGCATTAGGCACAAAATATTTGAACTCCGGCTGATAAAGTCTTTTACCATGAGCTGTTTCAGATATTAAGGAGATTTTGTGAATTTTGTTAGTTCTGGTGTCTAGTATATCAATATAATAGTCAATAGTTACGGTTAATTCCCTAAGCATTTTTCTATAACCGTTAAAATATGATATATCTTTATTATAAAGCTTTACATAATTATAATTAGGAAGAACAACCTCGTTTGGCAGCAAGAAAAATATTTCATTATCTATCTGCATTTTGTAAGGTTTACCTTTTAATGCTTCATCAATTGATTTTGCAATCAGCTTAGCATCAATATTTGCTTCTTCATTGATCCCTATAACTCTTTCTGCTGGTAAACGCTGAATATAAAATTCAGAACTGAAATTTTTTACAAGACTGTATAAATTGGATTGATAAAGTGTAGAAATTTTTATTATTTGTTCTGCAATTGTGTAGGCATTTTTGCCATCATATTTATAAGTTCCAAGATAAATTCCGGCGCCGTAGTCGTAATCACTTGCGGTATGGTTATTTTTTAAAAATCCTGAGCCATAACCGTTTCCGTATACAATTTTGGCTTCGGTTGTATAACTTTTTAATGTATTTATAGAATTGTCAAGTATAGAATTAATTTCTTTGGAGGCTTTAGATATGTATGGATAAACAGTAGTATTATTATCAGGGTTTATATATATAAAAATATAATTGTTATTTTTTATATATGTAAGCACACAAATTAGTATAATTATTAATGCCAGATAAATTGTTTTTTTGTATTTGAACATATTTTCTCCTTTATAAATCATTTTATAACAATTTTTCTGATAAGTCTTTTTTGTAAATTTATTAAATATTTTTAATAATTATTTAGATATGCTATCATTATAGGATAATGGGTATTTCAAGACATTATAATTATATATTTAGAAATTTTTTGAGCTACTTGCCGTCAAGACTGCTTGTAATTGTGAATGCTCTATTAATCATTCCGTTTTTTGCGCATATATTAACTAAAAAAGAAATGGGAATGTATAATCTTTGCGTCGGCCTTCTAACATTGACTTGTACATTGACAAGCGATTGGATAGCGAAAGCTGCTTTAAGATTTTATGAAAAATATAATTCGCAAAACAGACTGGAAGAATTTTATTCAAATATTTTTATAATTTCGATTGTTTCATATTTAATTATAGGTATAATTTATTTTACGTTTTCGGATTTAATAGTACAAAAATTGTATATAAGCAGGCATCTATTATTTCTTACTCTTTTAATCATTTTTCCTGCCGGTTTCAGGCAGTTTTTGTACCAGATGCTAAGAGTTTTCAACAGACCATTTTTGTATACAATAAGCATTATTCTATATCAGGCATCTTTGCTTTTGCTGTTTTTGTTTATTGCTGATTTTATCCCAAAAACAGAAGCTTTGTTAATAGCTATGGCTGCTGCTATTGTTATAGTAGATATTTATATTCTTAAAAAAATCAAGCTTATGATCCATATGAAATTCAAATGGAATTCAGAATTATTATTTGAAAATTTAAGATATAGCCTGCCTACTATTATTACTAATGTTAGTCTGTGGACTATGTTAAATATTAATAAATATATTTTTCAGTTTAAGCAGGACTTTATCTCTACGGCGTTGACAAGTGTTGTCGCTATGTTTGCATCAGCAACAATAACCCAAATAGTTTCTACTTTTTCTTTTGCTATGTTTCCGGTAATTGTTCAGAAATACGAGAAAAATGAGCGAGATATAAAAGATTTTGTTACCAAAACAGCTCAATTATATATATTGCTGTTTATGCCTGTTATAGGAGTATTTTTGTATTATTCTGATATGGTAAGCCGTATAATATTTGCCGGTCGTTATAATGAGGCAAAATACTTTTTACCTTTTTTTGTTTCTGCATTATTTATTCATGAATTAATGAAGTTAGTAAATATAAAATACCATTTGAGTAACAAAACTTATATAGAAATGGTCATAACATTTATAGCCGGAGTTATTGCCTTTATATTAAATATATGGCTAATAAATCACAGCGGGCTGTGTGGGGCGGGAATTGCGGTATTAGCATCATTTATTATTTGTGCAATGATGAATTTGTCATATAGAATCAAAGAAGTAGATAATATAGATTTCTTTAAATTTTTTAGAACTTTATTTGCGGCATTTATAATTGGTTTAATATCAGCATTTTTAATCAATTGTATCATAAGGTATGGTACTGGAGATGTGAAAGCTTTGTTTAAAATGCCTTTCTTTGTTTTATTGTCATACTATATTACTTGGATTGCAAGAAACAAAATTTTAAATTAACTTACAATTAAATGAAGAGATAGTTTTATAATCATTAGCAAAAAAAAAATTTAGCATATTTATAACTTAAGAAAAGAAAATTTTAAACTTATTATATAGAAAGAGATTAATATGAAAATATACCAAAATAGTAATATGGCATTTGAGGGGACAACAAAAATATATGCAATTTCGGATTCTCATCAAGAAACACGAAAAACCAGAGCTTTCTTGTCAAAAGTTTTAAATGAAAGTAAAAACGATAATAATGTTTTGCTGCTGCATTGCGGCGATATTTTTAAGGGAATTTATCCAAAAGATTTGGAACGCAGCAGCTTTATTAAAATGAAAGAAGCAAAGCCAGACTTAGAAATGGTTGTAACCCTGGGAAATAATGACTTTGGGTTTAATAAAGAAAGTTTGGATTACCTTGTTGATACTGTAAAAAAATTCAGTAGTAAAGGCATTCAGACAGTTTGTGCAAATATTTTTAATTCTGACGGAAGCCGTCCAAAATGGCTGAAACCATACACAATAGTTAAGCGCGATGGGGATAAAACTTTTATTACAGGTTTTTGTATTGATAATATAAATACGGCGAAATATGGAATTGTACCTAAAAAACAAATGCAGGTCATAAGTGAAATACAACAAGCAATATTAAAAGAAAAGCCTGATAATGTAATAGTTTTAAATCACGATTATATGCCGGTCAGCAAAAACTTGGTCAAAACGTGCGGAGATAATGGAATAAAAATAGATGTCACAATCGGAGGTCATGATCACGATTTTGTGCCTCCTGATACGGACTTAAATATTTATTATCCTCAATCTTTTAGTGACTCAATGTATAGACTTGACTTAGTCAACAATAATGGATGCAAAGAAGTCAAAAATGTAGTAATGTTGACACAAGACAATTTGGATATTGATAAAATTTTCAAGACTGAGCTGGAAGAATATGAAAAAACATCAGGATTACTTGATAATATTGCACCATATACTCTTCATCTGCCTAAGCAATATTCAAAACCATGTCCGTTAGGTAGTTTTTTGGCAGATGAAATGATGAAAGTTTCTGATTCCGATATAGCATTTTTCTCAACAGGCTTCTTAGTGAAACCAATGGAATACAGACCGGACAGCTACATTACAAATTACCTGTTCAAAAAGACAATGATTGCTGATACTCCGATAAAAACAGTTGAATTAAATGCACAACAGTTAAAAGAAGTTTTTCAACATGCACTAAAAACAAACGGCTATGGCAGCAGCAATCCGCGTTTCTTACAGTGTTCAAATAATGTTAAAATTGAGGGGTTTGATAATCGTGAGTCAGGAATTTGGGAGGTAAAACAGATTTACATCAATAACAAACCTATACTTGATGCTGACTCCAATCCTCTAACTGGTAAATATAAATGTACCATAGATTCATATATAGCGGATGGAGGACAAGGTTTTAGTGTACTTCAAAATGTAGAAAAAAGTGATGTTGAAATAAATAAAAAGAACGTAAGAATTAATGATGTTTTAATGAACGGACTTAAAAAAGCAGCTTCAGAATACCCAAAAGGAATGCAGTACCCTCAGTTTGAGCTTGTTGAACTATCTAGATAAATTAAAAGACCGTTAGAACTAAAGTCCTACGGTCTTTTAATTAGCGGGAGACGAGGCTCGAACTCGCGACATCCTCCTTGGCAAGGAGGCATTCTACCACTGAATTACCCCCGCAATTCTTGTTACTTTTTAATTATACATGAGCAAATTTTTTTTGCAAGTACTTTGTTTAATTTTTTATGCTGCTGCCATTTCTGTATTATCTAAAGATTTTATATTTATTGAAATTCTATCTTTAAATTTATGTTCAATTTTATTTGCTAAGTCATTACTAGCATCAACCCAGAACATAGATGCAGATAGGATTTTTACTTCTCCGCTGTCATCATGCAGTTTTAGCATTACAGGATCTGAACCGGAATAATCACAAAGGATTTGTTTTAAAAGTACTAATTCTTCAAATCTTAACTCGTCGTGAAATTCTATAGTAAATATATTTGAGTTGTCAACAGGTTTAACAGTATCCACAATGATTGACGGAACTTCTTCATCTCCTCTTCGGTTGACTTTGCCTGAAATAATTACACGTTGTTCTTGCTCAAGCATTGTTCCGAATTCAGAAATCTTATTGTTAAAGCATATTACTTCAATTTTACCTGTTAAGTCTTCAACCGTAACAAATTTGATGAATTTTGTTGGGTCTTTCTTTGTAGGTATTTGTTTTACACCTGTAATAAGTCCGCATATTGTAACAACTTTATCATTAGGTTGTTCAGCTACCTCTGTAATTTTATGTGTCATTAAAAATGGCAGTTTATCTCTTATTGTTGATAACGGGTGGCTTGATACGTAAAAGCCTAAAAATTCTTTTTCAAAGTTCTGAAGCTGTCTCTGGTCAAATTCTTCATCACTTCCTGCAAGTTGAAATTTTGTTCCCGCAAAATCGTCATTATCCTGTAATCCCGCAAAAAGACTTACCTGTCCGAGTTCTTTTGCTTGTGCTTCTCTGTTTGCAGTTGCAACTATGTATTCCATATTCTCCAAAAGCTGTTTTCTGCTTTTTTCTATATTGGAAAAAGCACCTGATTTGATTAAACCTTCAAGAACACGTTTATTTGTGCATTTTGCATCAACTCGTTTGCAGAAATCGTAAATTGATTTGAATTCACCGTTCTGCTCGCGTTCATTAATAATACTTTCAACAACAATATCACCAACCTGCTTAATTGATGCAAGACCAAAACGGATATTGTTTCCGTCAGGTGCAAATTCAGCATATGACTTGTTAATATCAGGCGGCATGACTTTTATACCATTTTTTTGTGCTTCTTCAATGTAAAGCTGTGTTTTTTCCTGATCTCCTGATACACTTGATAGTAAGCATGATAGATATTCAACTTTATAGTGACACTTTAAATAAGCAGTTTGATACGCAACAAATGCATAAGCTGCGGAGTGGGATCTGTTAAAGCAGTATGATGCAAATTTTTCTATTTGTTCAAATAAAGCGGCAGCATCTTTTGCCGTCATGCCGTGTCTTGCGGCACCTTCAATGAATTTGCCTTTTTGCTGTGCCATTTCGTCCAGCTTCTTTTTACCCATCATACGGCGAACCATATCAGCCTGTCCGAGTGTATAATCCGCAAGAACTTGGAATACCTGCATAATTTGTTCTTGATAAACAATAGTACCGTATGTATCTTTTAATACAGGTTCCAATAGTGGGTGGGCATAAGTAATTTTCTGTCGGCCATGTTTACGCTCTACAAAGTCTTGAACCATTCCTGATTCAAGCGGCCCCGGTCGGAATAATGCAACAAGTGCGCCCAAATCTTCAAATACGTCTGGTTTTAAATCTTTTACCAGTTTTTTCATGCCCGAAGATTCCAGCTGGAATACTCCATCTGTATCACCGGCTTCAAGCATTTTGAATGTTTCTTTATCGTCAAGCGGAATTCTGTTTACGTCAAATTCTATCCCGCGGCGTTTTTTGATTAATTTCATTGTCTTAGAAATCATTGTAAGGTTTCTGAGGCCTAAAAAGTCCATTTTTAAAAGACCGAGTTTTTCTAAATCAGCCATCGGATATTCCGTAACTATAATACCATCTTTTGAAGGCTGCACAGGTACTATTTCATTAAGAGGTTTGTGTGCGATGATTACACCTGCGGCGTGGGTACCAACGTTATTCTTGATACCTTCAATAGCCTTGGCCATGTCTACCAGTTTTTTTACTTCAGGATCTTCGTCATATAATTTTTTTAACTCCATGCCGGGTTGCAATGCGTCATCAATTTTTGCTTTCGGTTCAGCGGGGATTAAAGATGAAAGCTGATTGCTTCTTGCAAAAGGAATATTAAATACGCGTGCAACTCCTTTTAAAGCTGCTTTAGCCGCATATGTACCGAATGTAATAATCTGGCAGACTTTATCGGCACCGTACTTTCTTGTTACATAATCAATAACTTCCCCGCGGCGTTCAATACAAAAGTCAATATCAACATCAGGCATGCTGTATCGTTCCGGGTTCAAAAATCTTTCAAACAACAGGTGGTGTTCTATCGGGTCTAAATCTGTAATTCCAAGTGCATACGCAACAACTGAACCTGCTGCGGAACCCCTGCCCGGGCCTACCGGAATATCATGTGTTTTGGCAAAATGGATAAAATCCCATGTAATTAAGAAATAAGCTGAAAAACCCATTTGTTCAATTATGCCGAGTTCATATTTTACTCGTTTTTCAATATCAGCTGGAATTTCACCATAACGTGCCTTTAATCCTTCGTGTACTTTTAAATCGAGATAACTTTCAACGGTATGTCCTGCCGGAACTTCATAGTGAGGGAGAGGGCTTTTTTCGCCTAACAGTGTCAGGTGGCATTTTTCTGCGATATCTACCGTGTTTTTAATACATTCGTCAAATGTTTTACTATCCAGCCATTTAAAAGCATCTCGGAGTTCCGACGGTGTTTTTACATAAAATTCATTATTCGGAAAATGAAAACGGTTTGGCTCATCTTTAAGGGCATTGGTTTGCAGACACAATAAAGTGTCATGCCAGTCTGCATCTTCTTTTCTTAAATAATGCGAGTCATTTGTTATAATCATTTTAATATCAAGTTCATTCGCAATTTTTATAAGGTCAGGATTCGTCCTTTTTTGTTCGTCTAAACCGTGGTCTTGAAGTTCTATATAGTAATCTTCTCCAAACAGGTCTTTATATTTTTGTGCAACTGATTTTGCCCCGTCATAATTATTCTTTAATAAATTTTGCAGTACTTCGCCGCCCAAACAAGCCGAACTGCATACTAAACCCTCATGATATTTTTCAAGTAATTCAAAATTAATTCTTGGTTTGTAATACATTCCCTCACAGTGTGCAATAGAAACAAGTTTTACAAGGTTCATATAACCAATTTTGTCTTTTGCAATTAAAACAAGGTGATATAAAGGATTGTGCGAGGGTGTCTTTTCATGAATATCACCGTCATGCACATAAAATTCACATCCAATAAGCGCTTTTATACCTGTTTCTTTTGCTATTCTGTAAAATTCTATTGCTGAATACATTACGCCGTGATCAGTAATAGCAACTGCCGGCATGTTATTTGCCTTTGCAAATTCGCAGAGTTCTTTAACTCTTATTGCTCCGTCAAGCAAAGAATATTCACTGTGTAAGTGCAATGGTACATATGCTGTATTCATATTAATATGTTAACACATAACTTTTTAAATTACTTTTAATGTTAAAAAAAATTGCGGGCTTATTCATAATTTTTTAAAGCTGCATTTATCATATCAATCATTTTAATGCGTATTGCTTTCGGGCTGATAATTATGCATTCATAATCATATCTGATAAGCCTTTTGAGAAGACTGTCCGTAGGTTCATTTTTATTTACGATTATCATGGTACCATCAGCAAGTATTTCTTGAACATATTCGTTTTCTTTTAAGTTATAAGCTTTTGCCAGTCTGCCTTTGATTTTATATACAACAGTTGGAGATGTATCAAGTGTTCCTTTTTGGGTAGGCAGTTGGGATATGGAAATTATATTTGAAATTAGTAAATCTTTATATTCCCTGTCATTAATTTTATAAACGCGTAAATATGCTGTCTTGTTGTCATATATTACCTGTTTTGCATCACATATAATATTGGTTTCTTTGCTTTTTTCAAGATAGCGGATATTTACTTTGAAAGCTTCCTGGCAAACCTTTTCGCATCTTTCTATTTGTTCTCTAATATCTGCATAATAGAATGAAAAGTCCGCGTTATTTGTAGATTTGAGAGAATGGTATATTTTATTCGCGTTGTCATCAAACCTTGCTTCAATCTTTTTGAGCAATAGCTCCAAATTCTGTTTAGTTTTTCCGTTTGGAAGTACTTCTTGAAATTTTTCAAAAAGGTTTATAGATTTAATGTCATCCAGGTCAAAGTTCATAGAAAAAGGCGTATTTTGCATAACAAATTTATTGTTTACCTTTTGAACTTTAACGCCGAATACTTTTAGAGTATTTAAATATTTATTTAGAGTGACATGTTGTTTTTCCTCATCATCCTCTGTAAATATATCCATAACATTATTATAATCTGCCTTATCTTCATAAAGGAGTTTAAGCAGTGTGAATATTTTTATGCAGCTTTCATTATATTTTTCCTTAAATTTTTTCTGCAAAATATTCCTCCTTCATCTTTTTTAAGATTGAACATAACTCATCTTTAAAAGATTGCGGGTATAAAACTTTGCAATCACTTCCCAAAGAAAGAACTCTCTGAGTTGTCAAAAATTTGTTATCCGATGTTATTTCTATTATCAGTTTTTTATCATCTTTTGAAATAATTTTTTCATTATCCTGAAGATTAATATTTTTGTCGTATATTTCGCAGCCAATTGTAAGCTGTTCAATGTCTGCTTTAATTGACTTTTGTAATTTAACAACAGGTTTTTCTTTAATTCTGGAAACAATAAAGCTTGCTGTATTTTTGTATTGCGGGCTTATGCCGTGTAAATAAACTTTGTTATTAGCAACAACTAATTTTTGTGCAAGGACATCAATGTTCTTTATACCTGAAGATGGGGAATCATACATTATTGAAATTTCGTCATTTTTTCTGCACGCTATTATTAAAAGTTTTAGAATTTCTGAATCGATTTTTTTAAGAGGGGATATATTTCTTAGAGTTTCCTTAAGTTCCTGATTTTCTATTCCTCCAGAAATTTTTTCAAAAAATTTTGTTATAGCAAGAAGGTCTTCAACGTCAATAGATTTGTAGACACTTTTGAAAGCTTTTATAATACTTTTAGCATGTTCATCGTTAATTTTAAGTTCAAAAGGATGTTTAACCAGTTTATATTTAGAACCTTCTGCTTTTCTTCCTCTTACAATCTCACAGCCCAGTCTCTCAAGAGAATTAATATACACTCTTAATGTATCAATAGATATAGTTTCATGCAGATATTGATGTTCGGCAAAGTATTGTTTAATTTCCTCATAAGAGCGCGGAGCTTCAAGAAGATATGAAAATAAGAGCATTGATTTAAAACCCGTAAAGGACATTAAGTTATAAGTTACTTTATTATTTAACATGAACTCTTTCATATATTTATTTTACTACAAATTTTTTGTAAATGGCATGCTTTTTACAAATCTCTAATTCTTAATTGTCAATTAAAAAAATGCCTAAATTTTACTTAATTTCATTAAATTTTCTTCATTAAGATTTAAGAACTTGAATTTTGCCGTGATAATACTAGGGGCATGGTCAATTGTAAATAAATAATAATTTTTTTTTGCTTGTCAAACATTTAACTTAGTTTTACATTAATATCATCAGGAAACGGCTACCGGACAATAGCTGGTTGAGAAGTATATTGAAAGAAACAGAGGTGATGGCATAAGCAGTCTAAAATTGAATTTAAATTTGTAGTACTGCAAAAAATTAGGGATTGAGTTGATTAGGGATATTATTATTTAGGAAATAGGATTTACGTTTAGGAGATGGATAGTTGTATATAAAAAGCTTGTGTATCTGCAAGCTTTTTTATATTATAAATTTATGGAAGAACTAGAAACTAAAAAAATTATAGCTTTAATGTCAGGAACATCCTGCGACAGTATTGATGCAGGATTATGTGAGGTTTATCCTGATTTGTCATGCCGGCTGATATCCGGTATTAATTATAAATATCCTGAACATATTAGAGCAAAATTATTCCAAATTTTTAGCGGTAATTGTTCAATAAAAGATATCTGCCAGATGAATTTTGCAGTAGGGCACTGTTTTGCAGAAGCATGTAAAGTTTTGATATCAGAATTTGGCAGACCTGATTTTATCTCAAGTCATGGTCAAACCATTTATCATTTTCCTGCTGATGAAAAGCTGGATAATATATCTTTAAAAAGTACGTTACAAATCGGTGAAAGTTCTGTAATTGCTCAGGAAACGGGCTGCACTGTAATTTCAAATTTCCGTGAGGCTGACATTGCTGCCGGCGGTCAGGGAGCACCTCTGGTTTGCTTTGCTGATGATAAATGGTTTAAAGGTAAAAATGCAGCGGTGCAGAATATAGGAGGTATTTCTAATGTTACAGTTATTTCAAAGGAATTAGATACATTCGGGTTTGACACCGGACTTGGAAATATTATGATTGATTATTGCATGAAAAAATATTTTGCCATGCCGTACGATAAAGACGGAAAAATTGCGTTATTAGGAAATATTTGTGAAAGCTGGCTTGACTGTCTGATGCAGGATGAATATTATTTTAAAAAGCCTCCTAAAACTACTGGCCGTGAATATTTTTCACCAATATATATAGAAAATGCTTTAAAATTGGCTCCGGATAAACCGGAGGATATTATTTCAACCGTAACTGCTCTTACTGCAAAATCCATTGCGGTTTCTTATGAAAGATTTATTTATCCTGAGATTTCGTTAGATGAAGTTATAGTTGGCGGAGGCGGGGCATATAACCCTGCACTTATGAAATTTTTGCGTTATTATCTGCCTGACAATATCGAGCTGAAAACTCATGAAGATTACGGCATATCAAATAATTTCAAAGAAGTGATGGCTTTTGCATTACTGGGGTACTGTACTTTCTATAATATACCTAATAATCTTCCTTGCTGTACTGGTGCTGACAAGCGTGTTGTTATGGGTAAACTGACTAATTTATAATAGTTTTTTTATTTATATATTATTAAATAATGTAAAATTTTTTTGTAAAATTTAGCAAAACTTATATTTATGCGTATTAATGTTTGTATATTAATAAAGGAGAAAAATGAGTATTTGTAGTATTACCAAAAAGCCTTCAGAGTTTATGTGGGATACTCATATTATAGCTAAACCTGTTAAGGCAAAAGTAAAGAAAACTTATCAATATTTATCTGATTCTTCTGAAGCATTAGCGAAAAAATCACCTGCGCCTAAAAAAGATAAGAAAAAAGAAGATGAAAAAGTTGCAGAATTTGTCCAAAATATTATTAATTATTTTGGCTAAAAACTTCTGGAATAAAGTTTATTAAATCATTTGCAAGAACGCAGTATTCTGTCAGCTTTTTTGAAGCTGTCTCGCCGCAAAGTCCATGTAAGTAAACTGCTGCTTTTGCTGCATCATAAAGATTCATTTTTTGTGCTGTTAATCCTGCTATTATTCCAGTAAGTACATCTCCGCTTCCTGCTTTTGCTAAAGAGCTATTACCTGTATTATTTATGTATATTTCACAATTTGGAGAACTAACAATGGTATTATGTGATTTTAATACAGTGACGCATTTATATTTTTGAGAAAGTTTTTTTGCGCTGGTTTCTAAATCGGATAAAACATTGCTGCTTGTTGTATTTAAAAGGCGTGCTGCTTCTTTAGGATGAGGGGTTATTATCAAATTTTTTGAAAGCTTTATATTCATATTTGACAGTATGTTCAAGCCGTCTGCGTCTATAATAGCAGGCTTATCTCCGGCATGTTCTATAACAGTTTTAAAAATACGTTTGGCTTTCCTTGACGTTGTCAGACCGCAGCCAATAGCTACTACATCAGCAGTTTTTAATTGTTTTTTAATGTCCTTCAAAGGAACAAATACAATATTCTGTGTTTGTGCCGAGACAGCTTTAATAACACTTTCTTCTGAAGCTAGAAAACAATATCCGCAGCCGGATTTCAATGCGGCAAGGCTTGACAGTAAGGCTGCTCCAGGCATATATTTAGACCCTGCTATGTTTAAAACTTTACCAAATGTCCCCTTATGTGAATTTTGAGCTCTTTCAGGTAATTTAAAGTCCATTTTGTCTTATTGCCTCATATGCTACAATTGCAACTGAATTAGAAAGGTTAAGGCTTCTTTGTCCCTCTTTCATAGGTATTGTTAATGAGTTTTTATCTTTTACGTATTTTTCCGGAAGTCCCCTTGTCTCAGGACCAAATACTAAAAAGTCGCCGTCTTTAAATTTAACATCTGTATAAAGACGATTTGTTTTTGTTGTCAGATAATAAAAGTTAGCATAAGGATTAGCTTCCAGCAATTCTTCCATTGTATCAATTTTATGCAAATCAACACTATCCCAGTAGTCTAGTCCGGCTCTTTTGGTGTATTTACTGGAAAGTGAAAATCCAAGTTTGCCTACCAGATACAGGCTTGAACCGGTACATGCACATAGCCGTGCTATGTTGCCGGTATTTTGCGGGATTTCTGGTTCGTATAAAACTATATTTAACATTATTTCTTCTCAAAAAGTTTTTTGCTTTCCGCTACAACAGGAATTCCTCTCACAACGCAGAAAATAATTGCAATCCACGCAAAAATAACTGCAATTGTATTCATTGTTTCAAATGCCGGATAAATTTCAAATCCCGGAGTGTTTGCAAGGATTATAAGAATGAATGCCACGACTTTTGCGACCGCATAGCTTATTCTCATAAACTTAGAAGCGCAAATAAATTTTCCGATTTTGCTTGACTGCATGGATGTTTCACCAAAAGCAGTATAACCCTGCGCAAGTGCAACACTTCTTAGACTGTCTGTTGTAAAAGCTCTTGCAATGCAAATAATAGGGAATACAGGACTTAGCCAGCCAAGCACTGCAAAAACAATCCAGTAAGAAGCTTCCACAATTCGGTCTCCCATAATATCCAGCACGGAACCGAGCTGAGATGATTCGTTGAATTTTCTCGCAACATAACCGTCAACACCGTCGAGAATAAATGCGATGACAGTAAGAACAAAAGCTAAAATATAAGCCCATGTTGCAGGTATGAATAATAAATATATTGCAAAAAATGCAACAAATATCCTAAATATTGATATGAAATTTGCCATAAATGTCTCCTTAAAGGTGTTGCTTTACTCTTGATAATCCAAAATCAACTTCATCCAGTTTTTTAACTCTGTCACCCAGCATGATTTTTTCAGCCTGTTCAAGAATTTTTGTTACCATAAATCCGTTATCTCCGTCCGAACGTGCCTTTTTACCCGTTTCACAGCAGCTTATAAAATGCTGGCACTCAAGTTTTAGCGGTTCAATTTCCAAATAATCAAGGGTAATGTTTTTTGTGTTATCAGCGCTGAAATTATCGTATATTGTTAATTTATGATCAGGCAATGTGTCGTCTAGAATGGCTGTAGCCTTTGTACCCCTGACCAGTAATTGCACATGTTTTCTCGGGGTTATCCAGCTGTCTGTTATGTGACCGATTACACCATCTTCAAATTCAATGCCTAAGTGTGTAATATCCATAATTTCATTTTTGTCCGAAGAACTTCCGATAGCGGAAATTATTCTTACAGGTTCCTTACCTATAACATAGCTCATCATTGATACATCATGGGGCGCCAAATCCCACATAACACTTCTGTCATTTTTAAAGTAGTTTACATTAAGCCTATCACTTTGTGCATACACAATATCACCTAACATACCTTCTTCAATAAGCATTTTTAATCTGTTTACGGCAGGATGGTATAGGAGCAGGTGACCCACCATTAATACAAGACCTTTTCTGTCAGCTAATTCTTTCAGGTCTTTTGCTTCTTGAGCAACTGTTGAAATAGGTTTTTCAACATAAACATTTTTGCCTGCTTCAAGCATTGCTTTAACCATTTTATAATGTGTATGGCTCGGGGTTACAACTGCTACTGAAGTAATTTCAGGGTTATTAATTATATCATTATAATCTCTTGTAATTTTCAGATTAGGATATAATTCTTTAATTTTTGCAATATTATCATCATCAATATCACAAACCATTTCTAAAACATTCAGGTTGTAAAAGTTCCGTACAATATTTCTTCCCCATAAGCCGCAGCCGATAACTGCTATTTTTTGTTCTGTCATTTTCTTATATCCCTTTTTATTTATCATATAACAAAATTATTAATTTTGCTGTCTGTATGCATTTAATCTTAATTCATGCATTTGTTCATAACGTTCGTAGAATAAGTCTTTATCTTCTTCCGGAAATCTTGTAGCCAGTTTTGCGAGCAATTCTTTTGGAAATTCCGAAATATTAACCATTCTGTCCAAAATTTCATCATTTAACGGGTACAAACTTCTGTAATTTTTATAGAAAATCATTCGGGCTTCATCATTTCCGCGTGCAGGATTTTCATTAAGTTTTTCACCCAATTTGTAGGTAGTATAATTTTGTTCAAAAAATACAGCCTTATATTTTTTCATCATTAAACGTATTATTAAATCATAATCTGCCATTAATCTAAACTTTTCATCAAAATAATTTTCTTTTTCAAGAACAGATTTTTTAAAGAACATACATTGTCTCGGGCATGGCATTACCTGAAAAGCGTTAAACATTGCAGGAACAAATAGAAACACAAAGCCTTCGGCATGTCTGCAATATGATGGTGAAAATGAAAAATCAGCGTTTTCAGCTTCCATTAAATTAACTAAATCCTGAATTGCAGTAATATCATGATAAAAATCGTCACAGCTTATAAAAGACAAATATTTGCCTTTTGCTCTTAAAATACCTTTGTTATACCCGTTAAATTTCCCTGTATCACGTTCTGAGAAAAAGTTGATATACCCCTTATTTTTATAATCTTTTAATAAAACAACAGTATCATCAGTAGAAGCATTATCAATAACAATGTGTTCAATGTTAGGATATGTTTGCATATCAAGCAATGTAACCAGCAGGCTGAAATCATCCGCCTGGCCATTTTCTACAATATTATGAGTTGTTGTAATAATACTTACTAAAGGTTCCATATCATGTATAAGTATAGCATAATTAGTGCCTGTTTGCTAATTGTAAAAATATTTTAATAAGATGTCTGTATTGCTCTCAGGATATATTCTTCAAGCATCTTTTTTTCAGATGTGTTTAATTTTGTATCATTTATCATAATATCAAAAGCAATTAGTTTTCCGCTTAAAGTTGTAATATAGCCCGTAATTGAGCTGACATCACAATGCGTACCAGTTTTGGCTTTTAATTTGTCTCCAAAATAAAGCATTCTGTTTTTTAATGTGCCTTCTCCGGCTGAAGCAAATATATTTTTATAATTATTATCAATATTATATTGTGCTATTAAGAAAGATGTCATAAAGTCAGCCGTTACTAAATTGTTTTTAGAAACGCCGCTTCCGTCAACTATTCTGATATTCTTGGTATCAACACCAATTTTTTTACAATAGTTAAGAAGCATTTCAACAGCTTTTTCTGCGGAACCGGATGTTTTTGAATAATGTCCTCCTGCAAGTTTAAACAATGTTTCTGCTATCATATTACTGCTGTTTTTCATTATTTCTTCAACAGCATCATCTATAGGGGTTGAAATTTCATCTACAAGATAAATATTACTTTCCGGTAATTTTTTATTTGTGATTGCACCGTAGTAGTCTAGTTTTTCAGAGCGGATAGCATCTTCAAGTCTAAGTCTGAAGTATCTTTTTAAATGGTTTATCGGAATTTCTTTTTGTATTTGTTTTGCTATTGTTCCTTCAATGGTCAAAACATCAGGAGCAATGTTGTTATTTCTGCTTATTTTTATATTATTTTCAGAGCCTGTAGTTACAAGGTTCATAAATGTTGTCGGATAAAATACATCTAATTTTATTTCTGCCGGAGCCCCTTTTACTGTTGGGGCAACAGTAACTTTTAATAAATTTTTATCAAGGTTATATGAACTGAATTTAGGCATAAGCGGGTTTAAATCATCGTCCCATTGCCATCCCTCTCCCCATTCGATATTATCTAAAACAGAGTCATCAATATAAATTGCTTTTGGAGATACTATATTTTTTTCTTTTGCTGATTTTAGAAGTTTTCTTAAATCTCCGGATTTTAAAAATGGATCAGCTCCTAGCTTTAGTATTAATTCGTTGTTATTTGTTTTATATAATCCGGTCTTAAAGTTGTAATCCTCACCTAATTCGTTTAAAGAGGCTGCGATAGTTATAGCTTTTAAAGTTGAAGCAGGACAAACGGGCTTATCACTGTTAAGTTCATATAAAACATTTCCTGTTGTAACCTCTTTAACGGAAACCGCAACTCCGCCTTTGTTTACCCCTGAATCGGAAATAGCCTTGTTTATACTTGCAGCATTTGCGCAGGTAATTGTAAAAGCCGATATAATTAAGATACTTAATATTTTTTTCATATGCTTATTACCTCATAAGAATTTTTAATATCTTTCAAAACTGTACATTTATTTCGAAACTCATACATATCATTAAGGGTTAAGTCTGCTTGTATTACCCCTTCGCCTTCAAGAATTTCTGAAATAACATTACCATTATAATCAATAATCCTTGAATGTCCAAGATTTGTTTCATTATTTTTCATAGGCCCGTACTGGTTAACAGCAACCATATATGTTTGATTTTCAATTGCTCTTGATTTCGTCATCATTTCCCATGGAATAGGTTTTGTTGAAGCCCAGGCAGCACAGTTAACTAAAATATCAGCACCTGCTTTTCTATAAGCTCTGTATAGTTCAGGAAATCTGATATCATAACATATTGTTAACCCTATGTTAATTCCCTCAATATTAATCATAACAGGCGAGTCGCCTGCTGTTATATATTTATTTTCATTGCAGCCGTAATAAGAATACAAATGCATTTTGTTATAAACCGCTGCTAAATCACCGTTTCGTTTTATAACAGGTGTAGTATTATAAAAGTTTTCTCCTGTTTTTTGTATAAAACTTCCGCCTATTATATTGGTATTTTTTAGTTTTGCAAGCTCTGATAACAAATGTATAGTTTCACTACTATCAAGACTTTCAGCATGTTGGCGGAAATCCATACAAGACCATCCGACATTCCATACTTCAGGTAAAATAATAAAATCAGTATTCTTAATATGCGAAACTAATTTTACTATTTTTTCAAAGTTAGATTGTTTATCTCCTATGGCTGCACACATCTGAACAGCAGATATATTTATTTTTTCCTTCTCCATAATTTCAGCTTTCTGGCCTTTTCATATTCTTCAGGAGCTCGTTTTTCAATATCATTAAATGATGCTTTTATTTTTTCCGCAACTTCATTCTCGTCATCGGTTTCATTTACATATATCGGATCGCCATAAATATTAATTATCCGGCAAAATCCGAAAGGTACAGTCATTTTGTCCCAGGAAGGCAATGAAATAAATGTTTTTTGTGGAGAATACCAGTGCATTGGAACAATAGGTGCCCCTGTTTCCTTTGCGAGTTTTATAGCACCGCCTTTTACCGTATGTAAAGGTCCTCTCGGACCGTCAACCATAATTGCGGCACATTCACCATCTTTTAATCTGGACATAAGCTGCATTGTAGATGAAACACAGCCTTTTCTAGCTGATGAGCCTCTTACAACTTTAAATCCCCATTTTTCTACTGTTTTTGTAATAATTTCTCCGTCGGCAGAGTTGCTTATAAGAACATTTAAATGAGCCTTGTCTTCAATACCGTGGATTGAAAACTGATTACCATGCCACATAGCATAAATGCATGGCTTAAGTTCAGGATTGTTTATTTCAATAATATGTGTGAATAATTCCTGTACTCTGAGAATAGAATAAACAATATTTGCAATTTTATCTACGTTGTCTTTATTAATCAACCTTACCATACGTATTATTTTATCATAAAATGCCGGCATGTGTTTTACACTCCGGATTAAGCCTGCTGATATTTGATTTCATACCTTTGAATGACTTGCACATAATCTTTTTTGATGTATAATCTGGAAAGATACATGTAGTTATATAAAGGAAAAACAAATGAAAGTTAATTTGCAAAATGAAAAAGATAATGTAGTGAATCTTGAAATAGTTATACCGGCTAAAGAAGCTGCTGATGCTTATAACAGGGCCGTTAGCAAGATTTCTCAATACGTAAATATTGACGGATTTAGAAAAGGAAAGGCTCCAAGACCTATTGTAGAAAAACATGTGGGTACAGAAAGAATAAAAATTGAAGCAATTGAGTCTTTGATGCCAAGAACTATAGCTCAGGCTATCGAAGAAAATAAATTAGATGTAATTACCCAGCCGGCAATAACATCTTATGATTTTGAGATAGGTAAAGATTTAACTGTTAAAGTTCAGGTTGAAACCCGTCCCGAAGTTACTCTGGGTGACTATAAAGGATTGAGTTTAAAAGTTGAAGATTCACCTATTCCGGAAGATGCAGAAGAAAAGTCAATAGAAAATTTGTTAAAACAGCATTCTGCAATGGAGTTGGTTGTAAATAGACCGGCTAATAATACAGATACAGCAGTTATTGACTTTGAAGGGTTTGCAAACGGTGAAAAAATTGCAGGCGGTGAAGGTAAAAACTATGCGCTTGATTTAGGTAATTCAAATTTTATCCCGGGATTTGCAGAACAAATTGTTGGCAAAAATGTTAATGATGAATTTGAAATTAACGTAACATTCCCTGAAGAATATCACGATGAAAAACTAAAAGGTCAGCCTGCTGTTTTTAAAATTAAAATTCACGAAATTAAAGAAAGAATTCTGCCGGAACTTAATGACGCTTTTGCTCAAAAGGTCGGTCCGTTCAAGACAGTCGATGATTTAAAAGCTGATGTAAAAAAATATCTTGAAACTCAGAGAGAAAGAACTAATAAACAAAACTCTGAAAATGAAATTTTTAAAGCTGTTATTGACGCAGCTAAAGTTGATATCCCGCAGTCTATGATAAATCGTGAAGTCGAATCATTAAAAGGTGACTATAAACAGAGACTTGCTTATCAGGGTATTGATTGGGATGCCTTGGTTAAGGCACAGGGCGGTGAAGATCATCTTGAGGACACATTAAAAGATGATGCTGTTCGCAGAATTAAAAATTCACTTGTAATTGACAAAATTGCAAAAGTTGAAAATATAAAGTTAGAATCCAAAGATATTGAAAATAAATTTGCTGAACTTGCAGCTATGTATGGTATGCAGCAGCAGGATGTTTTGAAACAATTAGGTCAAAATCCTGATATGCTTGGTTCTATTTCTCAACAAGCTTTAAATGATAAAGTTAGAGATTATCTGGTAAGCAATAATAATGTAGAAATTGTTGCTCCTAAAAAAGCAAAAGTTGAAACCAAATAAACATAAATGTTATAATTATATAAGAAAGGAAATTAATCATGAGCTTTGTACCTGTGGTAATTGAACAATCTAGTCGCGGTGAACGTTCTTTTGATATATTCTCAAGACTTTTGAGAGAAAGAATCATATTTTTGGGAACACCTATAGATGATATGGTTGCGAACTTAATTGTCGCCCAAATGTTATTATTAGACAGTGAAAATCCTGAAAAAGATATAATGCTATACATTAATAGTCCGGGCGGAAGTGTTACTGCGGGATTTGCAATTTATGATACTATGCAGCACATAAGAGCTGATGTTTCAACTATTTGTCTCGGGCAGGCTGCTTCAATGGGTGCATTTCTCCTTTCAGCAGGTGCTAAAGGTAAAAGAATGGCATTGCCGCATTCCAGAGTGTTAATTCACCAGCCTTTAGGCGGAGCTCAAGGACAGGCAACCGATATTGAAATTCAAGCCGCTGAAATAATCAGAATTAAGAAAAGCTTGAATGAAATTCTGGCGGCAAACACTGGTCAATCTCTGAAAAAGATTGAAAAAGATACTGATCGTGATTACATTATGACACCTCAAGAAGCTCTTGAATACGGTATGATTGATAAAGTTGTTTCACGCGATGTGGTAAAAGGATAATTGTTGGAGAATATAAATAATGCCTAAACATGATGACAGCAGATTAAAATGTTCATTTTGTGGAAAATCTCAAGATCAGGTTAAAAAATTAATAGCCGGACCTGAGGTTTATATTTGCGATGAATGTGTAGAGCTTTGTAATGAAATTCTTGATGAAGAATTTTTTGAGGCTAAAGATAAAGATGGTGCAGGTGCAGAGGAAACTAATTCTGAAAAACCTATTCCAAAACCTCATGAAATTAAAGAATATCTTGATCAATATATTGTTGGTCAGGACGAAGCTAAAAAGGTGCTGTCAGTTGCCGTTTATAACCACTATAAGCGTTTAAAACACAATAAATCTGCAAATGCTAAAGATAGTGTTGAGATACAAAAATCTAATATTCTTCTTGTAGGGCCTACAGGTTCCGGTAAAACACTTCTTGCACAAACACTTGCCAAAATGCTTGATGTGCCTTTTGCTGTTGCTGATGCAACAACACTTACAGAAGCCGGTTATGTTGGTGATGACGTTGAAAATATTCTTCTTCGCTTGTATCAAAATGCTGAATTTGATGCTTCTAAAGCAGAAAGAGGTATTATTTATATAGACGAAATCGATAAGATTTCAAGAAAATCAGAAAATACATCAATTACCCGTGATGTTTCAGGTGAAGGCGTTCAGCAGGCTCTATTGAAAATGATAGAAGGTACTGTTGCTCATGTTCCTCCGCAAGGCGGTAGAAAACATCCTCATCAGGAATTCATTGAAATTGATACAAGCAATATATTATTTATTGTCGGCGGAGCTTTTGTAGGGCTGGAAAAAATTGTTGAAAGGCGCGCCGGTGAGGGAAATACAGTTGGTTTCGGGGCTAAAGCTCCTATGTCTCAGGCTGAAAAAGAAGCAAATGCAAACAGAATGCTTAAAAAATTACAGCCTGAAGATTTGCTAAAGTTTGGTCTGATACCTGAATTTATAGGTCGTATTCCTACATATGCTGTTCTTGACCAGCTGAATGAAAAGACATTAAAAATGATACTTACTGAACCTAAAAATGCTATTGTAAAGCAGTATCAATGTCTATTAAAAATGGATGGCGTAGATCTTGAATTCGAACCTGATGCAATAGATTTAATCGCGCAGGAAGCAATGAAACGCAAGACAGGTGCAAGAGCTTTAAGATCTATTGTTGAAGAGATTATGCTGGATGTTATGTATGATGTTCCAACTAAAGAAAATATGGAAAAATATGTTGTTACAGCTGATGCTGTTAAAAACAGAAATTCAGCAGAGTTGATTAAGCTTCCTACAAAGAGAAATGATGGCGGGGAAGAAATAATCGCATAGTTTTTTGCGGGATTGTGTATGGAAAAACAGAAAACTTTAATACTAATTGATGGTCATGCTCTGGCATTCAGGCAATTTTTTGCCCTTGAACGAACAAATATGAAAACATCTGAAGGGGTTCCTACATGGGCTGTATTTGGATTTTTTAAAGCTATTTTTGATTTGCTTAAAAATAAAAATTTGCACCCTGACGCTATATGTGTTGCTTTTGATGTGAGTCATCAAACTTTTCGCGTGGAAAAATATTCTGAGTATAAGGCAAATAGGGAAGCTATGCCGGATAATATGCGCTCTCAGATGAATTTAATCTATGAGGGGCTTGATGCTTTTAATATTCCGATTTATACAAAAGAGGGTTACGAAGCTGACGATGTTATCGGTACTATTTCAAAGCAGGCCTGTGAGTTGGGCCATAAAGTCTTAATATTAACCGGAGATCAGGATGCATTTCAGCTTGTTGATAAGGATGGATGTGTTAAGGTAATTATTCCTTCAAAAGGTGAATTAAAGGAATATAACTGGGATAGTGTATATGAAAAACTTGGAGTTTATCCAGATCAAGTAGTTGATTATAAAAGTCTTCGCGGTGATTCTTCTGATAATATACCGGGTGTAAAGGGTATCGGTGATAAAACTGCAATAAAATTACTAGCCAAATACGGACATTTACAAAACATTATTGATAATTGTGAAGATATTCAGGAAAAAAATATTAAAAAGTGTTTTTGCGCAGATATAGAAATGGCAAAATTAAGTTATTTTCTTGCAACTATAGTACGTGATGTAGATATTGATTTCGATTTTTCAAGTACAAATATTGTTTTGCCTGATGTTGCAAAAGTTACGGCATTTTTAAAAAAACTTCAATTTTTCAGTTTCTTGAAGAATATTGATAATATTCTAAATTCCTTTGATAAAGAAGCAAAAATTGCAACACCAAGCAGAGATGTTGATGCAATGAATCTGCCTCAGGCGGGCCAAGTTCAGCTCGGATTATTTGCTGAAGCTGTAAAGGCTGAAATTAATAAGAAAGAATTGCTTTATGAAGCCAAGTTAATCACAGATTCTGCAGATTTGAAAGAGTTAGTTGATAAATTAATGTCAAAATCTATTATTGCATTCCGTACAGAGGGTGATATTAAGAGTGCTGTAAGCGGGAGCTTATATGGAATTGCAGTTGCTTATAATGATGATTTTACCTATTCAGAGGATAAAAAAATTATATCAGATACTGAAAAAAATATTACTTATACTTTTTATATCCCGACCGGTCATTACATTGAAAATCAATTGAAGCAAGAGGATGTAATTGAAGCGTTGAGACCTGTTTTTGAAAATGAAAATATAAAGAAAACTACTCATGATGCTAAAATAGAGCATAATTTCTTACGGACTCTGGGAATAAACGCAAAAGGTATTGTAATGGATACTCTGCTTGCAAGTTATGTTAGAGACCCTAGCAGAACGCATCTTCTGGATGTTCAGTCAATTGAAAATGTTGACCATGTTATGAATGACATCGTTCCTTATACCAGAGATGCTAAAACAAATTTGAAAATTGTCAATGTTGCTATAGAAAATGCAGTTGATTACGTTTCAGATATATTATCAACTATTTTTGAACTGACAAGATTCTGGATATGCAGGCTAGATGAAAAAGAATTAAAAATACTTTATGATATAGAAGTTCCTCTTGCAATTGTGCTCGGGGATATGGAATATGAAGGGATTTCAATAGATGTTGCGTACCTTCACAAATTATCTTCTTCAATGGCTGATGCGCTGCGTTCTATTGAGTTTAAAATTTATAAAATAGCCGGAGAAGCTTTTAATATTGCCTCTCCAAAACAGGTGGCAGAAATTCTTTTTGAAAAGTTGCAGATAAAACCTATTAAAAAGCGGACAAAGACAAAATACTCTACAAATGCTGAAGTATTGGAAGAACTTGCATTAGAACATGACATTGCAAGATTGATTTTGGAATACAGAAAGTATTCTAAGTTAAAATCTACATATACAGATGCTCTTCCGGAACTTATAAGTCCTGTTGACGGGCGTATTCACACAACTTACAATCAGACAACTACATCAACAGGCAGATTATCTTCATCAAATCCAAACTTACAGAATATTCCGGTTCGCTCTGAAGAGGGAAATAAAATCCGCAGGGCATTCATTCCTAAAAACAGGGAGAAATCTTTGATTTTTTCAGCTGATTATTCTCAAATTGAATTACGCCTGCTGGCTCATGTTTCAGGAGATAAACATTTAATAGATGCATTTAAATCAGGCGAAGATGTCCATAAGATTACAGCATCAAGGGTATTTGATGTTCCTCTTCAAGATGTAACCAAAGAAATGCGCTACAAAGCAAAAGCTGTAAACTTTGGTATTGTTTACGGACAAAGTAAATACGGACTTGCAAAATCATTAAATATTCCCGTTGAAGATGCAGAAAATTTTATTTCTAAATATTTTGAGACTTATCCTAATGTTAAAAAATATATGGAGGATATGGTAGCTTCAGTTGAAGAAAAAGGATATGTAGAGACTGCTTTCGGCAGAAAAAGGTATTTAGCAGGTGAATTAAACAGTTCAAATGGTATGCTTCGTGAATTTGCAAAACGTGCAGCAATAAATCAGCCTATGCAGGGTACGGCTGCTGATTTAATTAAATTAGCAATGGTTGATTTAGATAAAAAAATGAAAGAGCTTAATTTGAATTCTAAATTGATAATTCAAGTTCATGATGAGCTTGTTATAGAGGCAGATAAATCTGAAATAGAAACTTTAAAGACTGTTGTTCAGGAGGCTATGGAATTGAATCAGCCTTTGTCTGTGCCATTGGTAGTTGATATTAATATAGGTGAGTCATGGCAAGAATTATAAAAATATTTTTAGTATTAGTATGTATGTTCTTTCCTGTATGTTCACAGGCAGAACCTCAGCCTGTGAGTTTAAGTACTCTTGTTACTGTTCAAAATGTTCCGTTTGAGCAGTGTACAAAAGTTTTTGGTGTAAGTGCGGAAAATCTTTTTTATTTAACAATTGCCGGTATTAATGCAAATCGTTTTAAAATTGAAGAAATTCAATCTAAAACGGGTTATATCTTATTTAGTGCTGTAAATAAAGAATTTTTGGCATCTATTGTTAAACTGGATTCAAAAACTTCTTTATTAAGAATTACGCCTACAAATAATGTTTATTATTTTGAACCCGGTATAGTTTTAAATATATTCCGTTATATTGATTTAAATATTAATGTAAAACCTTTTACGATTAACGTTAAAGGTTAAAGTATTTAATTTAACTTTTCAAATGCTTCATTGATAATAAGCGATATATCATATTGGTTGTTACATTTTTCAGTAGAAAGCCATACAAGATATTCTATATTTCCAGAGGGGCCTTTTATTGAAGAATATGTTAAGCCTTTAATTGAATATCCCAGCTGTTGAGCGTAAGTTAAGACATTTTCAATAACTTCTTTATGAATTTTTTTGTCTTTTACAACCCCGCCTTTTTCTACTTTTTCTTTTCCGGCTTCAAATTGCGGTTTGATAAGACAAACCATTTCATGAAATTCAGGATTTAAAAGCTTTTTAAGATTATCCAATACTTTTGTAAGAGAGATAAACGAAAGATCACTTACGAGAAAATCTGCCACAGTATCGTTTGTTTCATAGATATCATTATATTTGCAAATTCTAAGGTTGGTCTTTTCAATAGTTTTGACCCTTTTATCCGACCTTATTTTCCAGTCTAATTGCCCGTATCCCACATCTGCCGCATATACAAATTTAGCTCCGTTTTGCAGCAGGCAGTCTGTAAAACCTCCGGTTGAGGCTCCTGCATCAAAACAAATTCTGTCCTTTACTTTTACAGGAAATGTATCCAGCGCTTTTTTTAGTTTAAAACCGCCCCTTGATACAAAAGGCATTGACTTTACTTCAACATCATAATCTTTTTCCAAATTTATTTGAAACCCTGCTTTTGTAATATATTCATCGTTAATTTTTACATTACCTGCAAGTATTGCAGCGGAAGCCTTACTTTTTGTTTCAAAATAACCTAAATCAGTGAGGTATTTGTCTAAACGTTCTTTTTTCATATTCCGAAAACCTTTTCTGCATTTTTAGTCGTAGCTTCTGCTATTTCATCAACTGTAACACCTCTGATTTCAGCTATTTTTTCAGCAACATATTTGACGTATGACGGCTGATTTTCCTTTCCTCTGTATGGAACGGGGGTTAAATACGGGCTGTCGGTTTCAAGCATAAGTTTATCCAGAGGGATAGTTTGAGCAACTTCTTTCATTTTTATTGCATTTTTAAAAGTGACTACTCCGCCAAGTGCCAGGTACCAGCCCTCTTTTATACATTCTGCTGCAAATTCTTTACTGCCTGAAAAACAGTGCATTACAACAGTAGAATTTTTGTTATGTTCCTTTAAAAGATCAAAGGTATCTTTGTGCGCTTCTCTATCATGTACGCAAATAGGCAGGTTTAATTCATTTGCCAGTTTTATTTGTTTGATAAAAACTTCCTGTTGCATGTCATTGAAACTTTTATCCCAGTAATAATCAAGCCCTATTTCACCAATACCAACAATTTTGGAACTTTTTGCGTATTCTTTAATTTTTCCGGCCAAGTCATCAGTCCAATCCTTTACTTCTGATGGATGAACACCTAGAAGGCCAAAAACATTTTCGTATTTTTCAGCTATGTTAAAAATTTTATCTATGTCAGACGGATAAGCACATGGCACAATTATTTTTTTTACGTTATTAGCTCTGGCATTTATAATAGCCGTTTCTAAATCCTGAAGCATATCCAAATGAGCATGTGTATCAATTAAGTAATTCATATATTTAATGTTATATTAATCAACTGTTAGTTGCAAGCGGCAGTAAAATATAAATTTAATTTTGTGTTATAATGCAGTTTGTGAAAGATATGAATTTAAAAATTTCAATAGCGCACTTATATCCCAAATTGCTTAATTTATACGGCGATATCGGCAATGTTATTACTTTAAGAAAACGTTGTGAGTGGCGCGGTATTAATGTGGAATTTGATGAAATTAATATTGGTGATGATATAAAAGAGCATGACCTGTTTTTTATTGGAGGTGGGCAGGATAAGCAGCAGGCAGAAGTTGCACAGGAATTATTTAAAAATAAAGAAAATCTTTTAACACAAAGAGATAATGGAGCTGTATTCCTTGGTATCTGCGGCGGTTACCAGCTTTTAGGACGTTATTATCAGCCGAATTGCGGCGATAGGCTTCAAGGGATTGCTCTTCTTGATGTTTATACTGTTGCAGGTAAAAATCGCTTTATAGGTAATGTCACAGCTAAAACAAATCTGGTTGTTCCTGAAACACTTGTCGGCTTTGAAAACCATAGCGGGCTTACTTATCTTGAGGGCGATACAAGGCCTCTAGCTTTTGTTACGGTTGGTAATGGCAATAATGGAAAAGATAAAACTGAGGGAGCGTATTATAAAAATGTTTTCGGAACGTATCTTCACGGATCTTTACTGCCTAAAAATCCTCATTTTGCGGATTATTTAATTGAATTGGCGTTGAAAAAACGCTATGGCAAAGATATCAAATTATCCATGCTTGATGATACTATTGAAACATGTGCCCACAAAGCACTTGTTGGTAAGGCATACTAATGAAATTATCAGATGTATTTGATAAGTGGTATAAAATAGATGACAAAATAAGATTTCTCATTATTGGAGCTGTAAACGCGGGAATTTCTTACGTTATATTTGTTTTGGCATTATTTTTACTGGGGCAGGAACATTACAGAATTTGTGTTACTTTGCAGTGGGGAATTTCTTCTATATTTTCTTATTTAAACCAGAAGTTTTTTGTTTTTTGCACAAGAGGAAACTATTTAAAAGAATATTTTAAATGTTGTTCTACATGGCTGGTTAGTTATTTTATAAATTTGGTTATTTTAGAATTGTTACTAAAATTCATTATTAAAAATGCATATATTGCACAGTTTCTTTCAATATTTCTGGTATCAGTAATAACTTATGTATTATTTAAATACTTTGCATTTAAAAAGCCAAATCATTAAGATTTGGCTTTTGGTTATTTAATGTTTTTTATAATTTCTATTATATCGGATACTGCTTTTTCCGAAGTTACCTTTGTTAGTTCTCCGGTTTCTCGCACTTTATATTCAACAAGGCCTTCTGAGATTGTCTTACCTACAGTAATTCTGTATGGGAAGCCTATTAAATCAGCATCTTTGAATTTAACTCCGGCTCTTTCGTCTCTGTCATCAAGAACTGCTTCTACACCTGCATTAAGTAATTGTTCATAAATTTTCACTGATGTTGTCATTTGAAGTTCATCGTTTGTGCTTACCGGAATTACAACAACATGATAAGGTGCAATTGAAACAGGCCATTTTATTCCATTTTCATCATGATGAGCCTCAACCGCTGCCGCAGCAGTTCTTGAAATCCCTATACCATAGCAGCCCATAACATAAGGGTGAGTTTTACCATTTACATCTGTATAAACAGCATTCATTGGGTTTGAATATTTTGTTCCTAATTTAAAAATATTACCTACTTCAATTCCTTTTGTTACAAATAGCGGTTTTCCGCAATTAGGACAGTAATCTCCGGCTTCAACCAATCTGATGTCAGTATATTTGATTTCTTCTAATCCTAAGTCTTTCAGATTTGCACCAACCTGATGCTTATCAGTAATATTAATGCCGACAACAAAGTTTTTCATGTCGCGTACAGTCTCATCAACTATAATCGGAATATCAGACATTCCCTTAGGACCTATAAACCCGGGTACGGCATCAAATCCTTTTTCTGCCATAAGTTCTGCAATTTCGGCACTTGAAGCAATTCTTATTTCTATACCGCCTATGGCATTCATAAGTTTTGTTTCTTCAACTGTTTTATCTGCTCTGATTAGTGCCATTACAGTTTTTTTATCTACTATGTAAACAAGTGATTTTAAAATGAGTGTTGGCGGAATTTTCAAAAATTCACTAAGTTTTTCAATAGAGTGAGTATTTGGGGTGTCAATTATTTCAGTTTTACTAAAATAATCTTTTCCATCAACTACTGTATCCGGAAGTTTTGAAACAGCATGATTTGAATTTGCAGAATAGTCACATTCATTGCAGTAGAAAACATCATTTTCTCCGGCATCAGTGTCTGTTATTACCATAAATTCGTGAGATACAGAGCCGCCTATTGCTCCGGAATCGGATTGAACCATTTTTGTATCAAGCCCGCAGCGGTCAAAAATTCTTTTGTAAGCCCGAGCCATATTTTCGTATTCTTTATCGAGGCCTGCTTCATCAACATCAAAGCTGTATGCATCTTTCATTATAAACTCTCTGCCTCTTAAAAGACCGTATCTGGGACGGACTTCATCGCGAAATTTAGACTGTATCTGGTATAAATTAACAGGCAGTTGTTTATAAGATTTCAATCCATCACGTGCAATTGCAGTTATAACTTCTTCATGTGTTGGACCAAGACACATAATTCTGTCATGTCTGTCTTTGAGTCTCATCAACTCTTTCCCGTATGCCTCCCAGCGTCCTGATTCTTCCCACAGTTCTTTTGGCTGTACAAAAGGCATTAAAAGTTCTTGTGCGCCTGCTGCATCCATTTCTTCCCTTACAATTGTTTCAATTTTTTTCAGAACACGCCACATGAGCGGTAAAAAATTGTATACGCCGGATGTCAGTTTTCTGATATAACCAGCACGTGCAAGCATTTTGTGTGAAACGACTTCCGCATCAGAAGGGTATTCTCTTAATGTTTGCACAAATAATTTTGACATTTTCATAGAATTATTCCTCTTATTTATATTTCGTTATTATAATTTTAACATGCTAAAAATTATTCTGCTGAAAATTTGTCAATTTCATTTTTCACAATTTTTGGAGCAAGTGACAGTGTGTCATTATTTTCCAGTGCTTTTTTCAAGTAATTTATGTATGCTTCATAATCTTGTAGCTGCTTTTTAATTTGTGCGTAAAGATAGAATAAATCGCCATTTGCTCCGCAATTTTTTAAAGCTGGTTTTACTAAATCATTAGCGCCCTGAAAATCTCCATTTCCGGCAATGATTTTTATGTATATCTTATATGCCTCTACATCTTTTGGATTTAGTTCAATTGTTTTTTCAAGATTTTGTACCGCACCCTGAATGTTACCCTCTTCAAAATCTATTACCCCTAAATTATAATATGCCCAGCTATAATCAGGTGATATAGAAAGTACTTTCTTAAATTCATCAGAAGCTGATGCATTATCGCCAAACTCCTTGAATATATTGCCTATATAAAAATGGGCATAAATATCTTCATCGTTCAAATCAACAGTATGCTGAAAGTTATCCATCGCCTCAATTAAGTCGCCTTTTTTAAAATTAGCAATACCTATATTAAAATAGGAGTTTGAGTCGCTAGCATCTGTTTCCAGAACTTTATTAAAGCAGTATATTGCTTTATCATATTCTTTTAGCTCAATATATACAAGCCCGAGGTTATATGTTGCATCAATTTCTTCAGGAGAAAACTCAATTGCTTTTAGATAGGTTTCTTCTGCCTTTTTAAACTGTTTAAGTTTTTCATAAACAATCCCGAGATTATAATAAATACCGCTATCCTGTTTAAAAATTTGCGATAAATATAAAAAATGCTGCAATGCTTCTTCCGCAAATCCTGTATCAAGCAAAAGAACTGCAAGCTGTCTACGGACAGGAAAATTGGAAGGATCCTCTTTTAAAATATTTTGTAATTCTTCTATTTTATCGAGTTTAGACATAATTTTAAATTACCGGAACATCAATAGGATCTATAAGTATTACATTGAGAACTTCGCCTTTATTAAGCTCAACATCTTTTCCTTTTCTTATCATATCAGCAACACTGTCATAAACAAAGTAACCTGCACTGCCTAGGCCTGCTCCTATAATGCCTACAGGTACAGTAATAATTTGCATATAGCCGTTCCAGTAATCTTCACCTACATCAAATCCCCATTGTGTTGATTCTCTTGCAATTTCGCCTGATTTTTTGCAGGTTAATTTAAAAGCATCACCATAGCCTCTTGTTGTAGTTATTCCGCCATCATAAGTTAAATCGGATCTGCCTGTTATATTAAAACTTAGTGGTATTTGACGCCCGTTTGGGGTTACCACATGGTCGAAATCCATATATAATATGGCCCCTTTAGACATTCTTTTTGCAGGTACTATTTTTTGAATTGTTCCGCGTACAACAGAACCCATAGGTAAAATTACATCATTATCTGCTGTCTGATCTGTTATTAACATAGCTGAAAATTCTGCACCTTCAGTATTAGATATTGTTGTAGCAGGTGTTAATAATTTCATTGTAAATTTAGTCCCAGCAGGAATTCTTTTTGTTTTTGCATTAGCATTGAACGGACCTGCCAATGTTATTTGTCCTGCTAAAATTATTGCTATTAATAGTGATAATGTTTTTAATTTCATATAAGCCTCTTTTCTTAATTAACCTGATTTCTTCCATTATGTTTTGATTGATAAAGTCTTTTATCTGCGGCATCAATTATTTCAGATGGTGTTTGGCCATCTTCCGGAAAACTTGCAACACCTAGACTTATTGTTACATTACTTTCCATGTGATTATTGAGTTTAAATCTTTTAGAAGCAACCCTTTTGCAGATTTTTTCAGCAGTTGATACGGAGACTTCTTTTGATGTATTAGGCAAAATGATACTCATTTCCTCCCCTCCGTATCTGCATACTATATCAGTGGCACGCACATTTTGTTTAAGAAGTTGTGCTACTTGTCTTAAGACAGCATCACCTGCCTGATGCCCGAAGGTATCATTAAATTTTTTGAAAAAGTCAATATCAATAATTATGAGTGAAAATGCTGTTTCATAACGTTTTGACTGTTCAACCTGCATCTTCATTTGCTCCTGAAAATACCTGTGGTTATACAGTTCTGTCAATCCATCAGTAGTTGCTAAGAGATACTGCTGTTCAAAATCTCTTGATTTAATAATATATTTTATTACAAAAGCGGAAACAAATACTATAAGACCCAGCATTAACGGATAAACAATACCAATCCATAAATTGTGATACTTCATAATAAAATATGCAAACATAATATAAACGGAGTACATTGATACAAAAGAAAGGGTAACTATTGCAGCAGAATCAATAGTTATCACCAAATAACCGGTAATAACCGCAAGTATGATACCTGCAAGAACTGTAACCCACTTGTCAACTTTTGAAATAAAATTGTTATCTAAAAGGTTGTTAATATATGTAGCCTGTACTTCTACCCCGGGGTAGACTTTGGCTACAGGAGTAGTTTTTATATCAAATAAACTTGCAGCAGTCGTTCCGAAATAGACAATTTTATTTTGAAAATTATAAGAGTCTTTTGTTCCGTTTTCAATAGCTCTTATAAGTCTAAACATAGAAATCTGCTGATATGTGCCGGTTGGACCGTACCAGTTTAAAATTGCCCCGCCGTCTTCATCTATAAAAATTTTTCTATTGTTTAATAGCAAATTAGAACTTCTGTCAATAATAAATTCTTGCGGTTTATACCCTTCTTCTTCCTGAATTATCCCCATACCAACTTTAAATGCAAGCTGCGGATAAAATTTCCCTTGATATTTTACAAATATCGGCATTTTTCTAAGGATTCCGTCCTCTGCTCTTGAAACATTTATCATGCCGATGTTGTTAGTTGCTTTAATTATTTCAGGAAGTATAGCTCTGCAATTTTGGAAAGAAAGTGAGTCAAAATCTATATTTTGCGAATAATTAGTAACATTCACGCTTAAACGCTCAGGAAGTTCAACAGGCTTTCTTAATTCTACAGATTGATTATCAAAGTTCATTGCGGTATAAATATTATCATATTTTTTAAATGCCGCGGCAAGAGTTTCATCAGCGCCGGGTTTTGTCTTTATGGATTTCACAAACATAAGATCGAAGGCTATACTTTTCGGATTTTGTGCCTCAATATAATCAATAAGTTTAGCGTACATATCCCTCGGGAGCGGCCATTCTCCGTATTTGTCTAAAATATATTCATAGCTTGCATCATCTATTGCTACAATTACAATATCTTTGTCTGCCTTTTTGTAACCGGATTTGATTATCATACTCTGGCGCAAATCAAAAGTTTTATTTTCAACCGCATTTAAAAATGTGTTAAAGTTTGTATTTTTAGCGGTATAAATTACAAACAATAAAAATACAGCTATCCAAATTGTATATAATATTTTTTTTAACATAACAATAAAGTTCCCAAATCTATTTTATGTTATCAGTATAGCTGATAGAGAATGATTTGGCAACAAAATTTTTCATTAAAAAGTGTTTTTCTAATATAAAATTATTTAGCTTCAATATTTCAGTAGAATATGATAATTCATCCGGACTTTTTAAATATCGTAATAAACATTCTTCATGAAGATTCATTAATGTATTCCTATTAAACTGGTTACATATATATTATTCCAAATCAGGCTATAAATTACATCAACCTTTTATATAATGTATCAATTTTTTTCTCATGCATATGCATGAACTTTATTATCGTTAATTAATTTTAAAAAACACTTGCGTTTTAGTATTTAGCAGGATAAAATATTGTTAGTCGAAATATTCAAGTTTGGAATCTTGATGAAAGAAATGAGGTAGAAAATGAAAGACGGAATACATCCTGATTATAAGAAAACAA
>CANUDF010000011.1 GCA_947857085.1 Candidatus Gastranaerophilales bacterium | reverse complement strand
TTTGGGGTTAATGAATCTATTTATATTTAGTGTTTCGACTACACTTAAATCTTACAAATTTATTATTGCATACTCTTTTTAAAATGTCAACTAATTGTTTTAATATTTTTTTCCAATACCCCGAAATTAAATTATAGTGTACATTTTACACTTTACAATTCTTAACAATGCTGGATAAAGCACAGTAACAAGGGAATAATATACATGGGGATAGTTATTTTTATTTCAAAAAGGCAATTATTAACCACGTATATACTTTATATATATAAGAGTATAAAAAAGGAAAAAGTATGTCAAATTTTTTCAGTACAAAATTTGCGGCATTGACACAGCCAACATACAGACATTTTAACGGAACAGATAAAGATACATCTCAACTAATACGAGATGCAGCGTTGGGTAATTTTTTCGCCGGTATAAGTGTAGGAACAAATACAATTACCGGAGACAAAATTGACGGTTTAACTAACCGTAATGCATCATATAAGGATATAGAATTTTTCAACAAAAACGGCTATTATTCGAGCCCGACGGCAGCCTGGATAGCATAAGAGGATATTATGGCAAACGGAGATAATTTTGCAATAGGCGGAATAAAAGATTTAAACTTAGCCACATCCGGTATGGAAGGGGCAAACATTGGAAGCACCCCTGTACATCTTCCAAATTCGGACTACAACAGTTTTAGAGCCAATCAAACCAACAATCAAACACAATTTTTGAGTCTAACCGCCCAAAGAACGACTGTAAAATTTAGTTCTCAAAACTTTGATAACACATTTGGCACAACCTCAGGATTAAATCCAAATCAAAAACTGACTTCGGATCAAGGTAAATTATTACATACTATAGGATAAAAAAAGACGCCCTCAAATTTTCCGGAGCGTCTTTTTTAATTTTTAAATACAAATTATGCTAATGCTTTTGCTTTTGATTTATCAATGCAATCAATCAAAGTTTTAGCAACTGTTCTTTGTTCTTCTTCTGTAAGTTCAGGGAACATAGGAAGTGAAATTACCATTTCGGTATTTTTTTCAGAAACAGGCAAAGAGCCTTTTCCTACTCCCAGATATTCATGAACTTTTTGCAGGTGCAGAGGAATAGGGTAATACAACATTGCGCCTATACCATTTTCCTGAAGCATTTTATGAACTTCATCACGATTAGGAATTTTAACTGTGTACTGGTGATAAACACAATATGTATCTTTTAACTCTTTTGGGGTTTGTACATCTGCACAATCTTTAAATAATTCATTATAATAATAAGCATGTTTACGTCTCATTTCATTCCATTCCTTAATATGAGGAAGTTTTACACGTAAAATAGCTGCCTGAATTTCATCAAGACGGCTGTTAACACCTATTTCATCATGATGGTAGCGGATTGCACCGCCGTGGTTACGCAATGCAACAACTCTGTCTTTAAGTTTTTCATCGTTAGTCATTATAAGACCGCCGTCACCCATACCTCCTAAATTTTTAGTCGGATAAAAACTCAAACAGCCAAAGTCTCCGAATGTACCTACCATTTTACCTTTGTATAAAGCTCCTATAGCCTGGCAGCAGTCTTCAATAACGTGTAAATTGTGGCGTTTTGCAACATCCATAATTACGTCCATATCACAAGGCTGACCGTATAAGTGAACAGGAATAATTGCTTTTGTTTTAGGTGTTATAGCAGCTTCTAATTTTGAAGCGTCAAGATTAAATGTATCAGCATCAATATCAACAAAAACAGGTTTTGCCCCTACAATGCCTATTGCTTCAGTTGTCGCAACAAAAGTAAACGCAACTGTTATAACTTCATCACCGGCTCCTATATCTAATGCACGTAAAGCCAAATGCAGAGCATCTGTACCAGAGTTCAAACCTACAGTATATTTACAGCCGATAAAATCAGCCAATTCCTGTTCCAAAGCTTTTGTATTAGGTCCAAGAATATAAGACCCGGAACGTAAAACTTCACAAACAGCTTTTTCAACTTCTGCACCAATCGTGGCATATTGACGTTTTGAATCTAAAATAGGTATCATATTAATCTCCTTCTTAATTACCTTACTATATAAGTTTAGCACAGGAATTTCATGCCTTTATAAAAGCTTTATATCAAGCATCCAAATTCTCAGCATTTTTATTGGAACAAGCAGAAACAACCGCCACCATAATCCAGAAAACAAATTGAATTTGCGGTCTAAAAAATACCGTATCAACAAGACCGTGAAACATTACAGCAAGAACTGAAGTTAAAGCCGCGGCAACAAAAATAGTTTTTTCGGCATCTACAGAGCTTAAAATTATTTTCACAGCATCTTTAAAATAAACAAACAAAAAACCTAAAAATGCAATCAACGCAAAAATTCCGCTCTCAACCGCAATTTCAAGAAATATATTATATGCACTGAGTGCATCAAATCCTGTTTTCATATATAATCCGTATATTTCTCGGAAATTTCTGTTACCCACTCCAATTCCCAAAAGCCAATTGTCTTTAAACATTTCAATTGAAGACTGATAAACATTAAACCTGAATGAATTTGAAGAATCCCGGCGCATTGCAAAAATTGATAAAAATCGTGCTCTTAAAGAGGTTACAAAAATTAATGCAGAAGTAAATAATGCAACAGCGGCTCCGATTAATGCAAAATAAACTTTTTTGTAATTATTCCAGAAAAATTTACCAGACACAATAAACGTACAGCCGAGAATCAACATCAAAGCCAAATATGCCCCTCTGCAGCCGGTTGCAAATAATGCAAAAATTGCAGTCAAAGATAAAACTACAGCAATTAACGCACGTTTATAATTATTTTTAACTATAAAATATGCACAGGCAGCAAATAATGCCGGAATACCGGCAACAAAATAGCCTCCCAATAAGTTAGGATTAAACGGCTTTAAAGTTCCATACACGCGCGTCATAACTTCTTCCGGATTTAATCCTGATGTATCCTGCCATGTGGAAATAGCCTCAACGCGGGCAAAATTTTGTATCAGAGCAGCAATACTCTCAAAACATATACATAATGCTATAGTAAAAAATATTACCGGTAATTTTGATAAATTATTTTTTAAATAATTTGCAGTTGAAAAATAAAACCCTATATAAATAAATGTTTTTAAAAATCCTTTTAAGCTTAAAGCAAACAATGTTGAACCGGCAAGACTGACAACAACAAGCATAAAGTACGCAGCAAGAAACACTTCAAAACTATTAAATGTTAACTTTTCACCCTGCTTAGTAAGAATTTTGACAAACGTCAAAAACATAGTTACAAGCGCAATAAACCCTATCGAATCCGATGTCAAAAATGTTGACGAAATCAAGACAGCAAGAATAGATACAAAAATGAATTTATCAATATTTTGTAAAAATAAACTATTTTCATATAAGTACTTTAATTTATCCTGAATTTTAAAAACAATTTTACTGAACATCGTAAGTTATACTTTGATTATTAATTACGCCGTGGTTATCAGGTACAGGAACAATTTGGAGATTTGAAACAATACCCGTAAATTTATAATCTTCACCCTCAAGTGTTATAGGCAGACCCATTTTTATTTTATTACCACCTACGACAGCACCATCTTTTGTGATTTTAGCGGTATCTTCAAGAGTAACGATAATATCGTAAAGGCTTGCTTGAGAAACATCTTCTACGACAACTACTTTTTTTGAATTAAAGGTCGGTAACACGATTTTTTTTCTGTCAGCTTTAACATCTACTATATCCAAATCAGAATAAGGAACATTTCTTATACTTATAAAAGTTTGCTCGCCTTTATTCATAGGAATTTCATCACCTGTCAGAGTAACACTTCTTATATAAACCTGAAATCTAATTTTTGATGTTGCTTCAATTTGTTTATCGGCTGTCTGTCTAAAATTATTAAAGGTGAAAAAACCTACAATTAAAGCTAAAATAAGACCAGCAATAATTATAATATCAATCGGTCTGATTTTTTTAAGTAAATCCATAAATTTTTGCATATATTTCTCCTATAACTTTGCAGCAGCATCTAATAACTCATGTATTGTTGTTGTAGCACAGCCGAACTGGCGGACAACAAGACTTGCTGCTATATTCCCGATGATTGCAGCATGGACAAAATCCGCACCTGCAGCCAAGGCAAGCGTATAAACCGCCGTAACCGTATCACCGGCACCTGTAACATCAAACACTTCTGATTTGTTGAATACAGGAATTTTTGTATATTTTTTCTTAGGTTCAACAACGAACATGCCGTCTGCACCGCAGGTAATCAATATCGCTTTTGCTTTTGTATCCGAAAGCAGCTTATCACCCGCTTTTTTCAAATCTTCGTCATTGTTTAATTCAAACCCGACGGCCTTTTCAGTATCCGGAAGATTTGGTGTCATTGAAGTTATATTTTTATATGTACCTAAATTTTTTTGTGCGTCGACAACAACAACCTTATTATATTTATTTGCCAATTTTACAACAGTATCAATAATTCTTTTTGTCAAAGTTCCAATATGATAATCAGAAAGAATAATTGCATCATATTCAGGAACAGCCTTTTCAAGATTATCAATAATTTTACGTTCAGTATCTTCACAAACCGGTGTATTTGTCTGTCTGTCAACTCTGACTATCTGCTGTGTAATTGAAGTAGTAATAGAGCCTGAAATACGGGTTTTTGTGGTAGTTTTTCGTGCAGAATCTTTGACAAGGTATTTACAGTCGACATTTGCCTTTTCAAAAGTTTCTATTAATTGTCCTGCCTGATAATCATCTCCGCAGACACCAATAACACCTACTTTGCCGCAATTCAGGGTTGACGCATTATGAGCTGCATTAGAAGCTCCGCCAAGAATAAGTTTTGTACGTGTATGCTGTAAAATCAAAACTGGAGCTTCACGGGAAATACGTTCCGCATCGCCGTAAATCATTTCATCTATTGCTAAATCACCAATTACCAGTATTTTGGGTTCGGTTAGTTTCTTAATATAAGAAACGAGTTTTTCTTTATCCATATTCATAAAAAATCTTCTTTCGAAAAAAAATCCTCGTAAAGACACTATAACACAAAAATAAAAATTACAACTAAACGTGACGGGCAGCAGGACTGATAAGCAATTCAGCTAATTTCTCCACTCCTTCAAACCCTCTTTTGCTAACAAGGTTGGCAGCAGTTTCTCTGTCATAATCAACGAATTTATGTTTTATATAAAATTTACCATCATTAAAATCAACAATTGCATAACAAGCTAAAGGTGTAGGAGTCATAGGCCGGCCGACACTTCCAACATTAACAACCGTTTGTTTATTATTTGTTTGATAACCGCACGGAACATGGGTATGACCGCAAAATATTAAATCAGCACTAGTATCTTTAATAATTTCTTCTATTTCTTCAATCGGTCTTCCAGGTAAAATATCTTCATTATTAGCTCTTGGAGATCCATGAACCAAAAGGACTTTTACTCCTTCAATTTCTAACTCCATCTGCGGCGGCAGATTATTTAAGAATTCACGCCGATCTTCATCAATATATTTTATATCATCAACTATAGCATTAGCCATAACCGGATATTTATCTTTCATCATCTCAATAACATCAGGCCCAAACTCTGCAATAAGTTTATCTGTATTTCCCTGGATAATTGTCCAGTCTTGTTCTCTAACAAAATCCAAAGTCTCCTTAGGCTGAGGTCCTGCAAGAACAATATCACCAAGACAATATATGTGCTCACAACCCTCATTTTCAATATCTTTAAGCACTTCCTGAAGTGAAATTAAATTTGCGTGAATATCTGATATAACTGCAACTCTCATATAAAGCTTCTCCTTATAATTTACTTACTAGAACTAATCTGCAACACAAATAACCTGTCTTCCGCTAATAGCTCTGCTATACGTAGAATATCCTGTATTATTTGAATTGAAATATCTATAGTAAGCCATAGAACCACCTGCCTCCTCAGCAGCCCATAATGAAAATGAATTTAAGCTTAATTCAAATCCCATACTGCTAGCTTTTTCTTCATCCAAGTCCAAAGCAACATCAACTGAATCATTAACCGGCTCTCCGTAAAGTAAATTTGCAAGTTGTTGCAGTTCGGAGGCATTTGGCAGTCTTGATTTTGCATCCTTACAGGTTTTAACCGCGCCTGCCCAATAATCCTTAATTATCAGCGGGCAGTTATTTATTGGATAACCATTCTCTTTTAATTGATTGCATTCAGAACGGCTTACAGCATCATAAGAAAGCGGTGCGGTAAAACAGGTTCCGTTAAGCAAATCAATACTGCAATTTCCCTTACCCAGTTTTGGTACATTAATTGAACGTAAATCTTTACCTTTTTCGTTGGGCATTTTATATCCGTCAGTATCATAAAGCAAAGCCAGACAATTCTCTGCTTTAACCTCATTTGAATAAGCATTTTGTTTACATTCAGGGTTATAAGCAATAACACCGGTTACCCCGTTTGCGAATTGTAACCCCATTACATTAGTATTCCACATTTTATATCCAAATTGTCTTGCTGTTTTAATTTCAGACATATCAATTTTTTCATTATCTATCCAATATACTTCATCTTCAAAACATGGTGCAAGATTATCATTTTTACAAATTCTTGTTATTTTTAAATGTTTTGATAATACATTCACAAACTCTTCGGTTGACTGGTAACCTGCAAGAGTTTGCTGTACATTCATTGTACTTATTGCTGCATTAAGTTTTGACTCAAAAACTTTAGCTGCATTAGACCATACTTCTTCTTTATACTTTCCAACCAAAGGCGGAATAGTAAGTGCCGCAATTGTCCCAATTATTGCAATAACAACCGCCATCTCAGTAATTGTATATCCATAAATAAGATATGCTTTAAGTTTTTTTCTTATAAAAAACTTATTCTTTATGACTTTTGTAATTAACATATATATAATTATAATACAGATTTATAGTTATGTGCAAGTCATGGAATAAAGAATTTTTTTGATTTAAAATAGAATTATGATTAATAGAAGAAAATCCAAACAAATTTCAATCAGCAATATAAAAATTGGAGGCGATGCACCTATCAGTGTTCAGTCAATGTGTAACACAGATACACGTGATATTAAAGCAACCTTAAGGCAAATCAACGAGTTGGCAGAAAAAGGCTGTGAAATAGTTAGGCTTGCTGTTTTAAACAGGGACGCGGCTGATGCAATTAAAGAGATTGTAAAATCATCGCCGGTTCCGCTTGTTGCTGATATTCACTTTGACTACAGGCTTGCTATACAATGCATTAATAACGGGATAAATGCATTAAGGCTAAATCCAGGTAATATAGGGAAACGTGAAAATGTTGAAAAAGTTGTTTCACTGGCTAAACAACAGCAAATTCCTATAAGAATAGGTGTTAATGCAGGCTCTTTAGAAAAAGAATTATTAGAAGAAGATATTCCGCTTTCTGAAAAAATGGTTAAAAGCGCACTAAAACATGTACAAATTCTGGAAGATTTAGATTTTGACCTTATAAAAGTTTCTCTAAAATCCTCAGATGTTTTAACCACAATTGAAGCTTACCGTTCAATTGCGGAAAAAATTCCGTACCCTTTGCATTTAGGTGTAACAGAAGCAGGAACATTACGAGGCGGTTTAATCAAATCATCTGTTGGTTTAGGAACACTTTTAGCGGAAGGTATCGGCGATACAATCCGCGTTTCGCTTACAGAAAATCCGACAGAAGAAGTAACCGCCGGATTTGACATATTAAAAAGTCTGGGATTAAGGCAGCGCGGGGTTAATTTTGTATCATGCCCTACCTGCGGCAGAACTCAGATTGATTTAATTAATCTGGCCAAAAGTGTTGAAGAAAAATTTAAAAATCTGGATAAACCTATTACAATTGCTACAATGGGCTGCGCTGTAAACGGTCCCGGAGAGGCAAGACACGCTGATTTTGGCATTGCAGGCGGAATTAATGAAGGTTACATTTTTAAAAAAGGTGAAATTATTGCAAAAGTCCCTGAACATCAACTTTTAGATAAATTAGAAGAGATAATAATAAAATCATACGAATAATACATGTTTCTGTAACAAAAATATAATATATTTGTATTAAAACGAAAATATATTTATAATATTAATAAACAGAGGTGTATATGAAAATAAGAATTTTATTGACAGCATTAATTATTTCTTTTGCGGCATTGCCGTCCAGAGCAGACATAACTCCGGTAGAAGCAAGTTCTCCTGACTATTTGCGTAACCATGGACATTCAGGTTCTATTATAGAAATGGTTCAGATGACAAAAGCAGGAGCAAACGGCGAAGAATATATAACTGTAGATAATGCAAAGCATGCTAATGATTCAAAATTTGTGAGATGGGTTAGAAACTTTTTCATATACATAGACCCAGCATTAGATGATGGCTCTTTTATGAGACACGATTCAAAATCAGTACCGCATTTTGATGATTTATAAAAAAATAATATCTCTGTTTACTTTTTTATGTCTTATAATTCTCCCTTGTTTTGCTGTTGAAAAGGGGTCGGTTAAATATGAGGATAATTTAATAGATTATTCTGTCTTAAACGGACAGGAAATTTTAAATGATGCAGATGCTTTTTTTGAAAAATACGAAAACACCGGAGATAAGAAGTACTTAAGCACAGCAATGGGGAAATATTATATCGTTACGAAAATTTATCCTGTGGAAATTTACCCGATGGTGCAGCTTGCAAGAACTTATGATGAAAAAAAATTAGACAGATTTGCTAAACAATATTTTTACACCTGCCTAGATATTGATAAAAAAGACCTTTACCTGAATTATTATTTTGGTGATTTTTATTTTAAAAGACACGACTACAAAAGAGCTCTAAGACATTTTAAAATCGCATACAAAAACGGTTACAGCGAATATTATGATTTGAACTTAAAAATTGCTACGATATATGAAAAATTTGCAGATTTACTGACTGCAAAGTATTATTATGAAAAGGCTTATTCTTTAAACAGTGCAAACAGCAATTTAAAAGATAAAGCTATACAAATAGACTCACTTAATTATCAACAATCGGGATACTACAATTCTATCAGGAAATAGAGATGATAAAAAAATATTGTTTAATTACGTACTTATTTATGCTCGCAGCAACACAGACATATGCCGCTGATATATTTGCTCCTGTTAAATTTTCACGTAATGAAGTAATATTTTCTAATTCCTCTTTTCCAATAAATGTAATTGACCCTTCGTTAAAAAATAATACGCGCGGCAGTATATTTCCCGGAGGCAGAGGACCAAACCAGCTTATCATATACACTCAGGCTTTCGGAGACAGAACAAATACAAATGAATACGGAACCGAGGCAATTGTACAAAATAATACTGTTATAATGATAAGCGGTGCCAATTCGTTTATTCCCCCTGACGGTATTGTAATAAGCGGCCATGGTAATGCAAAAGGCTGGATAAACAAGAATATCACAGTTGGAACAAAGGTCTATATTGATAAAGAAAAAAATACAATCAATGCATACACAACTTCTGAAAGTTACATGTTTGAGGCGGAAAACAAAATTTCAGAAGCCAAGTCAATGATAGATTATTACAAGGGAAAGTCCCCTAACTATAACTCGAGAATACCGAATAGACATATAATAGAAGCTCAAAATTATCTTAAAAAAGCAAAAAAAGATACCGAAGATCAGGATAGAGTTAAAAAATATTCAAAATTAGCAGTTGAAGAAACAAATAAAGCTCTTTCTACTGTGCTTCCCTATATGCCAGGTGAGTTAAAAGGTGTCTGGATACGTCCGACAGAAAAATCAGAGGCCCAGATTATAGCCGCATTGAATAATATGCATAATACAGGCATTGATAATGTATTTTTGGAAACTTTTTACCACGGCAAAACAATATTTCCCAGCCAGACAATGAAAAATTATGGATTTACTGTTCAAAATGAGCAGTTTGCATCATTTGACCCTCTTAAAATATGGATTAAAGAAGCACATAAAAGGAACATGAAAGTTCATATATGGTTCCAGTCATTTTATGTAGGTAATCTACCGCCATCACGTAATCCTAAAAGTATATTAGCAGTTCATCCGGAATGGGGTAATAAAACAAAAATTGATTACAAAAATTCCTACCCGACAAGTTCAAAATCCGAACACAACGGTTATTTTTTAGATCCTGCAAATCCTAAAGTACAGGAATTTCTGCTTAAACTTATGACTGAAATAATGTGCACATACAAACCTGATGGTATAAATCTGGATTATATAAGATATCCTCAGGCTGTATCGAAAAATGAAGCCGGCAGCTGGGGGTATACTGAATTTGCAAGAAATGATTTTCGTGATATGTACGGAGTTGACCCTGTTCTTATAACAAGAAATGACGCTCTCTGGAAAGACTGGGAAAATTACCGACGGGAACAAATAACTAATTTTGTTGCAAAGGCCGGCACTTTAGGAAGAAAAAACTGCGTATTTATGAGCACCGTAATTTTTCCTGACGTTGAAAGCGCATTGAATACCAAGCAGCAGGATTGGAGAACCTGGTCAAAAAGAGATTTTGTAGACGGATTTACACCTTTATTTTTAACATATGACCCAAAAATGGTTTCAGAAATGATGAACGATGTTATGAAAATCAAAGGCGGAAATACAAGTATTTATGCAGGTATTTTTGTAACATTTATGGGCGGGACAAATGAAGATTTAGTACGCCAAATTCACGAAACCCGTAAACTTAAAGCTGACGGCGTTATACTTTTTGATTATGCACATACTACGCAAAAATATAGTAAAACTCTCTCTGAAGGTGCATTTAAAACAGTTAAACAAGAGCTGCCAAAACAGAAGGAAAAGAAAAATAAGAAAAAAGGCTTTTGGATTTTTGGTAAAAAGAAATAAATTTCTATGATATAATTTCTCTGTTGGAATGTTAAGAGAATATTTAAATTCAGCATTACAGAGCAAAAATTCTGTAATGTTTATAACTTCTTTTATGTTTATGGCAGGGATACTGGCATATTTCAATGATTGTGCAGTGATAACATCTGCTGTTTTTACATTCATCGGAATATTTCTTATATTGCAGAAGAAGCTTTCCGTAAAATTTGTTATTTTTTGGATATTTATATTTTATGCAGGCTTTTTTAATTCATTTTTTAGAATTAACACAACAGATGAAATATATTCAATGGCACCTGTTGACGCTCCAATAAAAGGACAGATTGTTTCAATTCCTGAAACAACAGGTGAAAGAACACGTTTTTTCTTAGAAATAAACACAGTTAATGACAAGCCGGTTACGGGAAAAACTTTTGTAACAATTACAAATGTAAAAAATGTGCCGCATAAAGGCTTTAATATAGGTGATGAAGTCAAAATTAACGGAAAAATAAGAAGACCTTTTAAAGCAGGCAACCCGTCTCAATTTGATTACGGAAAGTATCTGCGGAACTTTAACGCTTTTACAACTGTTTATGCAGAAGAATCTGACTGTGAATTTGAAAATTCAAAACTTTCCCTACACTGGGAATTTTTAAGGAAATTAAACGAAGTAAGAAATGGTATTTTAAACAGCCACTCTAAATACCTCAAGTCGCCTAACCTTGAAATTCTCGGAGGAATAGTCTTTGGAGATGATGCTGTTGCACCTCCAGACTATATAAAGACAACTTTTGTAAACTCAGGTTTATTGCATATCCTTGCAGCTTCCGGTATGAACGTTGCATTTATTTTCGGATTCTGGTTTTTCATTATGAGATTTTTCAGGATCCCGTATAAGTTAAACATTGTTGGCGGAATGGTTATGGTAGTACTTTATACATTAATGACAGGTCTGGGCCCATCGGTATTAAGAGCCGCATTAATGCTTTTGTTTATACAAGCAGGAAAACTTGTAGATAGAGATGCTCACAGTGTTTCTCTTCTGGCATTTGTTGCGTTTCTAATGCTCCTATACAATCCTGCATATATAAATGATGTGGGATTTCAGCTTTCATTTATAGTAACATTTGGATTATTAACTACAGGTATGGTTATTTTTGAGAAATGCCAAAATATTAAACTGCCTGAATGGATAAAGGGAGGAATATTAATTCCTGTAATTGCACAATTCTGGGTGGCGCCTATACAAATGTTCTACTTTAATACTTTCAGTACGTATTCAATATTAGCAAATATAGCCACGGTTCCTTTCTTAAGTATTATCAGCTTCGGAGGTTTTGTCAGCTCTATAATTTCCGTAATAAGACCTATTGCGGATTTTGTTTGTATGGTCTTTGACTTTTTCCTTAAATACGCATTAGACATCGTTGTAATAATATCAAATTATTTTGCAAAGTTGCCGCATGCAATTCTTCAAACTACCCATCCCGGGATATTTCAAATATTTGTTTATTATGCAATTATCTTACTTATAACTATAATGATTGAAACAGGTTTCAGCAAGAAACTTGCAGCCTCAATTATTATAAGCACAGGTATACTTTTAGTATCAATGATTAGCATCCCGAATAATAGACTTGAAATTATAACATTCGACGTTGGTAATGCAGATGCTTTTCTAATTAAGACCCCACAGAATAAATATTTTATAATTGACACAGCAAAACTAAGCTACAAAAGCAGTTCTTCAACAGCAAAGCTAGTCATAGAAAAATATCTGAAAGACAGAGGCATTAAAAACATTGAAGCAATGATTTTAACACATTTTGACCTTGATCACGCCGGCGGCGCTGTTGATTTGATTAACGACTTAAATATAAAAACTATTTATGTAAATTCTCTTAAACGTGATACTTATACCGTAATCAAAATTTTTGATACAATTGATAAAGCTAAAATAAATACCTTGCTGGCACAAAACAACTTTGATATTTATAAAGAGGATAACCTCACCATAAAAACTTTTATATCAAACATTAAAGACAGCGATAATGAAAATTCCATAATAACACTTCTCAGTTATAAAGATTTTGATATGCTGTTTATGGGAGATGCCGGTATAACAGCTTTTGATAAAATTAAAAATAACATTCCGCACAATGTTGAAGTTTTAAAAGTAGGCCACCATGGCGGCCGTAATGTTGTAAATAATGCTATGGTTGAATATTTGGGCAGCAAAATTTCTATACTTTCTACAGGCCCAAATGCTTATGGACACCCTAACAAAAGTACTCTTGATATCCTGAGAAAAACAAAAATTTACAGAACTGACCGCAATAATTCAATAAAAATTTCAACTGACGGTCGAAAATATGAAGTATGTACATTCAACCGGACAATTAAGAAGTATCAGAAAACAGACGAACTAGAAAGCGTCAAGTAGTGTTCAGTCTATAGTTTCAGGAATTTCCGGAATAGTTTTGGAACCCTTTACTCCAAGTTCTTCAATTCTGGATAATTGGTTTATAATATTATCACGGCCGCACAGACGTGTCATTGCAGAATTAAATGCTGTTTTTATTTTATTCATATCGTTTAGTAAGTCTGAAAATTTATCAATCATTTTTGAACAAATTCTTGAGATTTCCAGAGCATTTTTATTTTGCCTGTCAACCATATGGAATGAATTTATAATTTTTAAAGCAGCAAGCAATGTTGATGGAGAGACAGGCATTACTTTATTTTTCCAGGCAAAATCCCATAATGCACAATCATCGCAAAATAACATTGCATAACAACTCTCAATAGGAATAAACATCAAGACATAGTCAGGAGATTTTTCGTCAACAGAATAATCACGCTTGGCTAAGCCCGTAATATGAGCCCTTGTTGACTCAACAAACTGTTTCAAGTGTATTTCTTTTTCATACTCATTGTCCGAGTTAACATACCCCTCCCAGGATGCGAAAGAGGTCTTTGAGTCTATATAAATACATCTGTCACCCGGAAGATACACTGTAGCATCCGGACGCCCCTCGGATGTTCCGGTCTGTACTCTGTATTCTTCGCCTTTTCTTAAACCGGAAGCCTCCAGAACTTTTTCCAAAACTATCTCTCCCCATTTGCCTGAAGTACGGTTATCTGATCTCATAACATTCACTAGTGTATTTGCGTCAACAGAAATTTTGTTTCCTGTCTCAAGAAAACTTTTTATATTCATATCAAACTTAGTAAAGTTTTCTTTTTCTAATCTGAAGTTTTCTTCCGTACGTTTTTCAAAATCCTCAATTTTTTCCTTAAAGCGGACAAAAAACTCGTCTAATTTTTCACGATTCTGCATTGATAATTCAGCAGAATTTTGTTTAAAAATTCTATTTGCAATATTTTCAAAATTTGCCTGATTGTTCTTTTGAGCAGCATTAAAAGGTATAAAAACACAAACTGCCCCCAGTATAAATCCCCCGATAAATATTAAAATTTCCATAATTTCTCCTTGTCAAAAATTATACCACAATTGTTGTACATCATAAAATGTAACAAAAAATTATTTACAAAAAAATCAACCATGCTGCAAATCATGGTCTAGAGCATGGTTGAGGCAAAATATCAACCCAAAGATTTACTCCAATTTCTCAAACCGCCATGACTACAATATCAATCGGAACATGGAGGAAAATCCCCTCTCAAAATAGTAGTATGTAAAGTGTAGTTGAAGGTTACAAAAATAAGGGGAGATAAAATGAGAGAGTTCAGAAGTAAATTAAGAGTGTTATTAATTGATGATAACGCAGACCACTTAAGAGGTGTTAAAGAATTAATCACTCTTGAAAGCTGTTATGATGTAGTTGGAGCAACAACAAGTGCAAATATAGGAATTAATCTTGCTAAAAAATATCGCCCGGACATTATCCTGATGGACATAAATATGCCGGAAAAAGATGGATTACAAGCAATTCAAGACATTGAAAAACTGGGCTTGAATTCAAAAATTATTGCACTGAGCGGCTATGATGATGCTGATTTAATCTTCCGTGCAATGAAACTCGGAGCAAAAGGATATATATTAAAAACTATGGCATCTGCTCAGCTTATTTATGCAATAGATGAAGTTGCTGCCGGAAAAATTTATCTTCCATCTGCTTTATCTTCAAGATTTTTTGAATACTTCCAACGTTCTTTCAAAGAAGAAGCAGTTTCTTCAGACACAGAAAATTTACTTACATATTTAACGGCAAGAGAAGAAGAAGTTCTGGATTTATTAACACAGGGAAATAACTACAAGGGTATTGCAGGAAAATTATTTATATCAGAAACTACAGTTAAGACTCACGTCAACAATATCTTCCAAAAATTACAGGTAAATGACAGAACTCAAGCAGTTTTATACGCATTAAACAACGGCTTTGCAAACAAAAGAAAAACCAAAATGGCTGTATAAAAAAATAAAGTAAAGAGGGATTAAGGTTCAGCTGAAAAAGCTGAACCTTAATATTAAGAAAGGTATAAATGAACGATATAGATTTAATAAAATTACAGACCAGATGCGTTTCGCACGAAATCAGAAATCATATATCAATATGTGAAATGTACACTGAAATATTAAGAAAAAATCTTGTAAAAGATAATTATAAAAACCAGTCTGTTGATAATGCAATTGAATGTATTCAAAAATCGTTAAAAATTATAGGCACCAGCCTTTTAGATTTAAAATCCTTAAACAACTTGTCGCCGCAAAACTGTGATTTTAAATATTTAGTCGAAGAAAGCATAAGACTATCAACGGCATATACACAGGGCAAAAATATTGAAATTAATACTTTCATCAAAAATACAGCCGATATATATGTTGATGATAATAAATTTCTTGCATGCGTTGTCAATATAATAAAAAATGCGATTGAGGCTATTGAAATTAAGGGTGAAATTAATATTATTGCGGAAGTAAAAGACGGCTTTGCTCATTTGAGAATTGCTAATAACGGAAAAATGATTTCAAAAGAGAAGCAAAAAGAAATTTTTAATGAAGGCTTTACCACAAAACCAACCGGCAGCGGACTCGGGCTTCACATCTGCAAGGAAAATCTTAACGTACAAAATGCCGAGTTAAGACTTAACAAATCAACCAGAAGTCTTACAGAGTTTGAAATTATAATACCTGTTATCAAATAATTTGTATTTTTTAAGTGTTTATACTACAATAATCTCAAAACAATGAGAAAATTCTTAGTAGTTATAGCTGTAATATTTCTATTTATCTGCGGAATTACAAAAACAAATGCCGCGGACAAAACTGTTATATCTAAAACAGCAGCAAATATAGAAGCAGTTGAGAACTCTGCATGCCAGCCTTATAGTAATAATGCAGACGAGTATTTTATATGCACCAATATAACCGGCTCTTACCAATATATGTTTAGCCCGGAGGGATTTGGCTTTACTGGCAATAATATTTTTGAGCTTAAGAATTTATTTATTTCTGATAAAAATAATTTAAAATTATATAATTATTTGGATGGATATCTCCTATCATTTTCATCCAATCCAAGAGCTCCTTAATTATCCGGGTTATTAATTTAAATTAATAGCTCATTAGTATAATTATAAAAAAGGAGAATAAGTAATGGATAATCTTTCTTTATTGAGAGACGGAACCGTAATAATGTGCTTAGGTATGGGTTTTGTATTCCTGTTCCTGGTAATTATGGTTTATTCAATGGACATAATGGCATTCGTAATAAAAAAACTTAATAATATATTTCCTGAAGAAATACCCAATGAAGTAAAATACACCAAAAAGGGTCAATCTTCTTCAGATAGTGATGTAGCACTGGCAATAGCACTAGCATATGCCAAATCCCAAAAAGGATAAAGGAGAGAAATAAAATGGAATTTTTACATTCACTTGTAAATGCACATTCCGTTGCAATTGCTGCTTCAATATTAATAGTTGCTTATATATTTATAGCAACAGAAAAAATTCCAAAAGTAACAATTGCACTTATCGGAGGAGCGTTAACAATTTTTCTTGGACTTGTAGGTTCAGAAAAAATGCTCGGGGAAAGTTTTAACCCGCATTACTTTATTAACTATGTAGACTTTGGTGTAATATTTCTACTGGTATCAATGATGATAATAGTAAATATTGCGACAAAAAGCGGAATGTTCAACTGGATTGCCAATGAACTTTTAAAAATGACTAAAGGCCACCCAGCGCTTATTTTATTCGCACTTGGCTTATTTACAGCCGTAACTTCTGCATTTTTAGATAACGTAACAACCGTAATATTAATTATGCCGATTACATTTGTAATCGCAAATCAGCTTGGTATAAATCCTATACCATATTTAATTACTGAAATTTTTGCATCAAATATCGGCGGTACAGCGACATTAATAGGAGATCCGCCAAATATAATTATAGGAAGCGCTGCAGGTTTATCATTTATGGATTTCATAAAAGAGCTTACGCCTGTTGTTGCAGTAATCCTTCTTGTTGTACTTGTTGTTTTAACACTTATATTTAGAAAAGATTTAAAAACGACACCTGAACAAATGGCTGCTGTAGCAGAATTAGATAACTCAAAAACTATAACCGATTATCCGTTAATGATAAGAAGCGCAATTATATTAGGTCTTGTAATTATAGGTTTTGTAATGCATGATATCACCCATATACCTGCATATCTGACAGCTATGATTGGCGCCAGCATTCTTCTATTATTTGAAAAACCGACTTCAATCTTAAAAGATGTAGAATGGAACACAATATTCTTTTTCATTGGTTTATTCATAATAATTGGCGGGCTTGAAGCATCAGGCGGAATTGCTTTAATGGCAAAATGGATTTTGAATGTAACCCAAGGTTCCGAACAAGCAACAGCAATGCTTATTTTATGGGCATCAGGCGTTATTTCAGGAATTATTGACAATATTCCTTATACAGCCACAATGACACCAATGTTATTAGAAATTCAAAAAGTTATGGGGGCTGATTACACATATCCACTATGGTGGTGTTTATCACTAGGTGCCTGCCTGGGCGGCAATATGACAATTATAGGTGCAGCTGCAAATGTAATTGTTTCAGAATCTTCTGCACACCACGGACACCCGATTTCATTTATGAGATTTTTGAAATACGGCGTTTTAACAATGCTGATTTCTTTAATTTTAAGTACAATTTATATCTACATTAGATTCTTACATTAGTAAGAAACCCGCCCCTTTTCGGGGCGGCTTTTTTTATATTATGTTTGTTTTATAATAAATTTATGGGAAATGTATTTTTAAATAAAAATAAACTTGCTGCGTTACTTCTTTCTATTATCTTTTCAATAAATTATACAGGTTTTTGTAATATAGCTTTTGCCAAAGATGATTTAAAAGCTTTAATTATTGAACAAAATAAAACTACGGAAGAAATAATTCCGCAGAAACTTGAAAAAGAAATTAAAACATCCTTAGCAAAAATTTACGGACCTGAAAATGTCGATATTATTTATGCAAATATTGAACGTATAGCTTTGAAAACAAAAGTCACCCGCCCCTGGAAATTAAAAGAAGAAGACCTGACAAGAGCAGATGATTGGTACAAAGATGAAGTAATTTATATGTTTTATGCCGATCAGTTTGGAGTAAAAAATACGTTTACACCCAATACATTTAAAGATGATATAAAAATGCTTGATTACCTGAAGAATTTAGGAGTAACCACTATCTATATTCTTCCTTTTGCAGATTCTCCTATGAAAGATGCAGGATTTGATGTAAGAAATCCGAGAAATGTACGTGCAGATCTGGGCGGAATGAAAGAATTTAAGGAATTTATTGAAGCAGCTAAAGCAAAAGGCTTTAAAATTAAAGCTGATTTAGTTCTTAATCATTTTTCTGATGAACACAAATGGTTTAAGGAAGCCTTAAACGGTGATTTGGAAAAATTAAATTATTTTGTAGTTAGAGAACAGCTCCCTGAATACACAAGCTACAAGGATGCTAAACTCGGACACGTTGTTGAATATAAAGACCTGAATGGAAAAATTTCCAAAAGACGTCTTATTTTCCCTGAAATTACAGATAATCATTACCGAAAAGTTAATATCCAAAATAAAGATTATTATTTATATCATACATTCTATCCTTTTCAACTTGATATAAATTGGGAAAATCCACAAGTTTTATACTATAATTTAGAAACTATAAGTTTTTGGGCTAATTTAGGTGTTGATATATTCAGGATGGATGCTATACCATACCTTATAAAAGAAGAAGGCACCGATGCTGAAAATCTGGCTGAAACCCACAAAATAATAAAATTACTAAGCGCTTATCTACAGGCCGTTGCTCCACGCTCTGTTATACAGGCTGAGGCTTGCCAGCACCCGAACAAAATTTTGCCTTACTTCGGAAGCGAACACAAAGTTAAATCAGTAATAAATGGCAAAGAAAAAGAATTTACACGTACAGATGAGGTTCAAATTGCATACCATTTTCCGTACATGCCTGCTATCTGGGCATCTCTTGTGGCCGCAGACAACAGTTATTTTTGGAAAGCATATAAACAAACGCCGCAAATTCCTAATACAGCGGCCTGGGGAATATTTTTAAGGGTACATGATGAACTGACGTTAGAAATGGTAAACCAAAGAACACGGGAACTTTTATTTGAAGATTTAGCGCCAAAGGGTGCAGCATTTAGAAAAGGGTTTGGTGTAAGCGGAAGGCTTGCAAACTTTCTTGATAATAATCCGGACAGAATTGGTATGGCATTTTCTATCCTGCTATCATTACCCGGTGTTCCTATAATTTACTATGGGGATGAAATAGGTGTACAAAATAATTATGCAAACGCAAGAAGAAGTGCCCGCATAAGAGAATACAAACAAAAACACAGCAAAGACAAAGTTAAATTGCTAAGCTACTTTGACAGCCGTGATATTAACAGAGGACCTATAACAGAAGCAACATTTAACAGTGCTGTAAATAATAAAGGTTCATACAATAATATGGTATATGAACGTGTCAAAAAACTTATTAAGGTAAGAAAACAATATTCGGTAATGAGAAGAGGAAGTTTTGTAGAGATTAAAACAGAATCGCCTGAAGTATTTGCCTATGTAAGAGCTGACGATAAAACACGTGTTGTAGTTATAAACAATCTTTCCGATAACAGAATAAAAGCAACAATTAATCTGACAGATGATGATTTCGGAAAAAAGCAAAAAGAAGTTTATTTTTATGACTTGCTTACAGACAAAATGACCAGAGCACAGGTTAAAAATAAACAGTTAACAGTAAAATTAAAACCTTACGATGCTTTATGGTTAAAAATGTAAGTTTTTAATTTTTTCAAACCTACACCGGTGTAAGTTGTAACAATCATTGTTATAACAAAATATATATATGTATTTTTCACTGGATCATAAATCCAATAAATATCATGATTTGCTTTTTCTGTAATTGGAATACCGTTCACCCATAGCAAAAATACAGTTATCAAGTACATAACAAATAGGTGATTAGCCATAATATGATAAGTTACATTCCCCATATGTTGTAAAAATTTTACATTTTTGAGCATAGGATATAATAATTTTACAACAAAAAGAGAAGCCCAAATTCCTGTTATACTTGTTAAAACTGGAACAATGAACGGCGTATTAAACTGGGCCCAAACTAATACATAACTTAAACCGATTCCCTGCATAGGGTCATAATCAGTATTAAAAAGCCATAATACAGCCTGCAAAACTATAACAGCACCAAGCCATTTTACAGTAAAGATATTATAATTATCCTTTATAAAATGTGTATAGAAATATCCCAGATAAACAAAAAACAGTGAAAATAAAGTTCTCACAACAACCAACAAAGCAGAACTCATAGGGCATAATGCAGTCAAACCCAAAGCTAATAACGCAAAAATTGTAAATATAAAAAGATGAAAATATTTATTATCCCTCAAAACTTTTAATTGTCTTAATGCAAACAAAAACACAACTAATGTCATAAACAACTGAGTAACAAACCACAGCGGGCCAGTTAAATCCAGCTCATGTCCGTTAAGATAGGGGGTAAGGATATAATTTTTTAATGTAACAGGCATACCCCAAAATTTGCCGGTTAACTTTGCTATCAATATTGTTATAACCAAATAAAAAGCTGTATATAAATAATATGGCATAAGTAAACTTTTTACCCGCTTTATTATATATTCGGAAATATTCTCAAGATATTTATCCTTAAACAAACAACCTGAAATAAAAAAGAATAAAGCGATTTGAAAAGAATAAGGCGGAAAAATTCCAAGCAGAGAAAATTCAAGATGCCCGGATACAACAAGCATTATGGCAAGAGCTTTAAGCATATTCATTTCATTAGAAAAAAATTTATCCATAATTATATTTAAACACAAAATTCTAATTTGTTTTATAATTATAATATGGAATTAAAATCAGAAAAAGCCGTCAAGTTATTTAAGGAAGGATATAACTGTGCACAATCAGTGTTTTGTGCATTTTGTGAAGAATTAAACATTGATTTTGAAACAGGACTTAAACTATCTTCTTCGTTCGGAGGCGGAATGGGGAGACTTAGAGAAGTATGCGGAGCAGTAACAGCAATGTTTATGATTGCCGGTTTAAAATACGGTTATATAACACCTGATGATGATATACAAAAAGGGAAACATTACAAGCTGATTCAAGACTTAGCGGAGGAATTTAAACAAAAATATAAGACAATTATTTGTAGAGAAATTCTCGGATTGGAGCCAGGAAAAGACCGGCCTGAACCGTCAAAGCGTACCGAAGAGTACTATAAAACAAGACCTTGTGAAAATTGTATTTTAACGGCAGCAAATATAATTACAAAACATCTGTTAAATAATTAACTGTAGGGATTACCTGCAATAAATTTTATATGTGTATGAGAACAATCACAGAAAGGTTTATTTTTTGATTTTCCGCAGCGGCACAAAGTCTGACGGTTTCGTATCTCGTAACTTGCACCACCTGCACTTTCAACGCGGATACCGCCCTTAAGCCATAAAGGCCCGCTAATTCCCAACCCGTCATCCTTAAGGACAGTTATGCATTTTTGCAAATTGTCTTCAAGCATATTGCCATCTTTGTCAAATAAAATAAGACGCCCGGATGGACATAAATTAACCTGCCTTTTAACTTCAGATGTACTCAAATAATCATCTTTATATATCAATGACCATACACTGCCTGCCGCATCACAAAATCTTGCGCAGGCGCATAATTTTTCATTGTCAAATAGCGTCAAATATCTTCCTGAGTATTTTATGCAATTATTTATAACAGGCTCAAATGACGCTGTCTCTGTTCCGTCAAAATCCATACAACTGTGGGAATTATCACAAAATGGGGGATTTTTCGTCTTACCGCATCTGCATAGCGCAACAGGATTTGAATTAACCTCAAAAACTTTTCCTTTTGCATATTCTATACTTACATTATCATTATCTGAAATAATAATTTCTTCGCATAATTCCGGTTTACCAAATACTAAATATGGTCCATCACCGATGACTTTTACATATATTTCACCCATATCATTATATTAAAGAGACATATTCAAATTTTGCAACGGACATAAGAGCCTTTAAAAGAATAATATTATTCACACACATGTTCAAGTGCTTTTTCAAGTATTAATTTTACGTGATTATCATCCAGCGAATAATAAACATTTTTACCTTTTTTACGGGCTCTTACAAGTTTAGCTATTCTTAAAACTTTTAATTGATGCGAAACAGCAGACTTTGTCATGTTTAAAAGTACTGCCAAATCTCCAACACACATTTCACTTTCCTCTAATGCCCATAAAAGCTGTATCCTTGTACCATCTCCCATTACCTTAAAAAAATCAGACAATTCATACAGAACTTTTGTCTCAGGCATATTAGGCTTAACTTTATCTATTAAATCCAAATTTATTGCTTCACAATCAGCACTTTTGTTATCCATATATTCTCCTTTAAATTTATGATAACATAAATGAACAACTATTCAACTATATTAATTTTTATAAATTTTTAACACAATACACTTGACAATTGAACAGTTGTTCAATTATAATACTATTAAGGATAATAAAGGAGAAGTCTATGTGCAATCATCACCATCACGAACACCATAACCATAAAAACGCTTCTACGCAGATATTAAGAGTAATAATAGCGGCATGTATTTTATTTTTTGCTATATTAGCAAAGATACCGGAAAACACAAAGTTTATGATATTATTTGCGGCTTATTTAATTGCGGGTTATGATATCCTTTTTACAGCTGTAAAAAACATTATTAAAGGCAAAGTATTTGATGAAAATTTTTTAATGGGTATTGCAACAATAGGGGCAATGGCAATAGGAGAATATCCTGAAGCAGTAATGGTAATGGTACTGTACCAAATAGGCGAATATTTTCAGGATAAAGCTGTTGAGAAATCACGCCGCTCTATAACTAAATTAATGGATATAAGACCAGATTACGCAAATATAGAAGAAAATGGCAGAATAATACAAAAGTCTCCGGAAGATATAAACATAAATGATATTATTATTGTAAAAACAGGTGAAAAAATTCCGCTTGACGGAGTAATAATTGATGGAACCGCTATTTTGGAATGTTCGGCGCTAACAGGTGAAGCTAGACCACAGCAGGTTCAAAAAGGCGACAATGCACTTAGTGGATGCATTAATACGAACGGACTTATCCGAATAAAAGTTACTAAAAAATTCAAAGAATCAACCGTCTCAAAAATCCTTGAATTAGTTGAACACGCAAGTTCAAAAAAAACAAAAGCTGAAAATTTCATAACAAAATTTGCATCATACTATACACCAATAGTTGTTATCGGTGCAGTATTGCTGGCTATAATACCTCCTCTGCTCACAGGAGCACAATTTAATCTATGGATAGAAAGGGCATTGACGTTTCTTGTAATATCCTGTCCTTGTGCACTGGTAATTTCAGTACCATTAACCTTTTTTGCAGGTATAGGAGCAGCGTCAAGATGCGGAATTTTAATAAAAGGAAGCAATTACCTTGAAGCGTTATCAAAACCGGATACAATAGTTTTTGATAAAACAGGTACGCTTACTAAAGGAGTATTTAAGGTTACACATATAATCCCGCAAAAAGGTATAAGCAATCATGAGCTTTTAAAAACTGCTGCTTTTGCAGAAGCTTACTCAAACCATCCAATAGCAAGTTCTATAAAACAGGCATACGGCAAAAATATTGCTACTAATATTGTAAAAGAGATATCTGAATTTGCAGGAAATGGTGTAAAAGCAAATGTAACCGGCAATATAATTATTGCCGGTAATGATAAACTTATGGATAAATTTAACATTGACTACTGTAAATCTAATGAAGCCGGAACAGTAATTTACATTGCTAAAGATAATAAATTTATAGGCAGTATTGTAATATCTGATGAGGTAAAAGAAGATGCTGTCAAAGCAGTAGAAAATATCAAAAAAATTTCGGAAAATATCATAATGCTTACGGGCGATTCTATCGAAACAGCAGACAATATTGCTAAAGAACTTGGAATAAGAACTTACTTTGCGGAACTTTTACCGGCAGACAAAGTAGAAAAAGTTGAAGAACTCATATTAAAAAAACAAAAAGGAAAAACTGTAATATTTACCGGTGACGGGATTAATGATGCTCCGGTTCTATCAAGGGCTGATACAGGCATAGCAATGGGAGGATTAGGATCTGATGCAGCAATAGAAGCAGCAGATGTGGTTATTATGGATGATAAACCTTCAAAAGTAGCCGTTGCGATAAATATTGCACGTAAAACAATGGGAATTGTAAAACAAAATATTATATTTGCAATTGGTATAAAACTTCTGTTTTTAGTGCTCGGGGCTTCAGGTCTAATGACAATGTGGGGTGCTGTTTTTGCAGATGTAGGAGTCACTCTTATTGCAGTATTAAATTCGCTCAGAGCATTGCAATATAAGTATTAAAAAACGGAGTAACAGGGATTTGAACCCTGGATGCAGGTATAACCCACATAACACCTTAGCAGGGTGCCGCCTTCAGCCACTCGGCCATTACTCCGTATTATTATAAATTTAGTATAACATAAATATTTTTTTTTGAAAGAGGTCAAAAAATTTTTTTAGTCTATAATATTAATATTACAGAAACTCTGAATTGACGTTTTTATAAAGAAAGGCTATAATTTAATTATGATAGAAATGAAAGTTATGGGCATAGCCCTTGATACACGAACTGGTTCCCCTATAGTTGTGTTGCATGATAAAGACAACCGTAAAGCTTTACCTATATGGATAGGCTCTGCTGAAGCGAGTGCCATTATAAGAAAAATTGAAAATCTAAATGTGGCAAGACCTATGACTCATGATCTTATTATTAATTTAATTGAAAAAACTGGTTATACTCTTGACAGAGTAGAAATTAATGATGTTGAAAAAGAAACATACTTTGCCACATTATTTTTAAAAGATGGAAATGACAACTGTGTTGAAATTGATTCACGCCCCTCTGACGCTATAGCTGTAGCAATAAGAGTAGATGCACCTATATTTGTTACTGCAAATGTACTTTCTAACGGTTCAGTTTCAACTGATACAGCAAAAGATGAAGAAGAAGCACAGGAGTTTAAAAACTTTATCCAAAGTATTAAACCGTCAGACTTTGCTAAACTGATGAAAGATAATGAACAACACGAAAGCGATCAGTAGTTTTAAGCGAAAATATTTAATTTATTGGCTAAAACTTCATTTTGAACTTTCGGAACTAATTCTCCGTTAGTATAATTAGTCTGGAAATTTTTAGCAACTTCTTTTACCGCAGCCGGCCTTTGTCCCTGCAATGCTCTTATTGCTGAAAGATTTCCAAATTGAATTGCTTGTACAGACATATTAAATCCCCAATTTTTCCCTATTATATTATAATAAAGTATTTGGGGATTGAAAAATTGCTATAATATTAACAAATATTACATAAGAAAAAAGTTTTTCTGATAATTAACATTGTAAATTGACTTTGTTGCATCAAATTTGGGAATAAACACTCTAAGTTGTTCCTGTTCAGCTTTTTTAAAACCGCACAGTCCTATAATTCTATCTTCATCTTTAAAAAGCTTTTTCAATAATTCCATAGCATACCTTCTTTTTTTAGTGTATAATATTTTTAATGACAAACTGTGTGAAGTCAAGAAGGAGAAAATTATGACAGAAAAAGTAACAAAAGATATGAACATTATGGATATAGTTCAAGCTTACCCGCAAAGCATTGAAGTATTTCAAAGATACGGTTTAGGCTGCATAGGTTGTGCGGCTGCACGTTTTGAAAACCTTGAAGCCGGCGCAAAAGTTCACGGCTTTGACCCTGATGCAATGGTTGCAGATATAAACGCTCTTATTGAAGACTAATTATAAAATAAAAAGAGGTTCATATGAACCTCTTTTTATTTTACGCTTTATTTAAAAAACCGGCCATTGTTGGTTTATTGGTAACAACCCGCATTGCTTCAGGAACCTGTGTTTGCTTAGCTTGATTTTGCATTGCTAATTTTTTCTGTTCTTCAATATGTTTTTTAGTCATTTTTTCACAATGTTTAGATATCCATATCATCAATGCCGGAACAAGCAGAACTGTTGAAAGGAAGCCAAACGTACTATTAAGAGTTTTTGCACGTTTTACAAGCGGATTAGACTTGTCTGATAAAATTTCAACAATCTTATTATACGCTTTTGTTCCTTTAGCCTCATCAAACTTCTTGCTGATAAATTCTAAAGACATAGTTTTATCAGGAGTTTTTCCGAGGATTTCAGAAGCCGCAGCTTTAATATCTTTATCAATATTAAGCATTTTACCGACATTACCGCCGTTCTTGTCTACATAAGTAAACATGTCTTTAATTCCGTTTTTGAAATCAGATACATTACTGTAGTTTGATATAATTCTATCGCTGTCAAGAACCTGTACACCGCCGGTCGGATAAATATAATGCCATATTTTCTTAAAGATATTATTATTATGGCTTTCTGGTTTAATATTCAAAGCTAGGCCGGATTGTTTCGCAAATATGTCTGAACATACTCTGTTAATAGCCTTTGAACCAAATAATATCGCAAGGAAACTTGTAATGTCACGCATTATAATTTCTTTTCTATCTGTATTACTTTGGGCATGAATTAATCTTGGCGGCAAACAGAACCCGAACAATAATGTTAACATTGCAGGCATTGACATTGTTGCACCGTCAAACTCAAATCCGTTAGAGAATTTTTTAACTGCAGGATTATCAACAACTGTTTTTCCAAGTTTTGCCATTGAACTTTGAAGACCTGTGAAATTCGGCTGTGATTTATCTTCTGTTTTATTTTCCGCTTTTTCCTGTTTTCCTTTTTCGTTAGAGAAAGTCGGATTTGCAGACTTGTTAACATTTTCATCCTGAACACCCAAACCATCTAAGCCCGGGTCTCTACCTTTTGTAGCAAGATTGTATAACTTAGGAATAACTGTATAGAACCCGACAACCGCAAGCCACATGCTTATATTAGATAAGAATCTTGTACCTGAACGTCTTTGGCTCAATGTCTTAACAAATTTTTCAATATCTAAATCTTTTACGTTTTTAACTTTCTTATTAACATGTTTAATTGCATCATTTGCGTAATCATTCATATGGCTAAGAGCTGTTTTGAATGAAGAGGCAATCTTATTTCCGCCTTTTACACCATATTCGGCAATAACGTTATCACCGTCAAAACCTAAATGCCGTTTGCGTAATGCAATGAAATCTTCTAAAATTGCATGCTGTAAATCTTGAGCAGAACCTTTTACAGGTTTGCCTGTTAAATGCTTCCAGAAGCCTTTTTTAGGAGCTTTTTCCGCTTCAAGCAATCTTTCGGCAAAGTCTTTTGAAACCTTTTTCAGTTCTTCGCCAGCAAGTTTGTTATCAGTTGATGCAGACAGCATATTTTCAAAGGCTTTTTCATAGAAACCTTTTTTCATTTTTGCAGCATCGCCAAGAACTGATTTATCAGCCTTTAAGTAATCAGCAAAGGTGTCACCGAATCCGTTAATAAAGTCTATAGGAATATTATTTGCAGAACCGGAAGCACGCTTAATACCTTCCATCATAATCCAAGGGATTATGAAAGCACTCGGGCCGCTTAAAATTTCTCTGATACCTTCTTTTTTAGCGAAATCCCAGTTTAATTGACCAGTTTTATCATGGTTACGGTACATGCCCGTAAGAACACGGGGACCAGCCATACCTAAAAAATCCTGCATAATAAAGGAAGCCGCAAAACCGCCTCTTTCTATAGCATCCATTAAAGTAATAACCGGATTACCGGCATTCCCGAATGAAACATGATTATTATTCTGCGCCTTTAATGTATTATTGCGTTTAGGCTCCGCTGATGTTAATTGAACTGATTTTACTGACATTTCCCTACTAATTTTCTACTATCTACACATATTATTTAAAAAAACTTATCTGCACACTTATTGCTTTTTTAAGCTTAATTTTTTAAGAAAAATTAACAATAAAGATAAATGTATTTAATAAGTGTATTTATTATACTTAATAAAAAATTAATTTGCAAGTATATTACTACAAATGTAACATTTGCTTTACATAAACCCGAAAAGGCAAATATAATAAGATTTTTATACTACAAAGGTAACAGTTTTTTGTAATTGACTAATAAAATACTCTATAATAAACTAAAAAAATGGAAGTAACAATAATAGGAGCTGGTTTAGCAGGCTCTGAAGCAGCTTTACAGCTAGCGAAAAGAGATATAAAAGTAAATTTATATGAAATGCGGCCTAATAAAACGACAGGAGCACATACAGGTGAAAACTGTGCAGAATTCGTATGCTCAAACAGTTTAGGTTCATATGACAAATCAAATGCAAGCGGACTTCTTAAACATGAAATGGAAATTTTAGGCGGCGAACTGATTAAGATAGCATACGCATGCCGTGTTCCTGCCGGAAACGCTCTGGCAATTGACAGAGAACTTTTTGCTAAAACAGTTACAGAAAAAATAGAAAGTAACGCTAATATAAAACTTATAAGAGAGGAGTTAACAGAACTTCCTAATACTCCTGCAATAATTGCATCAGGACCGTTAACAAGTGATAAATTAGCTGATAAAATTAAAGAATTTACAGAAAATGAACATCTTCACTTTTTTGATGCGATTGCCCCGATAGTAGAAAGAGACAGCATTAATTTTGATAAAGCATTTTACGCAAGCCGATATGATAAGGGCGAAGCGTCTTATATTAACTGTCCTATGAATAAAGAAGAATATGACAAATTTTATAATATACTTATAAATGCCCCAAGGATTGAACTTAAAGATTTTGAAAAAGATGCAAAGTTTTTTGAAAGCTGTCTTCCTGTAGAAGTTTTAGCGTCGCGCGGAGTTGATACCCTAAGATTTGGTCCTATGAAACCTGTAGGTTTAATTGACAAACGAACAAATGAAGAAAACTATGCTGTTGTACAATTGCGTCAGGATAATTCTGCCAAGACGTTATATAATCTTGTAGGTTTCCAGACAAATTTAAAATGGGGAAGCCAGAAAGAACTATTACATTCCATTCCGGGACTTGAGAATGCAAATATTGTAAGATTCGGAGTAATGCACAGAAATACATTTATAAACTCACCAAAAGTATTAAATGCATGCCTGCAAACAAAAAAACGCCCTGATTTGTTTTTTGCAGGACAAATAACAGGTACGGAGGGCTATACCGAATCCATTGCCACCGGACTTCTTGCCGGAATTAACATGGCAAAACTTTTGCAAGGTGAAAAACTTATAGAATTACCGGAAGAAACCATGCTCGGAGCTTTAACACATTATATAAGCGACGAAGCACATGAAAAGTTTCAACCCATAAACTCAAACTGGGGAATTTTACCGCCGGTAGATCTGCCCAAAAAAGAACGCAAAAATAAAAAGTTGAAAGCTGAATTAATGGCAAACCGCTCATTAGAAACTCTATCCAATATATTTTCAGGCAACTTTATCTAATTTATGTTCAGAATGCTGTTCTGAATTATTTTGTTTTACGTCATGCTCTTTTTTTTCTAAGCCAAGAGCCTTTAATATCGGGTGGATTGTAAAATGAGCAATTTGAGGTGCAATAACAGCAAGCCCTAAGACAGAACCTACTAATGAACCTAATTCTATTGTTCCTTTTATTTTTTCATATTTCTCAGGCTTTTCTTTATTATACAAATCATCTACAAGATTATCATGCCTTAATCTTTCTTTTGTCTTTTTAAATCCTGGGTGCATCAAAACTGCTTTTCTGGTTTTTAAATCTTTTACCGCCTGTTTGTGATATTTTAAATATTCATCGGCATTTTTAAATTTCGCAAACTCGGCTGAGTTTTTGAAGAATTTTTTACCCAGTTTAAAAGCACCAGCCTTAAATACTGGGGTTATAAGGGCTGCATATATAGCTAAACAGGTCATCTGATATAAAAACTCTTTTGCCGCTGCATATTGCTTTGTATCTCCATCTATATCTTTATCAATAAGAATAAATCCCGGTCTGCCTATAGATTTCAAAACAGTTTCTGTAGATACGGAAGCAGCTGTATTTTGTGCAATATTAGCAATAAACGGACTTGATACTATACTCTGTAACATTAGACACCTCCCACTTTCATACCTGATTGTGGACGATTAGAAAATGAACTAAATGCTTTAAATGTATTATTATGCTTTAACATATCATTGTAGATAGCCATTTCTGGCTGTCTAGACTGAATATCGAGTTTATTAGCGTCATTCTTAGGCGGTTTTTGAATAAATCCCATTAGAGGTTTTATAGCTACAGAGCAAAGTGCAGGAATTACAAACAATGCAGCGGTACAAACACCAACAAACATAAGGTTCTTATTTGCATTATGTAATGCTGCATTCTCCTTTAACCTCTTAAACCCGACAACCATATTATCAATTGAGAAAACATTATCAATCGTATTTTCAACGACTTTTTCGCTTTTATTTAACTTATGAAGTAAGAACTTTTTATCACCAATTTTTATTACTTTTTCAACAGATTTATCTGCAATTTTCAAATCCTTAGTATCATTAGGAAGGACTTTTAAAAGATATTTCTGACCGTCTTCATAATTTAAAGTATATTCCGCATTATTAACCGGTTTTATATAATCATGATTTTTTAATTCTTTAAAAGCAACAACCTCGTCGCCGATAGCCTGTTTTTTCCATCCTTTTCCAAGGTTTTCCCCGCATACTTTATCTGCGAGTTTTCCTGCAAGCTCACCGCAAAGCAAATATGAGGGGATAGCAATAACTTCTGTCAATCCTTCTCTGATTGCAGTATATTTCTTTGTCTCGGAATTCTCTTTTTTGTCCATCATTGTAAACAGTGGACGAAAAATACCTTTTGCCGTTGCAATTGCCATTACAACATAAGTAGGCTTATTATTCTTCCCTAGGGACAGACATATATCTTCAATTTTATTGGCTATACTCATTTCAAATATCTCAAGTCTGTAAATTAAAAAAATTGTTAGACAAATGTTATAATATTACAATAATTTTACAAATGCAAGTTTATAAGATATAATAAAATGAACTTTTATTAATTCAATTTCGTTATATTGGTACAGAGGTTAAAAATGGAAAACAAATGTACAAAATATGAAGCTCTTTTTACATTCGCAGATGAAAAAACATTCAACGAGCATTTAAAATGTTGTAAAGATTGTCAGCTTGAGCATGAAAAAATGAATGCTGTTTCCGAATTAATAAAAGAGGCAAGACCTTATTTTCTTAAGCGGAAAAAAACTATTGCCAAAGCAAAGATAGCATGTGCTGTTTTTGCAATGTGTTTGAGCGCCGCAACACTGGGTGTTATAAATCTAAATACAGACATTTCAGACACAATAAAATACGGCACTACATTAACAGCGGAAGACTTAGGTTTTCCTGTTGATGCATACGGATTTGTAATGGTAGAGTAAATGAATTTTAACGAGATAATAAAGAAAAATCAAAATAATGTAAAAAGCATTATTAAACTTATAACAAAAGAGAGCAACGAAGACCTTGAACAGGAGGTTTATATAAAAGCATGGAAAAATGCAGGGCACTACCATGAACAAGGAAGCTTTAAAAGCTGGATTAACACAATCGCAAAAAATGTATCAAAAGATTATTTAAAGTCTGCATACAAAAAATATCAACAAAATTCAACTTCTGATGATAATATTTTACACACAATAAAAGATAAAAAGGAGACACCTGAACTTAAACTTATTAAAAACGAAAGACAAACACAAATAATAAATGCAATAAATTCACTCAAGCCAAAATTAAAAGAAGTAATAATGCTTTGTGAAATTCAAGGATACAGCTATGAGGATTGCGCGCGTAAACTTAAATGTCCTTTAGGTACGGTAAAATCAAGAATTTACAACGCAAAAAAAGAATTGGCTTATAAATTAGAAAACTTAATCAAAGAAAGGATGGATTAATGAAGAAAACACTACTTTTAGCAAGCTTACTTGCATTTTCTATGACAGCTGTAATTGCAGCAGAGACACCGGCGCCTGCAAATACAACTCCTGCCGCTCCAATTCAAGCCGAAGCACAACCAGCTAAACCTCAGGTATGTCCGCAAAAACCACATAAAAAACCTGACTGCAAAAAAGCTGAATTTGAAAAACGTCTTAAATTAACAGAGGAACAAAAAACTAAAGCAAAAGAACTTCGCATGAAAGGTCATGAAGAAATGAAGCCTATAATGGAGCAAATTAGAGCTAAGCATCAGGAAGCAGAAGTTGTAAAACTTTCCAGAATTTCTCCTGAAATGCAAAAAGAAAAATTAGACAAAATTCATTCAGAATTACGTGACCTGCATAAACAGGCACACGAACTCCGCGTAAAAAACATGCAGGAATTTGAAGCGCTTTTAACAAAAAAACAAAAGAAAGAACTTGAAAAAATGAAACAGGAAGGCAGAAAACGTTTTGAACAAGAACACAGACGCCCGCCAATGGGACCAAGACCTCACCATGGACATGGACCGCAGCTGCCTCCCCCTCAGCCTCCTGTTGAAAAATAACTAAAAAAACGACCATCAATTGATGGTCGTTTTTGTTATATAATTCAACTATGAATAAATTAATTGAAAAAGCCAAAAAGCTGCATCTGCTTTCAAAATCTGAAATTATTGAAATACTTAAAGATAATTTTTTAAACAATGAACTTTTTCAAGCTGCAGATGAAGTACGCAAGGAATTTGTAGGTGATGAAATTCACCTGCGTGCTTTAATTGAATTTTCAAACATTTGCAAACAAAACTGTTTTTATTGCGGGGTTCGTGCAGAAAACAAAAATATTGACCGCTTTAGATTAAATAAAGAAGATATCATAGAATTAGCAGAAAATGCTCTGAACAACGGCTATAAAACAATTGTAATGCAATCGGCAGAAGATGTTTATTTCAATGCCGAACGCCTTGCTGAAATAATAAAAGAAATAAAAAAACACGATACTGCAATTACCCTGAGTATAGGGGAACGGACATATGAAGAATATAAAATACTGAAAGAAGCGGGCGCGGACAGATTTTTACTTAGAATTGAAACAACAGACAAAGAATTATACAAGAAATTACATCCCAATATGGATTATGAAAACCGTATAAGATGCTTAAAAGATTTAAAAAAACTCGGTTATGAAACAGGTACAGGGTGCCTTGTCGGACTTCCAGGACAAACTTTGGAAAGTCTTGCCGGTGATATTTTATTTTTTAAAGAACTTGACGCGGATATGATAGGCTTAGGACCGCTTATTCCCCATAAAGATACTCCGTTACGAGATTATAAAGCTGACAGTTTTTGGCTTTCGTTAAAGGTTATGGCTATTGTAAGGCTTTTGATGCCTGATATAAATATTCCTGCAACAACAGCAATGGAAACAATACAGGGAAACGGCAGGATTTTAGCACTTCAAAGCGGTGCAAACGTTGTAATGCCTAATGTTACAGAAGAAACTGAACGAAAAAAATACGAAATATATCCGGGTAAAACTTCAATAGATTATACTGAACTGGAAGAAAAATTCAAAGCAATCGGCAGAACAATTTCACAAAACAAAGGATACAGAAAAAAAGATAATTTATAAATATATTTGTTTTCTCGGACACGCTTCCACCCTGTTCACGCTATCGCCTCGAAAACAAATATACGTATAAAATAAGGAGACAAATGAAAATAGCAGATAACTTAACAGAATTAATAGGAAAAACGCCACTGGTAAAAATAAACAAACTTTCAGACGGAAACATTCTGGCAAAAGTTGAAAGTTTTAACCCTGCGGGATCCGTAAAAGACCGCCCTGCGCTTAATATGATTGAACAAGCAGAAAAAGACGGATTAATCAATAAAAATACGGTTATTATTGAACCTACAAGCGGGAATACAGGGATTGGACTTGCAATGGTTTGTGCAATCAAAGGATATAAAATGATTCTAACAATGCCTGAAACAATGAGTCTTGAACGCAGAAAACTTTTAAAAGCATACGGTGCGGAATTGGTCTTAACCGACGGCGCAAAAGGAATGCAAGGAGCCGTTGATAAAGCAATTGAATTAAGTAAAATTTATCCAAATTCTTTTATTCCGCAGCAATTTAACAATCCTGCTAATCCTGAATCACATATAAAAACAACTGCCGAAGAAATCTGGCAGGATACAGACGGAAAAATTGATATAATTGTTGCAGGCGTGGGTACAGGCGGCACTATTTCCGGTATAGCAAAAGGTTTAAAATCGCATAACACGACAATTAAAGCTATTGCGGTTGAGCCTGAAAACTCTCAGGTACTTGCGGGAAAACCAGCAGGTGCGCATAAAATTCAAGGTATAGGTGCAAATTTTATACCGCAAAATTTTGACAGAAGACTTATTGATGAAATAATTCCGGTAAGTGATGAAAATGCTATGAATACAGCCCGTGAACTTGCAACAAAAGAGGGGATTTTATGCGGAATTTCATCAGGAGCGGCAATGTATGCAGCAATTGAACTTTCTAAACGTCAGGAATATAAAGATAAGATGATTGTTGTGATTTTGCCTGATTTAGGCGAAAGATATCTGTCAATGCTTTAAAAAAAGAAAACTCGCTTTGCATAAATTTATGCAAAGCGAGAAAGAAGGATATGTATATTTACTTGTATTCATTGTAAATAGCAACAAAAGACTTTACTGGAATATTGTACTTTTTCAAATATTCGATATGCAGTTCTGTTGCGGTCAAAGCCTTACGTAATCCATTTTTGCCGTATTCTAACAAAATATTATCCAAATATTTTCTCAAAGCGGCACTACTCACAACACGCTTAAAAATTTCACCTTTTAACAAGGATTTGGCTACATATATATATATGACAGCTGAGCTTTTATTCATGCCTGTTTTTTGTGAAACCTCATTTGCAAATTCTTTTATATCAGCATCCGGATTATCATATGCTTTTTTACCATGCTCATAACAAGTCTCAATCATTTCATCGGTTGTCTTTGTATAAGATTTAGTTTTCTTTGCACCAGTCGACATACGTTCTATGTCATCGGGAATACTTTTGGATACCCGATCGGTCGGGAAGGCATTTAATACCGCAATCATTTCTTTTAATTTTGCAACATCTTCTTCCAAATTTTTAATTCTTGAGAAAAGTTCGATAATAATTTTTTCTGTTTCCATAATATTCTTCCTTTCTGATTTCTTTTATTTCTAACAAATTTCTTTCAATATTATAAGATAAGAATTTTTTTCTAATGCATATAAGACAACAAAAAAGGCGCGTCTCACTTAATAGTG
>CANUDF010000010.1 GCA_947857085.1 Candidatus Gastranaerophilales bacterium | reverse complement strand
ATGGCGCCTGTCGTCAAGCGGTTAAGACCTCGGATTGTGGTTCCGATATGCATGGGTTCGAATCCCATCAGGCGCCCCATTTTTAACATTTTTCCAGTATTTCATCTTATAGAATACTGGAAATAATTCTATTTTAAGGGTTTCGCCATTATATGTAAGGGTTCGGACGCAAGTTTGTATAATTTCTCTTTTTACTTGCGGTGTCGCCAATCTGAACAGTTCTGGCAATTGGTTGCAGAATGCCATAATTAAACTCAATTTATTATATAAAATTTTGCTCTTTTGTTTACGTTCTTCTAGTTTTTTAACAATTGTGAAAATACTCATGCTCTGATTAAGAATGAAAAAGCGCTTTTAAATTTAAAATTGGGGTAAACGTTTAGGACAAATTTTGTCTGAAAATGAGGAAACACCTTATAATTTTGCCAGAAGAACAGGAATAAAAGAAAGCAGAATTGAAAAATTTATTCTTAATTCTGAAGAACCGAGTTTAGATGAAGTAAATGCAATAAAATGTAATGTTGATATAAGTATTGACAAACTGTTATATGGAGAAACCGTTGAAAAAAATACTCAAGCCGGAAATAATATCAGTTTGAGTACGGATGAAATTTTAAAAATTAAGCAGTTGTTGAATAAACATAACGATTAATTTTGGGTTTGAGCTCATCGTTATATGTGTTGACATCTACATTATGGATTTGTTCTAATGTTTTAGTTGTATTGAAATATCTGTAGTCAATTTTCTTTTTTATTAAAGTTGTGTTCTCAGTAATTGATCCTTTTATATCAACATAACTATAAACATTAAACCCGAGTGATAGTATTACAAGAAAAATTACTATATTGATTTTTTCTCTAAACATCTTTTTCAATCCTGCACTTAACTCCAAAATAAAATTAGACATAAAAGTACCTCTTTCTTCTTCTTAAATCTAAAAACGATATAACCACATGGATATAATACAAATTTTAGTTTATTTTTGTTATATTTCCCTAACACTTTTGGTTGATTTTGTGGTAAAAATATATAAAAAGGAGTATGATATGAAGAAGATTTTTTATTGTATGTTATTTGCAATATTACCATTAATTGTTTCAGGATGTACGTCTAATATTACAGCAAAGTATGATAATTACAATGAAACTTTTTCGGGAAAATCTTATTATGATCCGCTTTATGCTAGAGCAGTTATTGAAGTAAGAGCAAACAAAACAGGTGCACTGTGCATAGGAAAATCGATAATTTATGTACCGCCAATGTGGACTTTTGACTTGACCTGTTCTGACGGCAGAGCCATTACAGGAAAATTAATGGGCGGACAAACAGAAGGCAAAGCCTTTACTAACCGCAACGAAACAATCACTTTTTCTGTTGCTAAAAGAGAGAAGACTATAAATTTATTTAAGCAAAAGTACTATAACGAAATACGGAACAAACCTCCGGTAGATGATACTAAGCAACATATCAAAGTTATTATGTAGTAATTTTATAAGAGGATTAATAAATGAATAAGAATATTTTTTCACCAAAAGGCAAAATAAATAGGTTATTTTTTGCAATTAACGCTTTTATTCTTTTCATTTTGGGAGTATTGCCAATTGTTTTACTCTCTGTAACTCCACAAAAAAAATCAATTATATTATGTGTTTACTATCAGTCACTGCAGTCTTAATTTTAAAAGTTTTTAATTATAAAAAAAGATTTTTTGACGCTTTTGATATATCTGAATTAAAAGCGTATTTTTTTGCAGGGTTAGTAATTATTTCTGGGGTTCTGCTCCAAATTCATAATAAACTACTTGAATTAAAATTGCAAAAAGAGTTAGAATTAAGTTATCAAAATTTGGTTCTTCCTGATTTTATTGGAAATAGATATTTATCTATTATCTTAGCTATATTCGGTTTTATAGCTGGGATATTATGGCTTGTTGCTTTATTTAAACCCCCGGAAAAACAAAATAGTGAAGATATACAAGTATAAATTTTTTGAATATTAATAAATTATTATAAAAAATTCTGTATATTACTATTTGAATATACAATAATAATGCAATGTATAAATTTATATAATACGTTGCATATACAATGCATTTTGTCTGCATAGGTTGTGCATATGCTATAAATTAAAGTAAATAATATAAATTAATAAATTAATTTATATATTGATTACAAAGAAAAATTTTTTTAAATTTTTTACCATAATTTATATTTTTTAATTAAATAAGCTTAAAAGATGGTATCCGAAAGGATTACCATCTTTTTTAGATTAAAATGCTTAAATATATGAAATCATTAGAGGTCTTTGCCCAGGGGGGGGCAGGAATACCGCTTGAAGCAATTAATACACAGTTTGAAGCAATAGGAGATTATATTATAGGCTTGCAGGGATTACTTGGGTAGTAAGTATCTACAACTTACTACCACTCCGTTACAGGACAATGAATGAAATGAACGAGAGGGGCGTGGTAAGCTATGAAAGTATTATTGGTAACAATAATAAAAGCCCTAGTAATACTAGAGCTTTTAGCTAAATTAATTTTAGCAATTCTTTCATTGTAGGTATGAAGTGGAACTCTAAGGAAAACGTCCTTTTCTTAGGGTTCCCCCCTACATGCTCATTATTTATGATTTTTTGTAGTTTTTCAAGTGTAAAAAGTTAATTTGTAAAAAAATACAAATCTTGTAATCATGCAGTTTCTTGTAGCTTTTCTTCAACAGCTTCATCAATAAAGGCATTAATGCTCATACCTTTAAGCTTAGCAATTTTGGCAAGACGGTAATGCTTTAGTCCAGTTGTCCTATAAGTAATATTGCCTTTATAGTCAGCCATTTTAATAGGTTCAGGAATATCCATACCGTTAGCAATGCTAGTATTAACATATGCTTCAAGAGCTTCTTTTAAGTTTGTAATAACTTCTTCAGGAGAATCTCCGCAGGTCATATTTTTTTCGATTTCGACAATACTGCCAAGATAGCACTCATCGGCATCGCTCCATTCAACAATGTAACTGTAAGGTAAATTCATGTAGTAATCAAGATTTTTTTTCATATTAGTATCTCTCGAATTTTAATACTGCCTGTATTTTAGCAACCATGTAAGGTTTTAAAGGATTTTGAGTTAAAACGATTGTAACTGACGGTCTATTTGCTTTTCTAAAAGTTAAATGAGAGCTACCTCCTGCGGGTCCTTCTGCAGCATCACCGAAGCTTTCAAGAATTTTTCTTGCTTCACCCGGTGTAATTTCAGAATTTCCTTTAAGGATTTTTTGTATCAGTTTTTCTCGTTTGCTCATACTATTATGATAGCATATTTGCTATCAATTATCAAGTAATAAAAAGTAGAAATGTAAAGAAACATGAAAACAAGCGTTTTTGTGAAAAAAAAGAAAATGTGGAAAACATGGAAGACAAAATGAAACAAGCATTATTAGAGTGCTGTGAACTTGGTTTGTTTTACAAATTAAATTTGGTAACTTTATTATTAAGAAAATAATATAGTATTTATGTAAAAGATTCTTTCTAAGCCCTATAAGATTTAACAAATAAGATAGTGCCGGAAGTAAACTATGAGGGAGCAATCAAAGGGGAAAATTTTTATGTAGATGCAGAAACGGCCAAACTGGATGCACAGGCAATCCGTCCGTTGCATGCTAAAGTTGAGGGCACAGCAACAGAGGATGATATAGAAAAATTAAAAGAGGTTGAAGCCAAAGTTATGGCATATCGAGCCGAATTATCTACAATGCAATAACTTCAACATTGTTGAGGTCAACACGTTGTTTAGCCAGCCACAAATCGTAAGTTTGTTGCATATTGAGCCAAAATTGCGGAGTTGTTTTGAACGCTTTTGCAAGTTTTAAAGCCATATCGGCAGAAACACCATTCTTGCCGTTAACAAGTTCAGATGCAGTTGTTCTTGAAACACCAAGTTTTAAAGCAAAAGCAGTAACGGATAAATTATAATCCGGTAGATATAAATCTTTTAAAATTTCACCAGGGTGTGTTGGGTTATACATATCCATAATGTTATCCTTTCTGTTTAATGGTAATCGATATAGTCAAGAATATAAACATTTTCGTTATCGAATTCAAAAGTTAAACGCCAGTTAGCTTGAACAGTAATTGAATAAAGATTTTTTTTGTGACCTTGTAATTGGTGAAATCGAAGTGACGGTAATTTTAAATCATCAGTTGAAGTCATTGCATTAAGTATAGTGAGTAATTGTCTTAATTTTTTTGCTTGAATAGCCTGAATGCCTTTGGTATTACCTGTCGTATAAAATTTTTCAAGCCCTTTGTGTTTGAAACTTTTAATCATATATATATTATAAACTGTAAACTTACGGTTGTCAAGTATAGAAAGTAGAAATGTAAAGAAACATGAAAACAAGTGTTTTCGTGAAAAAAGAAAGTGAGAAAAATATGGAAGACAAAATGAAACAAGCATTATTAGAGTGCTGTGAACGCAATTCAGTGATACTCTCTCCGATAGTAATTAAACTTTGTATTTGATTTGCTGAATACGGCAAGAGGCGTATTGTATTAGTCTTAGAACCTGTAAGTTATGCCGCCCCAGAAACCTACACCTGTCATGCCGCCTTGTCTAAATGTTAGCTGACCATATGCGAGAAATCTATCTTTCCATGTTCTTATATAGCCGAGACCGTATTGTAAAAATCCGTATTTTAATCTTGCAGAATCAATTTCCACAGGACCTGCAAAAGATTTTGTATGGTCGTTTATTGTGAATATATATGAAATTGTACCGTAAATACTCCATTTGTCGGTACCATAAAAAGCATTTAACCCTGGTGATACTGCAAGTCCGTTTAAATATCCCGTTGACATTGGAACATTGCCATAACTGCTTCTCCAGTTTTGTTTACCTAAAATATTATATGTTGCCCAAAATATCGGTTGGATTATGATATTTTTCTTGGGGTGAAAGTTATATGCACTGATTGCCGCCCCGCCAGCATACCAGTTCCCTGTTTTATCTTCATAACCATAGCCTTGCATTTCGTTGCCGTAGCCTCCTGCATATGCAAGAAGCGAAGATATTGAATCTCCTTTGAATATTGTACCCATAAAGCCACCCATACCGCCATTTTGATAGTAATTATCCCCGTGTGAGCCTTGTCTTGCCCCCTGATATGTTATGAATGTTGTCGGAAGAAATTTCCATTCATTTCTTAATTTCTGTGTAGGGAAGTCAAAACCTATAATAGACCCGTAAGAGGTGTTATAAATCATATTGCCGTTTTGCAGTGAAAATCTGTCATAACTTATATATGGCTTGTACCAAATGCTTCCATCTTCATGGTTTATGTCTTGATATGGCATATAAACTGTACTGAAGTTTTTTTTGCTTTTTCTGATTTGGGTTAACTGTTCACTGTCTATGTAAACGTGTTCAAAAATTTTATTGATTACACCAATATTGTTTAAGAAAACAGATTGCGCGGATTCTGCTCCACGATTAATTGAGGGGTTTTGTGTGCCTCTTATAAGCGAATAAATGCCGCTTCCTTCGGAAACAAGACTATATCTGTATAACGGGGTATTAACTAGATCATTTGTCGCTGCAAAATTCATGTTCTCAACGTTGCTCCCGTTGAATACGTCAAACGGTATTCTATAGTCATATGGGGCACCGGAAACATTATATTTGTCGATTGAAATTGTTCCTGTTCCTGTAAAGTTTCCAGCAAGATATTGGTCTGAAAGTTTCTTATCACCGTCAAAATCAATATTAAAATGCGCTCCGCCGTCTTCAACATTAAAGCTATCAGCAATATTACTGACTTCAGTTATGTTGTTTAATGAATTAACTGTACCATTATTCATTGATAAGTTATTGACTGCAAAATTTCCACTACTGATATTTAACGTACTGCCTGAATTTATACTCATATCCCCGCCGGTTATTTTGTTGTCATTGTTGACTGTAAGCTGTGAACTATTATTCAAATTAAGGCTGCCGTCACTATGGGAAAATTTTGCATTATTTGCATTGATATTATTTAAATTAAGTGTGCCGGTGTTATTTACCCTGCCGTTCCAAATATCATCCTCGTTAAAGTTTACAGTCCCAATATTGTTTATTACACCATAGGTATCAAGATAAATTGCAGCACTTTGTTCAATTGTATCGGCTGTATTATTTAAGTCAAGTATTGCATCTTTATGCACATATAAGTTGCTGTTTGTTAGTTTTATAACTCCACCTGTTTTTTGTGCATTTGCCCCCATTCTAGTGTTCCACCTTCAATACTGCTGTCACCCGTAAACCATTTTCCATCCGAAATTGCAGTAGTTCCGTCATTTTGATTGAAGGTTCCTGTATAATTAGAGTTGTCGCCGTGCAAAAGCAATGCACCGTCTCCGTATTTGTTTATAAATCCCTGGCCTGAAACCCCACTGTTTATTACAACTGCTCCGGTTTCACCGTTCACGTTAATTTGTTTTGTATTGTAAATATCGTTAGCCCCAGCTGATGAATTATTGTTTTGAAAAATAATATTTCCGTTTTCATCTGATGTTAAATTGACCGTTCCTGTGTTATAAATCCCTCCGCCTTGCCCTTTGGCGCTGTTATCTGCTATATTGGTTCCGCCGTTTATTGTAACTTGACCTATATTCCAAATGCCTCCGCCATCAGTATCTGATTTATTGCCTATAATGTTTGTTCCGGTGATATTAACAATACCGTTTGTTGAATTTGCTATTGCACCTCCCTCACCTGCAGCGCTGTTATTAATAAGTTGTGTACCTTGGTTCAGGTTAAGAATACCCGTGCCGCTATTATAAATAGCACCTCCTCGTCCATCTTGCAGCGTTGGTTCATGATGCAATGCCTTATTATTTGATATAGTACTGTTATCTATTGTTAAATTCCCATCATTATAAATAGCTCCGGCAAATTCCTGTGATTGGTTTCCATTAAAAGTTGTTCCTGTAATTTGGGTATTGCTCTGAGTCCCTACAATCAGGGCTCCTCCTCTAAAGTTTGCATAATTATTTGTAAAAGAAGAATCTTTTATTGTCGTATTTCCATAACTATAAACAGCTCCGGCATTGTTTCCTGATATATTATTATCAAATGAGCATCGTTCAATTAATGAGGTTACTCCATCTCCATTGCCAAGCCGTATAGCCCCGGGATTGCTGCCTGGCAGAGTTGAACTGCTTTCGTTATTTCTGAATACTGAATCTTTTAAAATTAAATTACTACTTGTGATATAAATTACGCCGGTGTTAGGAGCTTTATTATTTTCAAAAATCGAATTATATATTTCAGTGTTTCCGTTATTTCCATAGACAACAATAACTCCTGCAGTGCTGTTTGTAGAACTATTATTATCAAAAATGGAGTCATTTATTATTAGATTCCCGTTGCTGCTGTATATTGCTCCACCACTTGCAAAAGCAGAATTTTCTTTTAAGGTTACATTATCCAAATTAGCTGTATTCCCGTTTTGCAAAACTATAACAGATCCGCCGGCATTGTTTTGTATTGCTTGTGTAATAGTTAAATCTTTAAGGTTAAGTGTTGTTGGTGTTGTAGATGTTAATTTGAAAAAACTTCCATTTGTAGAAGAATTAATTTCGCCTGAAAGAATGGAGTCTTTGCCGCTGCCTATTACATTCAGTGTGCCATATCCTGTCTGAGATAAAGACTGTGTCAGGGATTCAGTCCCTATTTTTACTTCATAAGTTCTATCTCCTGTTTGTTGATTTGCCTGAAATATATTATCAAATGCCGCATAAGCCTTTAGATTCAACATGGTAAAAGTTGCCATGGTTAGTACAGCTGCTTTTTGTAAGTTCACCTTTTCAATCCTCATATTTATCAAAGAAACTGTACCATACACATGGATATTTTGAACTTAGCTAACAGGGTAATTATAAATGTTATTTTTAAACAATTAAAAAACTACTGAAGTCAGGCCTGAATATCAAGAGTTTTCATAATTTTATCTTGAATCTCCCCTCTCACTAAATGCCTAATAAACTCCTGTCAATTTGGTCAAAATCAGTAATTATTTGTGAAACACACGAAATATCTTTGTAAAACTCAACCGGTTCACGTGAGGCTATTGCAATGATTTTTCCTATTCCTGCGGCTTTTGCCGCTTCAATACCGGATATAGCATCTTCAATAACTATACATTCTGCCGGCTTTAATCCGAGATTTTTTGCTGCTATCTCATAAATATCAGGAGCCGGTTTCCCGGGAATTCTTCCGTCTGAATATACTATTTTATCTATATCAAACCATTGTGCCAGATTGAATTCTTTTATATAGAATTCAACATTACTCCATTCGGACATTGTTGCAATTGTGCGAGGAATATTATTTTCTTTTAAAAAGTTTAAAAAATTAACGGCATTTGGCGCAAGCTTAAATTCTTCTGGATTTTGTAAGCACTTATTTCTGTAATATGCTTCTTTTTCATCTGCAATATTTTTAACTATTTCAGGAGACGGCTGTTTCCCAATAGCATACGCAATTATATCTTCGTTAGTTCTGCCAAACATATATTTAAGCATTTCTTCATCGGTAAAAGGGGTGCCTCTTAGTTTTTTTGAATAATCTCTCCAGGCGTCAAGATGAAGCTGTGAATCCCAAAATAATGTTCCGTTAAAATCAAATATGATGCCTCTCATTTATTAATTATTGCTCCCGTTCAATGATTTTATTGTAGTATTCTAGATAAGTTTTAGCCTGCTTTTCCTTATTTAATTGCTTGAAAGTGTATGCTAGATTATAGTGAAAATCCGCTACCTGATTATTTAAGTCAATTGCTTTGAAAAATTCCCATTTGGCAGATTTTATTTTTCCAATCTTAAGATATGCGCATCCAAGGTTATAATAACCATATGCAAAATCAGGATTGTATTTTAATGCTTTTTTATATTCTTTTATTGCCATATTGGGCTTATCCTGAAGCATATAAATATTGCCTAAGTTGTAATAGGCTTTATAATATTTTGAATCAGCTGCAATTGCCTGATTAAACATAAATGCAGCTTCATCAATTTTTCTTTCATCTTGTAAAATATTACCCATTAAAAGCCAATTTTGAGCAGTACGATTTTCTTCGGGTATACTTAAAAGTAAACTAAATGCTTCTTTAATGTTATTTTCCGCATAAAAAATATTTATTTTGTCATTAAGTTCATCTGCAAAACAAACATTTATACCTATTGTTAGTATTGTGAATATAGCTAAAATCTTTTTCATAACAAAATTATATATTAAAAATTTTCTCACATCAATTTGACTTTTAAAAAACATATTTCATAATGTTATCGATGTCTCTTTTACTGATATAATTCCTTCGGCTCACTCCTTGCCGGAGGAATTCTTTTTTACAAAATAAAAAGGCTGACGATTGCCAGCCTGCTACACACATTATATCTACACACTTTTACGATTTAAGGGGCTTATACTTGTTCTGTTTTTCTTGTTCCGCCAAACAGAGCGCCTATTCCTGAAATTGCCGCACCTGCAATACCTCCGAGTACTGCCCATTTCCCTTTCAGATGTTTTAGGGCTTTTATCTGGCTTAAGCCAAGTACTGCACCTGTACCCATTATAAAACCGCCTGCTGCTCTGCCAAGAACTTTATTTGTTTGTTCTGTTCTTGATACCGGTTGACCGCTTAATATTGCAATGTTTTCTTCTGCTGTCGTATTGTCAGCCAGACCTAGTGTTAATGTTTGGTATAAACCTTGCTTGAATGAATTGTTGCCTTTTGCCCTAATATCATCATTTATGCTGATATTGTACAGGTTTGTATATAAACTTTTAGCACGATTAATTATATTTTGTTTGGATTCACCGGGATATTTTGCTGCCACTGATTTTACATATGCTGCAAAAGCTGCCTGTATCTGTTCTTGTTCATTTGCATCAATCTTTTCTTTCAAGACTGCTGCTGCATTTTGGATGCCTTCATCAGTTGCATTAATTCTCAAATCATTTCGTCTTTGATTTTCTACCATCTGCAAATTATAATCAGATGTGAAGTTCAGGTAACTTTTCATATTATTAAAATATGAATCGTAATTCAGTCCGCCGCCAAATGATGGCATAAATGGCATCATCCCGCCAAATAGACTTCCGTTCATTCCCATCGGGCCATAATCCATATCATATAGATTGCTTAGTGCAGCTTGATTAAAATAGTTGTTATACATTGGATACATACCATTTATTGCTGCTACATTGTAGCCTGACATAATCCTAACCTCCAAATTGAGTTTTCTAACCTACCTTACTTATATAAAAACTTTTGTTCGTATTAAATTGCTTTATTAATAAAAAATAGCTTAATATTTGTTAACATTTTACTTATTTCGTTTACATATTTGCCACATTAAAAGCTTAATTGTATGATTAAAATAGAGGTATACTTTGAAAGTTAAACTTTATAAAATATTTTTATTTTTATTAGCACTTGCAGCGGCTGCTGTCGTATTTTTTAATCAGGAATGGTTTTTGAAACAATACGATAAAATGTGCAGTATGTATTATATCCATAAAGGAGATAAAGCTTTTGCTCGTTTAAAACTGCAAAAAGCAATCGATTTTTATAATTCCGCATTAAAATTATATCCGGAACACTATAGTGCGTGGTTTAATCTTGGTAATATATATGTTGTTTATGAGGATTATTATTCTGCTGTGGATGCTTATGAACAGGCTATAAATTATAATCCTAAAATGATGATTGCTCGCATGAATTACGGAATTGTCTCTGCCGAAAAACTCGGTGATTTTGACGGTGCCATTGACCAGTATAATGAAATAATTAAAACAAAAAGACATCTTATATCTATTCCCTTTGTTTACAGCAACAGAAAAAGTTATAAAATGAATAAGGGAATTGCTTATTATAATATGGGTGTTGCATATAGACAAAAATCATTATATGCCGGTGATGACTGGCGTTTACAACGCCAATTTCTGGAAAAGGCTATTGAGGCTTACAAAAATGCAATAAAAATTCTCAAAAAAGATTATGATGCACGTTATAATCTGGCATTGGCATATCATTTGATAGGCGATTATAATAATGCGGGTTTAACTTATTGTAAGGCAATTAAAATTGCTCCTATGAACTATGAGGCCCATTATAATCTTGCAATTTTGCTGCGACATATGAAGTACTATAAAGAATCACTTGATGAATTGGAAAAGGCGACAGCTCTCATAACAGATAGTCAAGGTAATTCTAACCGCCAGAGATATGTTTTTGATGTAATGAATGATGTGACACGCACTATATTATCTGACAGCGAAAAGGATTATATGGTGGATAAAGTTGCAGATGAAGACAAATTATCTTCTGGTGTTACTTATGTAAATGGCAAAATAGTTTATTCCGACGCTTTGGATAAAGCTATTTTGAAAAATTTTAGTACTTGCGGTTCGAAAAAGATATTTCTTGATGAGGATTAACCCTTAACAGCCCCCTCGTTTTCGCCTGAAATAAAATATTTTTGCATAGATAAAAAGAAAATAATTATCGGTATAATAGAAATTATTGAACCTGCAGCAATATACCGCCAGTTTGAACTAAACATACCCTGCAAATTATTTACGCCGACAGGAAGTGTATACAATGCTTCTTTTGTAAGCACAATACTCGGCCATAAAAATTCCCCCCACGAACCTATGAACGTAAATATAGCAAGCACTGCCAGAGATGGTTTTACCATAGGCAGCAGCACCCGCCAAAATACCTGAAACACATTGCATCCGTCGACAATCGCGGCTTCTTCCATTTCTCTGGGAATTCCAAGAAAGGCCTGCCTCATCAAAAATATTCCAAATGCACTTACTGCAAATGGCATAATAAGACCTATATAACCTGTAAAATTGCTTACACTGTCTATCAAATTCAGTTTGATTGTAATTAAATATACCGGTAGCATAATAGCCTGAAATGGTATCATAATAGTTGCAAGAATGGCAAAGAAAGTAATTTTTTTACCCTTAAACTCCATTCTGGCAAGAGGATATGCCGCAAGTGAAGATAAAATAAGATTTAATAAGACTGTGCCGGCAGCAACTATCATACTGTTTATAAAATAACCTAATAAATTTACTCTATGCCAGACTCCTATGTAGTTTTCAAAAGTAAAATCTTCGGGAATTAATACCGGCGGATACGCAAAAATATTCTCACCCGCACCTTTCAAAGATGTTGATATCAGCCATATAAATGGAAAAATAGACAAAATAGAAACAAAAATTAATATAGAATGTGTAGTAATTTTTCCTAGTATTTTTTTCATAACTGATATTTTTTCCTTTCAAAGAACAATATATTTATGAGTGAAAAAATCATTACGATTATAAGCAGAACAACAGCCATTGCAGAGGCATATCCCAAATCGAGATTTTCAAATGCCCGTTCATAAATATAATAAACAATAGTTTTGCTTGAATTTAACGGGCCTCCTTTTGTCATAACATAAATTTCAGCAAAGACTTTCATTGCGGAAATAGAACTTATTGTTACAACAAGTGCAATTGTCGGCAATATATGCGGAATGGTTACAGTCAAATGTTTGGTTATAAAATCAGCCCCGTCAATATCACAGGCTTCATATAATTCTTTTGGAACACTCATTAAGGCCGCAAGGTAAATCATCATATAGTATCCGATACCTTTCCAAATTGTGACTATGACAACGGAATAAAGCGCCCAATTGGGATCTGTCAGCCAGCCTATTGAGTTGAACCCAAGTGATGTTACTATATAATTTAGAATTCCCTGTTCTGCATAAAGCCACTTAAAAGCAATTGCCGCAACTACAATCGAAACAATTACAGGCAAATATATTAAAATTTTGTATAAGGTTATCCCGCGTATTTTCTGATTTAACAGTATGGCAAGTAACAGCGGAAATATTGCAAGAATAGGCACAGCAACAATAAGATAAATAAAAGTGTTTGCCATAACCTTATAAAAAACAGGGGTTTGAAATAGCCTGATATAATTGTGTAAACCTGCAAAAACAGGATTGTATATGTTATTGCTGTAATCTTGAAAACTTAAAACAATTGTCTGAAAGAACGGGATAAAAAAGAAGATTACCAGTAAAAGTCCTGCAGGTAACAAAAACAAATATGGTGCATATTTACCATAATACTTAAACATAGACTTATTATATCATAAAATTAATCTTATCTATCATTTGGTTATTTCATCTTGTATTCTAATTACAAATGCATCACTTTTCGCGTTTTCTACCACTCTTTTACTTACAGAATCCAGCAGAAAACGATGCATTTTACTTTTTACAGTTGTTCCGACTATTATTAAATCAATTTCTTTTTCAATAGCATAATCTAAAATGCTCTGTGCAGGAACTCCTTCTAATATCCGGCTTTGTTTTATATTTATACTATACTGGTCAAACAGTTCTATCATTGTCTTTAATGCTTTATCAGAATAGATTTCTTGTTGTGCTCTAATTGCCATCATCCAATTTGTGTCTAATGTTCCCTCAAGAAATAATAAATCTGGATTTTCAACAACTGTGCAAATATAAACTTCTTTATCATCAAGTTTAAGCTCTTCAATTGCTTTTTGTGCAACTTTGTAGGAGCATTCAGTACCGTCAGTAGTAAATAAAATATTTTTACTCTCGTTTTTGTTTTTTGAAATGTATGCAGGAATTTCTGTAGCTTCTAATACTTCTCTAGATACTGACCCCAGCCATCGCTGTATACCTTTTTTACCGTGTGACCCCATTATTACAGCATCATATTTTTTTGCATCTAGCTGTTCAAGTATACTCTCTACTGCTGTACCGCATAATTTTATTTTTTCACCTAATTCTAAATTTAAGTCAATTATAATTTTTTCTGTATAGTCAAGAATGTTATCTGCAACATTTCTGCAATTGTTAATAAATCCGGCTTCCTCTATAACAGCTTCATCCGGAAGAAAGCTCCAATCTATTACGCATATTATATCGACTATAGTATCTGTTTTGGTCCATAGTGAAAAATTCTTTATTGCATTGTAACTTATTTTTGAACCGTCCGTACAAAATAATACTCTCATGAGTCCTCCTTTTTATTTTTAAAATAAATTATGTTAAGGAAAATTAAATCCTCTTGTCTGCTATAGTTTTTTCTGATATTATATAATTGTAAATTTTAGTTAGGGATTGTTTCATGCCGGCGGAGCAAAAAATTAATTTAAGAGAATATAAAGATTTAATTGAAATGATTGCTAAGGTGGAGTATCAAAAATTTTCAGTTTCTCACCTTATTGAATTGCCTGAATTAATTAATATAGGTAATCATACTTTATACATATTATTCAAAAATAATAAACCAGATAGCTTTAATAATACTTACTTATCGACAGCTATAAAATGGGCCATTCGAAATGAAGTTAGGCGCCGTTATAAGTGGTATTCCTTAAAAAATAAAAAACAGACTGAGGAAGAATATGATAATAACTTAAGAGAAGAAGTTTATAAAACTATTCTTTCGATTGATGAAATGCAGGATGCTGAAGTTCCTACGCAGATTAAGTCTGATGACAGAAATCCTGAAGAATCAATTGAATTTTTAGAGCTTAAAAATGAAATAATGGAATCAATGAAAAAACTTCCAGCAAGGGAAAGAGAATTAATCGAGTATAAATTTTTCAAAGAAAAAAAACTTAGAGAAATTTCTGAAGAATTTAATATATCCCAATCAAGAATTTCTCGTATAATTCAGGCGGGATTGGATAAAATAAAAAGAGACTTGGCGAAACAGGGGATTATTTAGATGAAAACAATATTTGAAAAAAGCAGCGGAACTGACGGGATAAATTTGACTGATGAAAAAATTAACCTATCATTCCTGGAAGACAGCTGTATAAGAAATGGCTCAATCGGGTTGCCTCAAACCGGCGAGCTGGAAGTTATGAGACATTATAAAGCCCTTTCAGACAGAAATTTTTGTATAGAAAAAGGGTTTTATCCGCTTGGTTCTTGTACAATGAAATATAATCCCAAAGTTAATGAGTTTCTTGCTTCATTAGAAGGTTTCTGTAATCTTCATCCACTTGCAGAAGATGATGAAGCTCAAGGCGCTTTAGAATTAATGTATAATCTTCAGGAAGCCTTGAAAAAAATTACTGGAATGGATGCTGTAACCTTACAGCCTTCTGCTGGTGCACATGGTGAATTAACCGGCATGATGATTATTAAAAAATATTTTGAAGTTAAAGGTGAAAATCGTAAAAAGGTTATTATTCCGGATTCTGCCCACGGGACAAATCCTGCCAGTGCAAAAATGTGCGGATTTGATATTGTAGAAATTAAATCCAACGAAAAAGGGCAGGTTGATATTGATGCTTTAAAGGCTGTTTTGGATAGTAATGTAGCGGCAATTATGATGACAAATCCTAATACGCTGGGAATTTATGAAGAAAATGTGCTTGAAATTTCAAAACTGATGCATGATAATGGCTCGCTTTTATACTATGACGGTGCTAACTTTAATGCTATTATGGGATATACAAATCCTAAATTGATGGGCTTTGACGTTGTACATTTAAATTTACATAAAACTATGTCAACGCCTCATGGCGGCGGCGGACCCGGAGCAGGACCGGTTGGTGTTGTTGATGAGCTTAAAGAATTTTTACCGGCTCCCGTAATTAAGTTTGACGGTAATAAATATTACAGAAATTATGATATAAAACATTCAATTGGTGCCGTTAAGGCTTTCTACGGTAATTTTGGCGTTCTTGTAAAGGCATATGCATATATATTGATGATGGGTAAAAATCTTAAAAATGCTTCTGAAAATGCCGTTTTAAATGCAAATTATTTAAAAGAAAAATTAAAAAAATATTTTGATTTACCATATGATGAGCCCTGTATGCATGAATTTGTACTATCAGGTGAAAAACAAAAACATGAAAACGGCGTTTCTACCTTAAATATTGCAAAGGCTCTTATGGATGAAAATACCCATCCGCCGACAGTATATTTCCCGTTGATTGTTCATGAGGCATTAATGATTGAGCCTACTGAATCAGAAACAAAAGAGACTATGGATAATTTTGTAGAAACTATGATTAAAATTGCAGAGGAAGCTAAAATTAATCCCGAAAAATTGATTTCAGCTCCTCATTCAACACCGGTTAAGCGTGTTGATGAAACCCTTGCAGCAAGACACCCTGATTTAAAATTTACGGAATAAAACAATGACTGAAAAAAAACAACGAAAGAAAAAAGTAGCATTCCCTCATATGGGATTAATATATGTAGCCTGGTCGGCTGCGTTAAGGAAAGTTGGGCTTGAACCATATATTCCGCCTTACACAAGTAAAAAAACGCTCTCATTAGGAACAAAACATTCTCCCGAGGCAATTTGTCTGCCATATAAATTAATTCTGGGGAATTTTATAGAAGCACTTGAGGGCGGAACTGACTATGTTGCAATGATTACATCTCCAGGAATTTGCAGACTTGGCGAGTATGGAAAGTGTATTCAGAACGCACTTCATGACCTCGGGTATGATGCAAGGTATGTTGAATTGCAATTATATGACGGCATTGCGGGGATGTACAGATTTTTAAAGCAAATAACAGGAAAAAACAGGCCCTTGATGTTTATTAACGCAATCATAACCGCAATAAGAAAAGTTTTTCTGGTTGATGATTTGGAAACAAAACTTGCATATTTGCGTGCAAGAGAGATAAGAACAGGTGATGCGGAAAAAGCTTTTAATAAAGCTTTAAAAATTGTTGAGGCGGAAGATTCATTATTTGGTTTAAGAAAAGCTAAAAAACTTGCTTTCGCTGAAATGGATAAGGTTAAAATTGATAAAGACAGAGAAGTTTTATATGTTGATATAACAGGTGAAATTTTTCTTGTATGTGATCCTTTCTCAAACCAGAATATTGAAAAAGAACTGGGCAAGATGGGAGTGCAGGTCAGGAAAAGTTTAACGGTAAGCAGTTTTTTAAAAGATGCAATCATTCCAAAAATCTTTAGAAAGGGTGAAACACATCTTCAGAGAGCAAACAGACTTGCTAAACCTTATCTTATGCGGGATATAGGCGGTGATGCTCTGGAATGTGTTTCTGATGTTGCTTACGCGAATGAGCGCGGCATCGACGGAATAATTCATATAAGTCCTTTCACCTGCATGCCTGAAATAATGTCGCAAAATATTTTTCCTGCTATGCGAGAAAATTGCGAAATCCCTATTTTGCCGCTCATTATGGATGAACAGACAGGTAAAGCTGGATATTTGACCCGTCTGGAAGCTTTTGTAGACTTGATGAAAAGACGTAAACGTAAAAAAATAATTGAAGAAAAACAATTAAGTAGTTCGGTAATGTAATAAACTATAAACTTGAGGTATATAATGAGTATGCTGAAACTTTTTAGAGAAACGGTAAAAATAACAAATGATAACATTATTCTTGCGCCGCCGTTAATAATTTTTATGTGGGTGCTTAGTTTATATATTGCTTTTTCCAGAGAAACTGTTAATTCATTGCCGTTGCTCTTATTGTCCTCAGTTACAATTCTTGTTATGACGGCAGCATTTTTTGCAGGATGGTTTTATATGGTAAAAAAAGCTGTTAAACTTTCAAAACAAGTTTTTGTGTTAGATATTGATAAGACAAAAGCTACATTCAATTTGCTGAAAACTATACCATCAGGAATTGGAAAATATTTCCTTTCGTTTTCCGGTATGATTATTTTTTCTATTTTAATTATATCAGTTGCAGGTTCCCTTGTTTTTCAGCTTGGTATTCATACTATAGGCAGTTTAGATTTGGATCCTAACCAGCTTAAGAGTGTTTTAACATCTGCTTCTGACATGAAAGCATTTTTGGATTCGCTATCTTTTGAGCAGTTGATAAAGCTCAATAACTGGAATTTGTTATTTTTAGTTTCTACAACTATAATGTCCTTTTTATTTCTGTTATGGATACCTGAGATAGTTTTTCAGACAAAAAATCCTTTTGCCGCTTTAATTGAATCAATTAAAAAGATATTTTTAAAGCCTGGAAAGACTATAAAGTTATTTATATTTATGACAGTACTTAATTTTGTGCTTTCTTTTATAAATACTTTTTCAATTATAAATCCTGTTTTATATTTTGTAATGATGGTGATTTACTTTTATTTTCTTGTTTACTTGGTTATGTTAATATTCTTATATTATGACAGGGAATTTGAAGAAGAATAAAGTAATAGCAGTTGTCGGGCCTACAGCCAGCGGAAAAACTTCATACTCAATAAATTTGGCTTTACAGTTGAATGGCGAAATCATTTCAGCTGATTCAAGACTTGTATATAAAGGATTTGATATAGGTACCGCAAAACCAACAATTGAAGAGCGCTCTGGTATCCCACATCATATGATTGATATTGCGGACCCTCAGCAGGATTATTCGGCAGGGCTTTATGTTAAAGAGGCAAAGAGAATAATTAATGATATATTATCTCGCGGTAAAACACCCATTGTTACTGGAGGTACGGGATTGTATATAAATATTTTATTAATGAATTATGATTTGCCGGAAGTTGAACCTGATTATGAACTAAGAAGCCGGTTGAAAAAAACTGATAATTTATTTGATATTTTAAAAAAAATAGATGCTGAAGCTGCACAAAATATTGATCCTAATGATAAAAAGAAATTAATCAGAGCAATTGAGATAGTTAAAACTACCGGGAAGAGCATATCTGAGGTCAGGGGGAAAAATAGTCCGGATTTTGATGTTGAATGGATTGGATTGAACTATCCCAGAGAAGAACTTTATAGGCGTATTAATACGCGTGTTGATAAAATGCTTGAAAATGGGCTCATTGAAGAAACAAAGACCCTGCTGAATAAACATGGACGTATTGATAATATATTATATACTATCGGCTATCAAGAAATGGTTGCATATCTTGATGGTGATTTGACATTACAGGAAGCCGTAGAAAAATTAAAACAGAATACGCGGCGCTATGCAAAACGCCAGCTTACATGGTTCAGAAAAAATCCGAATATAAAATGGAATGTGTATCCTGAAAAGTTGAAAAAATAATAAAAATTTGTTATTATTAATTTTATAAAAAGGGGTTGTATATGAATATAAATAACTTGAAACAGGCAGGCAAGATAACCGTAGCTGTGATTGCTTCTGTTTATATTGTGTTTTTATTGATTCCATTAATTTTATCACCAATTTTAAACTCGTACAGTGACAAAATAGAGGCTCTTGCAGAGGAAGCAACAGGTTATAAAGTGAAACTTGAAAAATTGTCTGTTGTAACAACTCCTAAGCTTACTGCAGGAATAAAGATAAAGTCTGCAGAATTAATGATACCTACGGGTGAAGAATTTTTTGAAGCTGAGAATTGTAAGATAAGTCTTTCGTTATTGCCCGTATTAATCGGCAGAATAGAAGCCGATTCAGTGTCTATAGATAGTCTCAGTGCTAATTTACAGGTGAGACAAGACGGTAGATTCCTTATTGAAGAATTTTTACCCCAGCCTGATCCTGATAAAAGTGTTGAAACAGTCAAACCTTTGCCTCTAGGATTTAAATTGTCTAACAGGCTACCAAATATTACTATTAAGGATTATATTGTAACTTTTATTGATATGCAATCTAAAAGCGAGTATACCTTGTCCGGTCAAAATTTGAGGTTGTCAGATTTCATATTAGATAAAAAAATAAAATTTTCAACTAAAGGGAAACTTACTTTAAACTCTAATGAAAGATTAAATTTTGATATAAAACTATTTAATAAATTGATGCCGGAGATTGCATTGAATGATTTAGTGTTTAGCCCTAAACCCCAGGAAACAAAGACGGAACAGGATTTCGTCTTTAATATTATTGAATTGTTTAAATCATTAGATAAAACGGAGTTGACCGCTAATTTTGAGATGAACCTTAACACTTCTGGAACATTTAAAAATCCGGTTATGAAAGGTTATATTTTTGCAGATAAGATTTCAATGCTGGTTGATAATGAAAAACTTCCTGACAGCTATATCAAATTTAGTTCAAAAGGGAGAAAATCAAGCCTTAATTTGAACTTATTCACAGCCCCAAATGAACATACTTTAATTACAGGTAATTTTAAAAACGGCAGAAATCCAAATATAGATGTGCAGTTTAAATCTAATATGCAATTTAACAACCTTTTTAAAATTTTAAATAATTTAGCAGAAGCTTTTAATTTTAATGAACTTAAAACATTGTCTGCAACCGGTGGAATTAATGCTGATTTTATTATCAACACAAATATGAAGAAAATAAAATCTTCCGGTTATTTTAAAATTTCTCCATCAAGCATCAGTTATGGATTATTTAATATTGCAATAAAAAATATTAAAGCTGATGTTGATTTAAATAACATGCTAAATATTAAAGATGCAGGTTTTGAAATATTAGGCCACCCGTTAAAAGTTTACGGGGTAATCAATAATAACTCAAACACGGATTTGCATGTAACTGCTGACAATCTATTAATAAAAGGACTTATTGCTGCTGCCGGGCAGGTGCAGCTTTTAAATGAAAATGATTTTAAATCAGGAACATTAAATCTGGAGGCATCTTTAAGCGGTAAACTAGCTAAGTTAACTCCTGCGTTAAATTTATCAATTGATAATCTTGATATTAAAAATTTACCATACAATACACGTGTTAAACTTCCTAATGCAAAATTAATTTTTAATACTGATGATAAAGAATTTAATGGAATCTTATTATCAGAGAATTTAAAAATTACTAATTCTGATACAGTTTTATCGGTTCCCGAAGTTAAAATCGATATAGGCCGCAAAGACATTGATATTGAAAAGGCCTATATATTATTGAATAATTCTAGAATTGATATTACAGGTAAAATTGCAAACTATGTAAGTGATAAGATGAAAATTGCTGTTAATGCTAACGGTAATCTGCTGGCAAACGATCTTAAAACATTGCTGCCAAAAGATGTGCGCGGTTTAGTTGCGGCTGCCGGAAAGCTTCCTTTAGATATTGCGATTTCCGGTAATAAAAAGGTTCAGGATTTAAAGTTCAATATAACTTCGTCCCCGCAAAATTTTATTTCATTAATTGATATTGCTGCTTTAAAAGATAAAAATACAATTATTCATTCTGATGTAAGATTTTTTGATGATTCTGTTAAGTTTACTGACACAGGTATTTTTATTAATAACTTGAATAATTCTATTCTGTCCATTGAAGGTTCCATAAATAATCTTTCAAAAGACCAAAAACTAAATTTGAGATTATCTGTACCTAAACGGATTGCAATGTCTGTTCCCGGTTTTAAAAATTCAAGTCTCATAACAAGGGGAGATGTCGATATTACCGGTACAATATCCAATCCATACTTAAACGGACTATTCAGTATGCCTGTTTTATCTATTCCTGATATTGCATTAAGTATTAATAATCTTGTTGCAAATATAAACGGGCCATTGTTAAAAGGAAACGCAACAATTCAAAATCTTAAATCAGGCGGTTTAGCTGCCGAAAATATTGCTTCTGAATTTGAGTTAAAAAATTACAATATCTTTTATATTAAAAATTTAGTAGGAGATGCATTTGGCGGCAAGATAGCCGGTAATATTTCCTATGCTTTTAATAATGGAAGATTTACGGTAAATATGACGGGTTCTGATATGTCTGCATTAAAAACAATAGAGGGTGCTGCGGGTATTAAAAATGCAATGTCAGGCACTTTATCATTTGCTGCGGATGTTGTTTCAAAAGGTGCTACAGATGTTGAGATAATTAAAAATTTAGCAGGAAACCTTACTTTTGAAATTATTAACGGTAAGTTTATGAATGTAGGGCGTTTTGATAATTTACTATATGCAAAAAATATAATTGGTAATGCTGTTCTAAAATCGGCTGTAACCTCTGTTGCGAATTTGCCGTTAATTCAGAATACAGCAGAGTTTAAGAATATTAACGGTAAATTGAATTTTAATAGAGGCTGGGCTGTCATAGATTCAATTACAACAAGCGGACCGCTTATGGCTTATTATGTCACAGGACAATACAACATTTTAAATAGTACTACCGAGCTTGTTATTCTTGGACGTCTTGATGAAAAGGTTGTTTCTTTGCTGGGACCTCTGGGTGAATTGTCTGTTGATAAATTAACGTCTTATCTGCCTAAATTTGGTGATTTGACTGCTGTGTTGATTGATTCTATGACAAGTAATCCGGAAAATGAAAATATTGCAGCTCTTCCGGCTCTATCAACAGGGACTGAAAATTATAAAGATTTTAAAGTTGAATTTAACGGCGGTATAGAAAGTGCATCATCCGTGAAATCATTTAAATGGCTTTCTGATTGTGATACTTCTGCACTGGATATAAAAAGCGAAATTAATAATACTGCAGAAGCTATAAAAAATTCTGTTGACGACACTAAACAGCAGATTCTAAATGTGAAGGAAAATTTGAAAAATTTATTTAAACTTTAAAGAATACATGCTAATACCATAAGCAGTAGAGTACCTATTTGAACTGCTGTTGCCATGTTTTGTGAAAATTTATTGCTGTCATATCTGCTAGCACTTTTTTGTGCACGGTATGCACTTGCAATACGTTCAGCTCTTGTTTGATTGTCATCATTACTGAACTCAGTTCCAAACATTGCATTTTCAAGTCTTGATAATCTGTTTTCCATAGTATCATTTTTAAATGACTGGCTTAAAATGGCATTCTCTACAGTTGATATGTTAGCTTTTTTTGTGGAAAACAAACCTTTTTTACTGCCATGTGCTGCATTATATGCCTCATAATCAAATTGGTTAGGTGATTCATATCTGTCTAAATGATAGTTTTTTTCAAGTGCTATGACGTCTTCATTATCAAAAAAATCATTGGAAGATTGTGCTATGCCGTTATTCATAAAACTATCTGGCTTCAATTCTGCTTTAAGCCTGTCAACTCTTGAAGCTAAATCATCATTGTATGCTTTGCCAAAAGTTTTTTCTTCAAGTGCTGTAAGTCTGGCTTTAATATCTTTACTCGCAAATTTTTGATTAAAAACTCTTTCTTCGAGCTCATCTACAGCAGGATATTGAATATTTGCATCAGCCGCCGGTTCTTCACTTACAATGCTTTCGTTTTCATCTGCAAAAGTGTCTTCCGTCGGAGTAATTTCCTGTCCTATAAGGTCTGCCGAAAGGTCATTTCTTAGTTTGCCGAGTCTTTGACCAATATTACCGCTTGAAGTATTGCCATATACACTATTTTCAATTCTGTTCAGCCTTGTACTGTCATCTTCATTGTCGTATTGAAAACCGTATAAAACATTTTCAATCTTTCCCAAAGTGGGAGTGTATGTACTTGCATAGGTGCATAAATTTACCGTAATTAATGCCGTTAAAACTATTACAAATTTTTTCATAATTACTCCTTAAAATCAGAATAGATTTATTTATGAATGAATACTATTCTACATTTCTGGAGTTTCAAAAAAGCAGAAGTCAGGTATTTATGCGTAAGTAAAAAGCACTAAATAAAAAAATATCTAGTGCTTTTTGCTTAGGTTAAATAATAAAATAGTTTATCATTTTTGTTTAAGTGCTTTCAACGCAGCAAGTTCATCCTGGTAAGGTGAAATTGCAGTAATTTTTTCAATGATTTTAGGCATTTGTTCGCATACATAGTCAATTTCAGCCTCTGTTGTATATCTGCTCAGAGAAAATCTTATACTTCCGTGAATAGCCGTAAACGGCACATTCATTGCACGCAGAACATGGCTTGGTTCAAGTGAACCGGATGTACATGCACTGCCTGAGCTTGCACAAATACCTAAATCACTCATGTGTAATAGAATGAGCTCACCTTCAACATATTCAAAACCGATATTTGAAGTATTTGGTACACGGTTTGAAACACCTGTGTTAAGTCTTGAATTATAAATATTTTTCAAAATATTTGTTTCTAATTTATCACGCAGACGCTTAACTTCGGTTAATTCATATTTTAATCCGTCCATAGCAAGTTCGGCTGCTTTTGCCAAACCAACAATATAAGGTACATTTTCAGTTCCCGCACGTTTGCCGCGTTCCTGATGCCCTCCAACAATCAAAGGTGTTATCAGTGTCTTTGAATTTACATACAAAGCACCGACGCCTTTAGGCGCATGAAATTTATGTCCTGAAATTCCCAGTAAGTCAATGCCCATTTCCTGAACATCCATTGGAATTTTACCTGCAACCTGAACCGCATCAACAAAGAATTTTGTTTCCGGATTTTTAGATTTTATGATTTCCGAAATTTTTTGTATTGGAAATATCACACCTGTTTCGTTATTTGCCCACATTATTGAAACAAGGGCGGTATCAGAATTTATAGCCGCTTCAAGCTGTTCAAGGTCTAAATCACCGTTTGAATTCACACCTATGTAATCAACTTTGTAGCCTTGTTTTTCAAGTACTTGATATAAATTTAATACGCAAGGGTGTTCTACCTTTGTTGTTATAATATGTTTTTTACCCTTGTTATAATTTAAAACACCTTTTATTGCAGTATTTGCGCTTTCAGAGCCGCAAGAGGTAAATATTATTTCTTTTTCGTCTTTTGCATTCAAAAAGTCTTTAATTATTCCTCTTGATTCTTTAAGGGCATTAGAAGCTTTTTTGCTGAAATTATAAATACTTGACGGGTTTGCATACTCTGTAGTCAGGTATGGCATCATGGCTTCAAGAACTTTATCGTCAATTTTTGTTGTTGCATTGTTATCTAAATATATCATACTTCTATAACCTCGATATTTTCATCCATAGCAGTTCTAAGTGTCTGCTCTACAAATCTTTTAATAGTTAAAGTAGCATTTTTGCAGGAAGAACATTTGCCATGAAGTTTTACATAAACCTTGTTGTCTTTTATATCTACAAGGTTTATGTCTCCGCCGTCTTTTTGAAGTTCCGGTGATATTTGTGTTTCTATAATATTATTTATTTTCAAAATTCTTTGTGTAGGCGATAATTGTGTTTCGGATTTTTCTTTTGCATAATATGTGTCAATTATATCTTGAATTAAGCCTTTACATTTACCGCAGGCACCGCCGGCTTTTGTATAATTTGTAACTTCTTCAACAGTTTTTAAGCCGTTTTGCTTAATTGCATCCCAGATAACATTTTCTGTTACATCAAAGCAGGTGCAGACAATTTTTTCAGGTTTTTCAGGCTCAAACAAATCATCTAAATCCTGATAGTCATCGCCATAGCCTTTCAAAGCATCTTCCAAGGCTTCATAACCCATAACAGAACAATGCATTTTTTCAGGAGGAAGGCCGCCCAATTGGTCTGCAATATCTTTATTTGTAATTTTTTTGACTTCGTCTACAGTTTTACCGATAATCATTTCTGTTAAGATGCTCGAACTTGCAACCGCAGAGCCGCATCCGAAAGTTTGAAATTTTGCATCAGTAACTATATTATTTTCAATTTTTAAATATATTTTCAGCTGGTCGCCGCAAGCCAGAGAACCTGCAATCCCTACCGCGTCAGCATTATCTATTTTCCCTACGTTTCTCGGGTTTCTGTAATGATCCATTACTTTTTCAGAATAATCCCACATGATATTTATACTCCGTTTTGTGTATCTATAATTTCATTTTAACTCAAAAATATTGAGTAAGAAATTTTATTAATATAAACTTAATTTTTAATATATGAGCTTTAATTCTTCAGGGGTTAAAATTGCATCTGCACCATAGGGCAAGGTTATTTTTTCCACAGAGTGTGTTATTTTAAATCCGCCTATTACAGGTATATTTAATTTTTTGCCGATTTCAATAAATAATTGATCCAGCCATTGTTCATTATCCATATCTAAAAAATCGCCAAGAACAATACCTTTTACGTACTTTGTAAATTGTTCGATATTCATTAGCTGGGTCATCATTTTATCAATTTTGTAAGCTGTTTCATTTAAATCTTCCGCAAAGAAAATAAAATCATCATCAGGAATAAAATCCTGCCCGCATAATGAAACAATTGTTGCAAGATTGCCGCCCCACAAAATCCCTTTTGCCTCACCTTTATTATAAACCTTATTTTTTGCGGGAGTGTATATAAGTTCGTTTGAAGTAACCGCTTTAAAAAATGAGTTTATTGTAAAATCGTTCGGATTTTCTACTCCGAAATCACTTTGTGCAAGAGGCCCCCAGTAAGTCATAAGGTTTGATTTTTTCAAAAACATAGCAGACAATGCCGAAATATCAGAGTATCCGCAAAAGATTTTCGGATTATTGCGTATTAATTCATAATTAAGTTTTTTTATAAGCCTTATTGCACCGTATCCTCCGCGTATGCAGATTATGGCATCAATATCTGGATTAGAGAAAAACTTATGGATTGCTCCGATTTTCTGTTCATCTGTACCTGCAAGATATCTGAATTCATCAAATAAGTTATCGCTTAAAACAACTTTGAATCCTTTTGCTTCAAAAAACTTTTTGGCACGCAGAACATTTTCTTTTTCTTCAACGGCACCTGCTGTTGCCAATATTCCTATTGTATCTCCCTGCTGTAACTTTTTAGGTTTAATTAAGTTCATATATTGTCCTTTTTGGCAATCTTTTGCTATAATTATATCATGAATGAAAAATATATACCTTTATATCGTAAATACAGACCGCAAAAACTTGAAGAATTAGTCGGTCAGGAACATATAAAGAATGCGTTATCCAATGCGATTGCGCTGAATAAAATTTCTCATGCATACTTATTTACAGGTCCCAGAGGAACCGGCAAAACTTCCACCGCACGTATTTTTGCAAAGTCTTTAAATTGTAAAAACGGTCCTACAATTTCTCCTTGCGGGGAATGCGAAAGCTGTGTTGATATTGCAAATGCTGTTCCTATGGATGTTATTGAAATCGACGCGGCAAGTAACAGAAAAGTAGAAGACACCCAGAATATTCTTGAAAAAATACTTTATGCTCCTGTTTACGGAAAGTACAAAATTTATATTATTGATGAAGTTCATATGCTTTCAAATACGGCGTTTAATTCATTGTTAAAAACTCTTGAAGAACCGCCTGAAAATGTAATTTTTATTCTGGCAACAACAGAAGTTCACAAAGTTTTGGACACAATAAAAAGCCGCTGCCAGAGATTTGATTTCAGACGAATTACAACGGATGATATTGTAAAACACCTGCGTTATATTTCCGATGTTGAAAAAATTAACATAACAGATGATGCTTTATTCACCATTGCCAAAAACTCAGCAGGCGGTATGCGCGACAGTATTGCATTGCTTGATCAGCTAAGTATCTTAGGCGGTGAAAATGCAATCGATACGGAAGATATCAATAAACTTCTCGGCAGAATTTCTTTTGATGTTTTGAACAAACTTTCCGACGCTGTTATTGCTTCAAAACCGCAAGATGCAATCGAAATGCTTGAAAATGTTTATAATTCAGGAAATGAACCAGTTCAAATTCTTTCTAATCTTCTTGATTACCTGAAAAATTTGCTTATTGTTAAAAATTGCAGGCAGGAGATTATTTTTGAACTTACACAATTGAATGAAGCGCAGTTAAAAGCCTTAAAAGGACAATCAGAAAATATAGAAACCCATCAGATTGTTTCACTTATTGATAAATGCGCAGATTATATTAAAGAAGTTAAATTGACAAACAATCCGAGACTCTGGCTGGAGGTCGGTATTATTGACCTTGCAAATTTAAGTGAAAATACTTCATTAGCTGATTTGCAAAAACGTATTAATGTACTGGAAAGTGCTCAAATTCACTCTGCACCTCACGGACCTTCTTATAAAACTCCGCCGGCACCGGTTTCAAAGCCTGAAATTATTCATAAGCCGGAACCTAAAAAGACTGAACCTGTTATGCAGGAACCGGCGAAACCTGCTGAAAGTGTCAAGCCGGAGCCGCAAATTGTTGAGGATTTTGCACCTATGCCTAAAGCGCAATCTGCTGATTCATCTGCTGATATTTCAGTTTTGTGGGGCAAATTGCTTGATAATATTTCCAGTCCTCCGACAAAATCACTTTTAAAACAGTGGGCTAATCCTGTGGAATTGTCACCTGAAAGTGTTGTTATAAGCATTAACAGTGAAAATCTTTTAAAGCAATTTGTAGAAGGTAATAAGCGTAAAATTTTAACTGATGCTGTAAACAATCTATTTGCCCAGAGTGACTCAAATGTGCTTGTGCGGCTTCCGCAGCCGGACGATAAACCGGTAAAGGCGGCAGCCCCAAAGCCTAAAGCGGCTCCGCCATCAGCTGAGCCCGTTAGAGAAGAAAAAACTCCGGATGCGGAAATTGTTTCTGATGAAGAAATTCAAGATGCCAGAGAAACGGCTACTTTTTCTAAAGCAAAAAACTTTACGTCTATGCACTCTGATATGGTAAATATGGTAGTAGATTTATTTGACGGCAAACTGCTAGATTAATGCCCAGGCTCCATATCCTACTACGCTTGAGGTATCTTCATTAATTTTTGATGAATTTGTAAGACCAATCTGTATAAAATCCATATTGTTTTCTTTTGCATACTCTATGGCAGCACATATGCCGGCTGCCCCGTCAGCAAGTTCATTATCAAAATCCTGTGTCTGTTTGCGTTCTATCATTCTTGCGGTTTGTCCGTCAAGCTTGACAGCTTCTCTTTCAGGTACAAATCTGCTTAAATTGGTTGCTATAACGACTGCACTATGTTTTATATATTTTTGTATGATTTTGGCTATGTTTTTATAGTCTTCACAACCATAAATAACAGGTGTTACAGCAGCTTCGGGAAAAATATATTTTATAATAGGCAATTGAACTGTTAAAGAACTTTCGCATTCAAATATAGAATTATTTATCTCAAGTTCAGCAGGTTTTATTTTTATATCTCCCAGAGGTGTTTCAAAAGCCTCTTCATTACAGGTTACGCATCCGTATATCCTGCTGTATATTGCAGGTGCGATAATCACAAAGTCTTTCGTGTCTTTTTCAATTAAATTGTAAGCTTGAAATGCTAATTGTCCAGAATATTCCAATCCGGCGTGCGGTACAATTATCAGGTTTGTTTCTCTATTACAAATTTCAGCCTTATACTGGTTTAACGAAGATAATAGTAATTCTTTTGTCTCAGGATAAAATATTCCTTGTGCGGCGGGTATTATTTTCATAAAAGCATTATAACAGATTATAATCTTTTTCCTATTGGATAATATGTTAATAAAATATCCGGTCCGAAAAATTCGGCACTATCAATTCTATAATTTGAGCATTCTGAAATCTCTGTAATATTTTTATAATCAAAACATGATTTACACGAATTATCACCTGTTATTTTAGGAGCAATAAAGTGATAAATTTTATCCGCATATTTGAGAGCTTTTCCGTTAAGTTTTCCGCCGCACTCAATTAAGATGCTCATTATGCCTAATTGGTAAAGCTTTTCAAAAACAAATTCTAGGCTTATTTTTCCATCTTTTACCGGTGTTTTAATAAAATTTATGTTTCTTGACCTGTTTTCTGTTTTTTCGTTAAAAATAAATATTTCTCCCTGCTGATATATTTTAGAATTTAAATTAGTCTTAAGTTCCCTGTCTATTATTATTTTTTTTCTGTGTTCCATAGTCGGGTTGTCAGCAATAACAGTAGTTGAGCTTGTCATTATAGCGTCATATTTATTTCTGATTTTCCGTACTTCTTCGCGAGCCTTTTCTGATGTAATCCATTTTGAAGACCCTGTTGAGGTGGCGATTTTGCCATCTAAGGTTGCTGCTGTTTTTATTGCGATAAAAGTTTTTTTGTCGCGCATGTTTGTGATAAATACTTCATTAAGTTTTTTGCATTCGTCTTCAAGTATTCCTGTTGTAACGTCAATACCAGCTTCTTTTAGTATATCAACGCCAGATACAGAGGGGTTTGGGTCTAGCATACCGATTACAACATTTTTAATCCCTTTTTCTATAATAATATCTGTACAAGGCGGTGTTTTCCCAAAATGAGAACAGGGCTCTAAATTTACATAGAGAGTCTCTCCCTCGCCCTTATTGATTTTTAAGAGAGCGTCGCGTTCTGCATGATTGTCACCGTATTTATGGTGATAACCTGTTGCAATTATGTTATCAAATTCATCTGTTATAACACAGCCTACAAGAGGGTTTGGGGAAGTCAGCCCCTCAGCTTTTTTTGCAAGTTCTATGCACTTTTTCATATACTTTTGTTGCATAATTGTATTTTACATTAAAACGTGGTAGATTTAAAGGGGAAATTAAAAGGAGTATTTTATGGTTGATATTAAATATATAGGGCACAGTGCCTTTCAAATTACAAATGAAGAAAATGCAGTTATAATTGACCCTTTTGTAAAACAAAATTCCAAATATGATTGGAAAAAAGAACCGCTGAAAGATATTTTGCTGACACATGCACATGCAGACCATCTTGGTCAGGCAATTGAAATTGCAAAAGATTTGGATATAGAAATAACGGCAGTACCGGAACTTGCGGGATATTGCAGAGAGCAGGGGGCAAAAGCTAAATCAATATCTTTAGGCTGCTGGTTAAATTTTACATGGGGAAAAGCAGTATTTTTACCGGCGTTTCATTCAAGTTCTTTGCCAGACGGCAGATACGGCGGATGTCCTGCAAGCATATTTCTTGATGTTGCCGGGGCAAGAATTTATCATGCCGGAGACACGTGTTTAAATTCTGAAATGAAGATGGTGAAAGAACTTTACGCTCCGCAAATAGCAATGCTTCCTATCGGTGGAAACTATACAATGGATGTTGAACATGCCGCAATAGCCGCAAAGTGGCTCGGTGTTAAAACAGTTATTCCTATGCACTACGGTACATTCCCTGAAATAGAGGCGGATGTCGAGAAGTTTATAAAGCTTGTTAATATGAACAATACCACAGTAGGTGTTTTAAATCCTGACCAGATATAATATTGTTCAGGTGAAGTGAGGCATTATGAATATTTTATTTGTTATTGACAGGGTGGAACTTAAGTATTTTGAGTTCAATAATCTTGTGACTAATTTTTGGTTTATAAAAGAATTTTTGGAACGCGGTAATGAAGTTTTTATAACAACTATTGATAAGTTATCTTTAAAAGCCGGAATCCCGTGTTGTACAGGTTATAACTCTTTTATCAAAGACAATAATATTTTTTATGACAAGGAAAATGAACTTCAGCACAAAATTGAAGACTTTCAGCTTGTTATGTTTAGACCGGATCCGCCTGTTGATTTAGATTATATTAACGCTACTTATGTTCTTGATTTTGTTGACAGGAGTAAAACCGTAATATTAAATGATACAAAAGCTATACGTGATTTTAATGAAAAACTTCATGCTGTATTATTCAATGATTTGATGCCTGAAAATATTGTTACTTCTTCCAAAGCAGATATTATTGAATTTTTGAAGCAGAACAGCGAGATTATCTTAAAACCTTTGAACAAATGTTTCGGCTCCGGCGTTTTTTATCTGAAAGAAAATGATAAGAATACCGCTGCAGTTATAAATACAATTACAAATAGCGGAACAAATCTGGTAATGGTACAAAAATATTTGCCGTCTGCTGTTTACGGTGATAAAAGGGTATTGATTGTCGGTGATACTGTTTATGATTATTGTGTCAGAAAACTTCCGAGTAACAACGACTTTAAGTTCAATGAACACAAGGATGAATGTATAAAGAAAGATGTTTTGAGTTCTCAGGAAAAAGAAGAGTTTACTAAACTTGCCAGAGAACTGAATAAAAGAAATATATTTATGGCTGGTCTTGATGTTGTAGATGGAAAAATTTTGGAAGTTAATGTTACAAGTCCATGTTATTTTATCAAAGAAATTAATAATGCGTTTCATATAAATTTTGAAAAGCTTATAATTGATAAAATAGAACAGATTGTAGAAGCCTCTTTGTTGAGTAAAGTTATGTAAAAATAATAACAACCAATCCTAACAAAACGCTTGTATTTAATTTACTATAAATTTATAAAGTTAAAGATCAGGAGGTTATATTTATGGTTTCTGTTAAAAGTGTACGTTCTGCATTAGGTTTGAGCAATATTCATTTATCAAACAAATTTTCTAAAGTACAGAAAAGATCAATTCAAAATTCAGACTTGTATGAAGAGCTTGATAAACTGGCAGGGATAAAAGGCGTTGACGTAAAGTTTAAACCAATAAATAAAGGCAGCCAATATACGGATTTCGCCATAATGACAAAATCTAGATATGAGCATATTACAGATATTCCGGATTATGCAGTTAAACATGATACGGGTGATTCAGTTTATATTGCCGTTAAACCAGAAAGATTAAACCCGGAATCACCAATTAATACAATCAGTTCTTCTGTAAAAGCAGCATTTGATTTCTTAAGCGGAGCTAAGCTCTAGAGAAAACCTCAACATCGACATCATCAAAAGTATTTGTGTTGAAGTAAGCACAAGAAGCTACCATTGCAGCGTTATCTGTGCAATATTTCATTGCAGGCGCATTAACTCTGTACCCCTCTTTTTCAAGTTCAAATATTTTTCTGCGGATTTCGGAATTTGCCGCAACTCCGCCTGCTATAACAACCTGTTTATAACCGCTTTCTTCAAGTGCTTTTTTAACTTTTTTGAATAATGTTGAAGAAACACATTCTTGAAAACTTGCGCATATATCATTTACAGGTAATTCCTTTCCGTCAAATGATTTTACAAGTCTTAAGACAGCTGTTTTTAAGCCGCTGAAACTGAAATTATATCCGTCAACTTTACCTTCGGGAAGCTTAAATGCATTAGGATTGCCCTCTTTTGCCAGTTTATCTAAAACAGGTCCGCCCGGATACGGCAATCCGATTAATCTTGCAACTTTGTCATATGCTTCTCCGACAGCGTCATCAATAGTTTCCCCGATTATTTGCTGCTCGGAATATGATTTGACATCTATAATCTGTGTGTGCCCGCCGCTTACCAGAAGCGCTATGTAAGGCGGGTTTAAATCAGTATCAATATAATTTCCGCAAAGATGTGCATTAAGGTGGTTAACACCTATAAACGGTTTGTCATGAACGAGAGCCAGCGTCTTGGCAGCATTTAATCCGACAAGCAGGCACCCTACAAGCCCGGGGCCTACTGTCCCCGCAAATGCTGTTATTTGTTTAGGCTTCATATCTGCTTGTTTAAAGGCTTCATCTATTACAACGTTAATAGATTCTAAGTGTTCTCTTGCTGCAATCTCAGGAATAACTCCGCCGTATTGTGCGTGAGTTTTTATTTGTGAAGCAACAACATTTGATATAACTTCTCGTCCGTTTTTAACTATTGCGCAGGCTGTTTCATCACAGCTTGATTCAATAGCCATAATATAATTATCGTATCCACTTTCCGGACCTATACATACAGGTGTTTTGCTAAATAATGTATTTTTTATCATTTTCATAGTATTATTGTATACAAAGAGGAAAATAAATGCAATTTTTGGACAAAACAAAAATAAGAATTATTTCAGGACGCGGCGGAAACGGAATGGTTGCCTGGCGCAGGGAAAAATACGTTGATAAAGGCGGACCGGCCGGCGGTGACGGCGGCTCCGGCGGTGATGTCTATTTGATTGCAGATGAAAATATGTCTACTCTTATGGATTTTAAATACAAATCCGTTTTTAAGGCTGAAAGCGGTGAAAACGGAAGTATAAAAAATATGCACGGCAAATGTGCAAAAGATTTGTTAATAAAAGTTCCTGTTGGTACTGTTGTCAGGGATTTAAAAACAGGAAATGCTATTGCGGATTTAATTGAACATGAACAAAAAGTGCTTGTAGCAAAAGGTGGCAGAGGCGGCAGAGGTAATGCACGATTTGCTACTGCACAAAAACGTGCGCCGCAATTTTGCGAACCGGGTGAACCGGGTATTGAACGCGAGTTAGAGCTTGAACTTAAATTAATTGCAGATGTAGGTTTGCTTGGTATGCCGAACGCTGGCAAATCGACGCTTATAAGCAGAATTTCTTCTGCAAAACCTAAAATTGCAGATTACCCGTTTACTACGTTAATTCCAAATCTCGGGGTTGTAAGAAAGCGTTCCGGTGACGGCTATGTGGTTGCTGATATACCGGGATTAATTGAAGGAGCAAGCGAGGGTGTGGGACTTGGCCATGACTTTTTACGCCATATTGAGCGCTGTAGATTTTTGGTGCATTTAGTTGACTCAACATCTGAAAATCCTATGGAAAACTACAAAGTTATTAATTCCGAGTTGGAAAAACATTCTGAAAAACTTGCTAATCTTTATCAAATAGTTGCTTTGAACAAAATTGACGCTATTGATGAAAACAGGAAAAAAGAATTATATGATGAATTTAAACATGTTTCTTCAGATGTATTTATGATTTCTGCTGTTACAGGCGAAAATATCGATAAACTTGTTGATTTTATGTCATTAAAAGTAGATGAAATCGAAAAACATCAATCCGATATTGTCGTCGAAGAAGATTTAGACGCTTATAACAATGATGATAGTGCTTATGAAATTTATAAAGCTGCAAAGGATACTTACATTGTTGAAGGAGGAAAAATAAAACGTCTTGCGGCTGTTACTGATGCGCGTAATACTGAACAGATTTTAAGATTACAAAATATATTGACCGGTATGGGGGTATTTGAAGAGCTTAAAAAACAAGGTGTAAAAGACGGTGATACTATTGTTATAGGACATCTTGAAATGGAATATTACGAAGATCAAATGTATTCATAAGTTTTTTGTTATATGTGTATTGAATACTTGCTTTTTTGACTTTTATTTGCTATTCTAAATCTTAAAAAGGGGTATAACATGAAGTGCTATAAGGCAAGATGGATATTGACATCAACTGATGAGGTCTTGGAAAATAAAGCAATAGTCGTCGACGAGGGAAAAATAGTTGATATTATCCCTGTTGAGGATGCTTCAAAGTTTGAAGAAAAATATGTAAAAGATTTGGGCAATGCAGTTGTTACTCCAGGATTTATTGATATGTTTACACAGTATCAATATACAGATATTGGTGTTGTCAAGCCCCTTGGCATTAAAAATAATTTAAAATACTTCTTGCAGAATATTGCTAAAAAATATACGTTTGCAGGCGTTAACCAAAATAATTACAGCAGAAAATGGGCAAATATTTTAAGTGATTATTTTGTTCTGGATAGAAATGAAAAAATTCAATCCTTTAAAGATGGCTTAACTGCATCAATTAAAGCCGGTACAACTTGTATTGCACAAGTATCTAAAGAAGATAAATACTTTGAGATAATAAACAAAGCTCCGATTAAAAATTATATGTTTTTCGAAGTTTTTGCCGATAGTTCAGATAAAAGTAAAAAAAGGTTTAAAGCTTTGCGTAGTAAAGTTGAAAACTATATTTTCCACAAAGGTGAAAATACTCATATCGGTATTATGCTTCACTCTATTCCCGGTGTACATAAAAAATTATGGGAATTGTTCTCTAAATATTGCCGTAAGCACAACATGCTTCTAATGACACGATTTGTTGAAGCTCAAGATGAAATGGAATGGCTTGAACATGGTTTTTCTGATATTGACCTGCTGCATAAGTTTATGGGATTTCGTAAAATTACACCATATAAGAGAACAGAGGATCCAGTTGAATATCTTGATGATTTAAAAGTTTTGACAAAGAAAGTTATTGTTGCCAATGCAAACTATGTCCCTGAAGAAGATTTGAAGGAACTTGCTGATACAGGTGTCAAGTATGTGTATCAGCCAAGATACAGTGAAGAAATTTGCAACAAAAAACTTGATTTTAATACTGTTTTAAAATACTTTGGCAAAAACTTCGGATTTTCAACCCAAAGTTTTAAAAAGGATAAGGATTTCAGTCTGTTGAAGCTTGCTGTTGAATGTAATAATGAAAATCAGCTTGATGTGGTTGAACTTATTAAATACTTAACGATTTATCCTGCTAAGATTTTGAGACTTGAACATCTTACCGGTACTATTGAAATTGGCAAGGATGCTGACTTCAACGTGTTTAAGCTGAACGATAATGAAGATTATCATGCATTGGTTAATAAGCATTTCCCGTATTCAACTTATTCACGCGGCAGAAAAATTGTTAAAAGAGGGGATATCAGGTTTAGCTTATGACATTAATTTGTGAAAAATTTACAGTACACACAAAAGGTAATACTGATATAATCGATATAACAAAAGACGTTAAAAATGTTGTCTATCGTCATTCTTTACATAATGCTGTTGTGTATGTTTATGTTGCGGGCAGTACTGTTTCAATAACAAATATCGAGTTTGAACCTGGACTTTTAGAAGATTTGCCGGAGGCTTTGGAAAAGATAGCTCCTGTTGAGAAAAATTATCATCATGATGCTATGTGGCACGACGGTAACGGTTATTCTCATGTTCGTGCATCTATTGTCGGGAATTCAACTATGGTTCCTCTGCTTGATGGTGCTTTGCAATTAGGTCAGTGGCAGCAAATAGTTTTGATTGACTTTGATAATAAAGCGAGAACAAGGACTGTGCATGTTCAAATTTTGTATTAACTATTAATTAAAAAGGAGGAATTAAAATGCAAAAAAGAAAAATCG
>CANUDF010000009.1 GCA_947857085.1 Candidatus Gastranaerophilales bacterium | reverse complement strand
CGGAAGTAACTGTGCAATAGAACTAAGTGATGGAACATGTTTTACAGCACCGTTTTATCCGGACGCAATGAGTTTAGCAGATTGTGAAGCACAAAAAGGAGACTTAGGAATAAAAGAATGCTATTACGACGGAGACTACTGGGCAGGGGCTGTTAAAGCCTGTGGAGGTACAAAAAACATGCCAACACAAACACAATTGGACCAATTAGCAAAAGAACTATACCCGGGGACTACAATAAACACAGATTACACAAGCAGCGATGGAGATAGAAATAATGACCTTGCTATCTCAATGGGCTTCATCACCTCTGCAAGCAGTACGTTATACGTCTGGTCTGGTGAGGAGCTCAGCAAGAACAACGCATACCTCCGCTACTTCGGCCCTACCTACACGGCCCGGCGCAACTACAGCCGTAACGACAGCACCGAACAGGCGGTTTGCTTAGCGGACTAGTGTCATTACGAGGAGAATGCATAGCATTCGACGTAGGAATCGCATTATTGTCGAAGTTTGACAACCAAGCATTAATTGTTAAATGTTCACCATAGTCCAATATGGTGTCCTGCCTCAGGCAGTGCGATTGCGACAGTCGCTACGCTCCTTCACAATGACAGAGTGTTGTCGTGGCTCAGCCACCGGTTTGCTTAGGTGATTAGGTTAATAAATAGACTTTTATCAAAAAATCATTTAGAATAACTATATGAACAATTTTGATTTAGGACGCATGCTGATGAAGTTTACAAACACACAGATGTTTGTAAACCGTCAGCCTGCACCTAATCCTCAGTCTGTCGCGGAAACTTTTTCGCAAAATATTCAGCAGAATATTACCGCTCAAACAACTTCTAACACCGCTAATCTTCAAATGAATACTTTACAGAGTATGGACAGGGCAATTTATGCAAAAGAAGTTATGCAGCTTCCCAAAAACCTGAATGAATTTATTTTTATGATTCAAAAAGGCTTAACTCAGGCACAGTTTAACCAGATGTTTTCACAACACATTGCGGCTCAAAAAAATGCACTTTCACAAATGCAGGCTCAAATCCTTGCACAATTGCAGGGCTTGACTACACCTAATCAAATTCAAACCCTGATTCAAACACAATTGGCGTCCCAGCTTCAATCTACAATTAAAAACCTGACACTTTCACCAAACGGTATGATTGATTTGTCGCAAATAGCTCAGCTTATTCAGGCAAACGGCAAAGAAGCTTTGACAAAACTTATTACGGCTATGACTGCCGCTTCAAAACAGGGGATTAATGACTTATCCCAGATTAAAGAAATGGCAAGACTTGTTAACGCAAGTATGGCGGCCGCGGCACAAAATGAACCTGCGCAGACGCTTAAAGTTTTAATGCTTCTGTATCTGCCTTGGCTTCCTTTGGAAGAAGGCGTCGGGTTTGATTTGGACATTGAAACTTCTGACGACAGTGAAGAAAGCGACAGTATTTTAACTATTACTATTTCAACAGTAAATTACGGTGTTGTAACCGCCACTCTTGTTCTGGAAACGTCAAATTCGGTTCATGTTTCGATTGAATGTTCAAAAGAGTTTCCGAAAGATGAACTTTTGATGAGAATTCAGGGTGAAGAAAAACATTATTCAATGAATTCGGTTATAACATTTTCCGATAAAGAAGCAAAATCAGAAGAACAGGTTGCAAAAGCTAAAATAAACATGTCTCAGACAACCGAGATTAACCCGTTTATGCTTTTGATGGCTCATACCGTTATCCGCCACACAATTGAAATAGATAATAATAAATCAATCGGTGTTACAAGCCACATTGATTAATATTTTTTTTTCAATTATAATCTCCTTGTAATGGTACAAATAAAGGAGAGATTATTATGTCAAGAAAACCAATTATTGCCGGAAACTGGAAAATGAATCTGCTTCAATCAGAAGCTAAAGAACTTTTTGAAGGCATTAAATCATTTGTAAAAGATTACACAGCACCTCAATTGCCAACAGTTGTAATTGCACCTACATTTACATCTTTGTGCGCTGTAAGCTCAGTTAGATGTGACTGCGGATGCGGCGGAAACAAAATTTCTGTTGCTGCCCAAAACTGCCACTGGGAAAATTCAGGCGCTTACACAGGCGAAATTTCCGTTGAAATGGCTAAAGATGCAGGCTGTGATTATATTATTATCGGTCACTCAGAAAGAAGACAATATTTTTCAGAAACTGATGAAATGATTAACAAAAAAGCTAAAGCAATCTTAGCAGGCGGATTAATCCCTATTATCTGCTGCGGTGAAACTCTTGAACAGCGCGAAGCAGGTATTACTGACGAACATATTGCAACTCAAATCAGAGCTGCTTTATCAGGAATTTCATCAGAAGATGTTGCAAAATCAGTTATTGCATACGAACCAATCTGGGCTATCGGTACAGGCAAAACTTGTGATTCTGTTGAAGCTAACAGAGTTATCAAAATGATTAGAAATGTTGTTAAAGAAGTTTCAGGTTCTGAAGCGGCTGATTCTATCAGAATTCTTTACGGCGGTTCTGTTAAACCTTCAACTATTGAAGAACAAATGTCACAATCTGACATTGACGGCGCTTTGGTAGGCGGTGCTTCTTTGAAAGCTGACAGCTTCAACGAAATCATTGCTAATACTATGAAAGTTGCGGTATAATTAAAAATATATTTTAAAAGCACCCTTAATTAAAAGGGTGCTTTTTTATGAACATCTTGCACAAACCTGTTTTTTACTTTATAATTGATATACGAAAAAAGGAGAGAAAAAATGGCACAACAGTTTAATCCGCAAAACGTTAAGACAAGAACTTCCGTTCTGGTTTTTATAAAAGGTTCAACAGCACCTTTAGTTTTGTATGTTGAAAATCCGCAGGATTTGTACAATGAATTGGTTCAGGCAATGAAATCTTCAACCGCATCTTTTATCGAAAAAGAAACATCAGGACCGTTGAAAAAAGTATGCTTTGTTTCTAATCAGATTGCGGCGCTTGCTATGCAAGAGGAGCAGTATGTGTAATGCACAAAGTCGTATCAATTGAAGATTTAGAAGGTTCAAAAAATAAAACCCTCACCTGTAAAGTTGAGGAGAATATTGACGGCATAAACGCACTCACTCCGATTTCCGCTGATTTAACTTTCAGATCACTCGGTGATTTTGTGGAAGTGCAGGGAAATGTTAAGGGAATTGTTAAGCTGGAATGTGATTTGTGCCTCAAAGAATTTGAATATAATCTTGATTTTGATATTGATGAACTTTATGCAAAACACGCTCTAATTGAGGGTTCGGAAGAATCAGGGCAGGAGTTTGAAATTAAAGACGGGCAGTTTGTAACTGATTTGAACGGCGCTGATGAAATTGATATTTATGACTTATTGTATCAATCTGTAATATTAAATTTACCAAATAAGAAAGTTTGTGGTATAAATTGTAATGGAGGGGACAAATTTTCTAAAGAAGAAGAAATGTCCGATCCGAGAATGGATGTCTTCAAAAATATTAAAATCGAAGACAACAAATAGAAATATAAGTAGTAGAAAGAAATAAAAAGGAAAGAGAAATGGCAGTACCAAAGAAAAGAACAGGACATTCCGCTCAAGGACACAGAAGAAGTAACTGGAAAGCTACAAAACCGGAAACTACAAAATGCCCTAATTGCGGAGAAACACAATTAGCACATACAGTTTGTACAGCATGCGGTTACTACAAAGGTAAAGCAGTAAGCATTAAATCACCTGACTATGTAGAAACAGCTGTTGAAAAGAAAAAACCTGCTAAAAAAGCAGCTCCAAAAGCTAAAAAAGTTGAAAAAGCAGAAGAAGTTGCTGAAGAAGTAAAAGCAGAAAAAGTTTTGGAAGCTGAAGAAGCTAAAGCTGAAGTAGTCGATGAAGAAAAAGTAATCGAAGAAAAAGAAGCTGAATAACTATAACCCGATTCGTCTCCCGATAACGGGACCCCGCAGATAATGCGGGGACAGGACGAGAGGGGATATGTACTTAGGAGAGGGAAAATGACAAGAATAGCTATAGATGCAATGGGCGGCGATCATGCACCACACGAAATTGTAGCCGGAGCTGTCTGGGGAGCGCAAGAGTACGGTGTAGCATTAGAATTAGTAGGAAAACAAGACCGCATAGAGCAAGAGCTTGACAGAATTGCTCATGAGGGTTTTTATTCTGATTGCGGTACCGGCGGAAGACAAAGACGTATCAAGATTGACACCTCAAAGCTTGATATAAAAATTACTCATGCGTCAGAAATTATTGAAATGGGTGAAGCACCCGGACAAGCTATTCGTAAAAAGAAAAAATCTTCTATTGTTTTGGCCGTTGACGCGGTAGCAACAGGAAGCTCAGATGCTGTTGTTGCAGCAGGTTCAACAGGGGCTGCTATGGCATCAAGTTTGTTCGGACTCGGAAGAATTCCGGGAATTGACAGACCTGCTATTGCTATTACTCTTCCTACTATGAAAAGACCTATAGTTGTTATTGATGCTGGTGCGAACAGTAATTGTACTCCTGAAATGTTATATCAGTTTGCAGTAATGGGTACAACTTTTTCTAAAAATGTTTTAGGCATTGAAAATCCGCGTGTCGGTGTTTTAAATATCGGTGAAGAAGCCGGCAAAGGCAACGAACTTGCACAAAATACTTATAAACTTCTTGAAGAGCATCAGGAAAGAATTAACTTTGTAGGTAACATTGAGGGTAAAGAAATTTTCTTAAGTGTATGCGATGTTGTAGTATGTGACGGATTTGTAGGTAATGTTGCTTTAAAAATAACCGAGGGCACTTCTTCAATGTTATTTAGAATGATTAAATCAGAATTTAAATCAGATTTAATCGGTGCAATAATCGGTTTGCTTGCAAAACCGTTCATGAAAAGAATTTACACAAAAATAAATTATGAAGAATTCGGCGGAGCGCTTCTTTTAGGCGTAAAAGGAATTACAGTAATTTCTCATGGCAGAAGCAAGGCTTATGCTATTAAAAATGCCGTAAGAGTTGCAAAAGAAGCTGTTGAAACCGGTGTTAACGAAAAAATCGCTAAGTTTTATGAGGAATAATAATATGACAAATAATTACATCCCTGTCAAAATTGCAGGTGTCGGTTACAGTTTGCCTGAAACGGTAATAACAAATGATGACCTTACTAAATTATATGATACATCTGATGAGTGGATTTATTCCCGTACAGGAATTAAAGAAAGACGTTTGGTTTCTGGTGATGAAGATGCTATAGATTTAGGTTTGGTTGCGGCTGAAAATGCACTTAAAAAATCAGGGATTAAACCGGAAGAATTAGATTTGATAATTGCTGCATCATCAGCACCTCCGCAATTGTATCCTGCGATTGCATGTCATATTCAATCAAGATTGGGTATTGAAACTGATATTCCTGCTTTTGATATTACAGCAGCATGCTCAGGCTTAATTTACGGTATGCATGTTGCAAAAGGCTTTATTAATTCAGGCATCTACAAAAATATTTTGATTGTAGCAACTGATAACAATTCAAGATATTTGGATTGGTCTGACAGGGGAACATCAATTCTGTTCGGTGACGGCGCAGGCGCTATGGTATTGACTGCAGCAGAAGACGGCGTAGATGATATTTTATATATTGATATTAAAGCAAAAGGTTCTATAGGTGAACTTATTTATAAAGATAACGTAGGTCAAAACTGCCCGCTTGTTGAACCATGTTCAGAGCATGACGGATTTATTCATATGAACGGCCGCGGCGTTTATACGTTTGTTGCAAAAATTCTTCCGAAATATGTTGAAGATTTGCTTGAACATGCTGGAATGAAAGCCGAAGATATTGATTATTTAATTCCGCATCAGGCTAACTTGAGAATTATTCAGGCAGTTCAGGAAAGGCTGGGATACAGTGATGATAAAGTAGTAACTAATATTAAATATTACGGAAATACTTCCGCTGCTTCAATTCCTATCGCACTTGCGGAAAGTGTTGAAAAAGGCAATGTGAAACTTGACACGACAGCAATTCTTTGCGGTTTCGGGGCAGGTATGACCTGGGGCGGTGCAATAGTTAGGTTAAGAGAAGGCATCTGCTAGATTTAATGGAGAAGATTATGAGTAAAAAGATAGCATTTTTATTTCCCGGACAAGGTTCTCAAAGCGTTGGCATGGGAAAAGATTTGTATGAAAATTTTGACAGTTCAAAAAATGTTTTTGACACAGCAGATTCTGTATTAGGCAAAAGCATTTCTTCAATTTGCTTTGACGGTCCGGAAGAAGATTTAAAGCAAACAGTTAATACCCAGCCTGCAATTGTAACTATGTCAATCGCGGCAATGGAAGCTTTAAAATCCGAATTGGATATTAAACCTGATTTTGCGGCAGGCCACAGTTTAGGTGAATACTGTGCAATGTATGCGGCGGGTGTAATGTCTCTGGAAAATACTTTAAAAGCAATCCAAAAAAGAGCTGACTTAATGGCAGCAGCAAAAGGTGGTTCAATGGCTGCTGTTTTGAATGCAACTGAAGAACAATTGAAAGCCGGCCTTGCAGAGGGGTCTAAAGTTGGCTACGTTGATGTTGCAAACTACAATTCACCTGCACAGGTTGTAATCACCGGTGACGAAAACGCTGTTAAAGCCGCAGGCGATTATATGATTGCAAACGGTGTAAGACGCGTTGTTCCTTTGGCTGTATCAGGTGCTTTCCATTCTAAATTTATGGAAAATGCAGGAAAAGAATTTGCTTCATTTATTTCAGGCGTTGAATTAAATAATGCCTCAATTCCTGTAATTACAAATGTTGACGCTGAGCTTACAACAAGCAGTGAAGATTTTAAAGAAAAAATGCCGAGACAGATTTATTCATCTGTTCACTGGACACAAACAATAGAAAAAATGGTTTCAGAGGGCGTAGAAATCTTTATAGAAATCGGGCCGGGTAAAGTTCTTGCCGGTTTGAATAAAAAGATTGCACCGGAAGCTGTAATTTATAACGTATATGACAAAGCGTCATTGGAATCAACGGTTTCTGCGTTGAATGAACTAATGGCTGGTGTATAGTTAAATTGGAAATTCCAATTATAAGTAAATAAGGAGAAAATTTAATGACAGAAAGAAAAATTGCATTAGTAACAGGCGGTTCCCGCGGTATTGGTTTAGCATGTGCGTTAGAACTTGCAAAAGCAGGGTGTGACATCATTATCAATGATATTTGTGATGCAGCAACAGCTCAGCCTGCAATTGATGAAATCAAAGCATGCGGTGCAAACGCTTATTTCTACAGTTTTGACGTTTCAAATGACGCTGCTGTTCAGGAAAATGTTGACAAAATGATTAAAGAACACGGTAAAATTGATATCTTATTGAACAATGCAGGTATTACAAAAGACGGCTTGTTCTTAAGAATGGATATGGAACAGTGGGAAAGAGTTATCAAAATCAACTTAACAAGTGCATATTGTGTAACTCATGCTGTAATTAAATATATGTCAAAAGCCCGTCAAGGTTCAATTATCAATATGTCAAGTATTGTAGGACGTCACGGTAATGCAGGTCAGGCTAACTACTCTGCTTCAAAAGCAGGTTTGATTGGTTTCACTCAAACTCTTGCAAAAGAATTCGGTTCAAGAAATATCAGAGTAAACGCAGTATGTCCGGGCTTTATTCAAACAGCTATGACAGCTGAACTTCCAAACATTGATGAATACCTGAAAGCTATTCCGATGAAGAGACTTGGTACTACGGAAGATATTGCCAAAGTTGTAAAATTCCTTGCACTTGATACTGAATATGTAACAGGTCAGGCTATCGAAGTTGCCGGCGGTTTGATGATATAATAATCTTTCAAATATTGAAAAGACAAAAACATTTTAAATGTTTTTGTCTTTTTTTATACAACAAATATTTTATACTTGAATTATTGTAGCATATATGCTACAATAATTGTATGAAAGAAATCATATATTATCAATGTGTTAATAATAGAATTCCATATATTGAATGGTACGAATCTCTTGATAAAAGTTTAAGGATTGTTATTGATAAAAGACTTTCAAAGATTGAACGAGGTGTATATGGAGACTATAAAAGATTATCACAGGAATTATATGAGTTCAAATTTTCCAATGGCCTGCGTATATATTATATGGAAAAAGGCGACACAATAATTTTGTTATTAACCGGCGGTAACAAATCGAGACAAAGCAAAGATATTGAGCTGGCTAAAAAATATATTATCGATTACAACGAAAGGATAAAATGATGGCAAATAAGAAAGAAAAAATTATATTAAACAGCTTTCCAAAACATCAGGACTATCTTAAACAGCGGTTAAAAGAAGATTCTGAATATGCTCAAATGTGGTTAAACAGCATATTAGAAGATTATTCCGAAACAAAAGATGTTAATGAACTGGTGTATAACTTAAAGCCTTTAATTGAATCTACATATACAATATGCGAATTTGCAAAAATTATAGGTATACATCGTATAACATTGTATAAAATTTTTGCAAGAAAAATGGTTCCAAGCATAGAGGTATTGCATAAAATATTTGTTGGCTTGGGTTACGAGTTGAAATTGTCAGTTAATAAAGTATAGTTGTATAATTTAAGATTGTTTGACAGAGTTATAAACGGTTCTTATCTAAAATGATGAGAGCCGTTTTTAATATGTATATTACAAATCAACTTTGGAAACATCTGTTAATTCAGAAAATTCCATGCCCAAGGCATGGGCAATTTTTTCGAGTGTTTTTACATTAGGCGATACTTGTCCTGTTTCAATTTTCCAAATAGTGTTTTTGTTTACTCCAGCTTGAAACGCAAGTTCTTCTTGGGATAAGTCTTTTTTCAATCTTTCTAATTTTATTTTTTTGCAAATTTTTTCGTTAATCAATGTTTTTTATCTTGTATAATTACTTCCATATCTAAAGCTTCGGCTATAAGTTTCATCTCAGAATAGCGTATAGTGTTAGACCGGAGTTTTTTAGATAGTTTATCCACATTATATTTTTTATCAGAATGCTCTGATAAATATTTTGCAAGATATGTAAGGGTTACACCTTTCATACCTGTTAGCATTTTCACTTCATTTATAGCGTCCATACTCTATTATTATATGTTATTTTCTATGTTTAGTTTCTATTCTCCAATAAAATCTTGACAATTCTAGTAAATATATACTAATATTAGTATATATTTACTAGAAATCTTAACAATAGGAGAAAAGACATGACAAAAAAAGAAGATGCGGAAACAGTTTATTATCAATATGTGGATTTGTATTACAAGGAATATTTCGCAGGAAAAAAAATAAAAGATGCGCTCATGCCGACTCTTGACATTGAAATGAAAAGATTATCAAAAGCATATTTAGGTTTTTTGTTGTTTCGCGGTGCCATGATTGAGATTGTCAATGACAATCCTTATACAAAACAGTTATCCTCCAAGACTATAAGTGAAATTAAAATACTGATAGAGTTTGTAGATGCGATATGCAATATCATGGAAGACATATTTGATTGTGTATATTAAAAATAATGAATGTAACAATTTCTTAAATCAGTTGCAAATTTATCTTGAAATAGTATAATATCTATTGAACACGTAGTGATACACTAATAATGAGGAAGAAGAAATGAGTACATTTGAAAAAGTTAAAAAAGTAGTAGTAGATCAATTAAGCGTTGATGAAGCATTAGTTACTCCGGAAGCTAGCTTCACAGCTGATTTGGGTGCTGATTCATTAGATACAGTTGAATTAGTTATGGCTTTTGAAGAAGAATTTGGCTGCGAAATCCCTGATGAAGAAGCTGAAAAAATCCAAACAGTTCAAGACGCTGTAAACTATATTGATTCACACTCATAATTGAATAATAGTTTTATTCGTTGAAAAGTTTGCGAGAGTGAGAATTATTCTCTCATTCTCGCATATTTATTAAAAAGGAATAGAGATGATGAAAAGAAGAGTAGTAATTACGGGGCTGGGTGCCGTTTCACCTTTTGGTGTCGGAGTTGATAAATTATGGAATAGCCTTGTGGAAGGAAAGAGCGGTATAAGCACTTCCGAATCTATCGATATTGATAAGCATGTTGTTAAAATTTCAGGAGAAATAAAAGACTTTGATCCTGAAAAATATATGGACCCTAAAGAAGCAAAGAAAATGGATAGATTTATCCAGTTTGCAATGGTAGCGGCAGATGAAGCTGTTAAGGATGCAAAATTGGAAGATGCTGAAATCGATCCTTACAGAGTTGGAGTAATAGTCAGCTCTGCGGCAGGCGGTTTCAGAACATTTGAAGAAAACCATATCCGTATTCTTGAAAAAGGACCTAACAAATGTTCACCATTTACAATTCCTATGATGATTGTAAATATGCCGTCAGGAAGGATTTCCATGAAATACGGCTATAAAGGCATAAATAAAGTTGTTGTTTCTGCCTGTGCAACAGGTACGCATTCAATAGGCGACGCATTCCGTGCAATCCAATACGGTGATGCTGATGTTATTCTTGCAGGCGGTTCAGAAGCTACTATCTGTGATGTTGGTATCGGTGCTTTCTCAAGCGCAAGAACATTATCAAAACGTAATGACGAACCTCAAAAAGCTTCACGTCCGTTTGACGTAGACCGTGATGGTTTTGTAATGGCAGAGGGTGCAGGCGTTCTTGTTCTGGAAGAATATGAACATGCTAAAGCTCGCGGAGCAAAGATTTATGCGGAAATTGTCGGATACGGCCAGACCGCAGATGCTTATGACGTTGTTGCTCCATGCCCTGAAGGTAAAGGTGCTACAAAATCTATGGAATTTGCTTTGCAAGATGCCGGTTTAAAACCTGCTGATATTCAATATATCAATGCACATGGAACAAGTACAGGTCTTGGTGATGTTGCAGAATCAAATGCAATTCAAAGACTGTTCGGTGACAAACAGCAAAATCCGAATTTGCGCGTAAGCTCAACAAAGAGTATGCACGGACATGTTTTAGGAGCAACAGGTGCAATTGAAGCAATTGCATGCATTAAAACTATTAATGAAAATATAGTGCCTCCGACAATCAATCTTGATAATCAAGATGAAAAAGTTGGTGATTTGAACTATGTTCCTCATAAGGCTGAAAAGGCTGAGGTTCATGCGGCATTGTCGAATTCATTCGGATTTGGCGGCCAGAATGCTTCTTTGATATTTAAAGAAGTCAAATAATTCAAATGTTTTAAAAAGCCCCGATAAGGGGCTTTTTTTGGAGTTGATTATATGAAAAAGATTATTGTTATGATGATGTTATTATTTATGTCTGCCCCTATTGTAATATGTGCAGAAACCAGAACTGCCCCTGTTCCTCCTTTGGCCAAACCTGAGAAGAGTTCTGTTCCGGAAGAATTTAAAGCCGAAAAAGTAAATATTCAGATTATGTCTAATCAAAATGATACTGACGAAGACGAATGCACATCCGGCGGTATTGATTTTAAGCCGTATATGAAAGATTTGCAAAAAAGTATCAAGCGCAACTGGATGCCGCCAAAAGATCAGGTAAGCAGAACCGTTGTTCTGATATTTTCTATTGGAAAGCAGGGCGAGCTGCTGGATTGTAAAATCCATACCTCATCCCGCAATAAAGCATCGGATAAGGCCGCCATAGATGCAGTTAAACGAACAGCGCCATTTAAACCTTTACCCGAAGAATATAAAGAAGAAAAAATTGATATTCAATTTACATTCGATTATAACGTTTGGGGACAAAATTCGAGCTATGTAAATCTACCAAAAGGGCTTTTATATTGCAGGCTTTCTGATAATTCCCCGTCAAAACTTACGCAGAGCAGTTTACAAGACAAAGCGAAAAAGAAAATGTTTGAAAGCTATATGAAAAATGTTACTAACATGCTCGAGGCAATTAAGTATGAGGGTGATAAAGCATCTCTTGTCAGAATAAAGTTTTCCATAAACAAAGACGGACTTGTAAAAAACGCTAAGGTAAATGCCTCTACAGGAAATAGTGAATTTAATAAGTATATTCTATCTCAGGTAAAAGATATGGAATTCGGTGAAATTCCAAAAGAGCTTGGATTGGAAATGATTCCTGCTGAATATCAGTTTGATAATTATACTTATGATTTAGGACTGGCACAGCAGTTATACAAATCATCAGGCAGTATGGACATAATAACCGGCTCAAGTGTTGTAGGAGCTACTTCTTTATTCGGGCTGCTTATGTTAAAACTGTTCGGAATTTAGATTTAATCTTCAATTAACACTCTGTCAAGGCAGATTTTAGGTGAATATTTCCATTCGCGGTATGTTATGCGTTTAACCTTAAATCCGCAGCGTTCAAGTATTGCCTGCTTTTTCATATTAGAAACGGTTTGTTTTATGCTGTCTTCAACGCCGTCAATTTCTACTATAAATTTTTTATCCACAAGTAAATCTGCATTAAGCCCTGCAATCTCGCTTCCTGCCATTACCTCGTGTCCGAGTTCACGTATTTCCTGTGCAATTTCACGCTCAAGGCTGTTTTTGTATTCGTTTTCGTCAATTTGCAGGTTCTCAATTGCTTCCTGTTTATTTTGATATTCTTTTATATACGAAATATAGTTTCTGAAATGTCCGTCAGGCAGGTTTGTTATATCACGTGACACAAAGTTTATAACCTTATATCTTGCACGGGTAATTGCAACGTTAAACAGGTTTGGTTTTTGCAGGAAAGTTGCGCTTTGTGCGTGACTGTTATTTGCAAACGCCCATGACATTAGGATTATGTCGCGTTCATCACCCTGAAATGTGTGTGCAGTACCGATTTCGATTTGATGTTTTCTAATCATATGATCGGACAAAACTTTTGAAACGGAAGTTTTCAATTGTTCCACCTGAGCCCTGAACGGTGAAATTATACCGATAGAAACAGGATTGTCAGGGTTTTTACGTTCATCTTCTATTACAATTTCGTGTAATTTTTTGATTACGGCTTCAACCTCAGGCAGGTTTCTTGTTGCGTCAAAGTCAACTTTGCCGTCCGGAACTTCAACAAGTTCCAGAACTTTTTGACCGCCAAAGTCTTTTTTCATCACGCGTATTCTGTCGCCGTAGAATTCATGGTTTGAAAAATCAATAATCGGCGGCAAACTTCGGAAGTGTTCGTCAAGCATTACGGAATTCATTGAATAGTAATCCGCAAGGTCGAACATTGAATTTGTTCTGAAACGCCACATTAACTGGTATTTGTCAGGAATTCCGTATTGGCTTAAGAAAGATTGCTCTTTTGCTTTTTCAAGGAATGATAAATGCGGAAGCTGTTTATCGTCACCTACGATTACTGCGCGTTTTGCGCGGAACATTATAGGGAAACAGCTTGCAATGTCGCACTGTGAAGCTTCATCAATAATTGCAACGTCAAACATTCCGGGTTTCATAGGTAATGAACCTGATACAGCGTAAGTTGTTACACACCAGCAGGGGAATGCTTCAAGTAATGGTTTGAAGTCTTCTTCTTCCAGAATTCTGTTTTGAAGATTTTTCTTGCGTTCCACAAGTGATTTTGCGTGAACGATTAATCTCTGGCGTTTAATCTGGTCGCGTAAAAGCCCTTTTAAGGCTTCGCGGCGTCTGTTTTTAAGTATATTTACTGCCAGATTTTTTTGTTTCTTTTTCATCTGGCGGATTTGTTCCATTAATACGTGAAGATTTCCGGTTTTTTGGATTTCTGCTTCAATTTTTCTTAACTTCCAGTTCATTGTCGCAGCTTCAAGTTCTGCCTGAAGTCTTGCAAGATTTTCGTATGTCACGTCAAATTCCTTGAGCTTAAGAATTTTTTTCAATTGTCTCAAGCTTGTGAAGTTTGCAATGTTAGCGAAAAATCCTGCTTTTTCAATGTTATTTTCAAGAATTTTTAAAATGCCTGAAACTATATCTATTTCACCTTTTTTAAGAGAGGATTTTATAAATTGCGGTTCTCCCAAAGCTTTTTCATTTTCTATGGTTTCAAGTGATAAATCGTGCCATTCGCGTTCAAGTTTTATAATATGTTCGCATTTTTTCTCGGTTTCTTGTAAAAGGTTCAGGTGTTCTTTCATGTCTTTTGTGTCAACAAGCAGACTGTCTTCATAGTCCGTATCAATGTCTACTTTACCAGAAAGCAAATCCTGTAATTGAAAACTTAATTGTTTCTGGTAATTCAAACGTCCTGCACGAAGTGCAAGAAATGGTGCCCCGAGTTCGTTTAATCTTTCGGCGACAACGTCTACGGCTTTATCCATACGTGAGGCAACAAGAACAGTTTTTCCGTTTGCTATTAAGTGTGCTACAAGGTTAACGATTGTTTGGGATTTACCTGTCCCAGGAGGTCCCTGAACAGCTACAAACTTATTGTTGTCTATATTCTTGATTACTTTTTCCTGTGAATCGCTTAGAGAAAGCGGGGTTATCGGATAAAAGTCCGTAATTTCTTTCATATCCTTGATGATTACGGATTTTTCTTTTGACTGAATAAATTCATCATTAATAATGCTTAAGGCTGTTTCTCTGTAAACTCCGCTTGGTTTTTCAGCGATTTGTGTAAGTTCATGCAGAACTCCTGCTGTTACAGACGGTCTTTTGGTCAAAATGATTGCGCTTTGATAAGTTACGACAACTTTTTCAAGCTTTATTGATGTTTTTTGTGCGGTTTCACGTTCTTCTTCTTCAATAATTTCGTCTATGTTTTCAGCGTCAATTTTTTCTTTATAAAAGTCTTTTGCTTCGTCTTTTGAAATATTGTCTTCGGTTTCGTTGTCCTTTGTATTCTGGCTGATTTCGATTTCAGGAACAACAGATTGAAGTGTTGTAAGGAAAATGTCCAGTTTCTCCTGAGTTATAGGCAAGTCCGGAACAACGTCGAGTATGCCTTCCAAAAGCAAATCGACTTCATCTTCGTCATCGTTTTTTTTCATTAAGGCCGCAAGTGCACCTGTGTTTAGCGAAAGCATTTCATCCTGCGGAATACAATTGATGTTTACGCCGTTACGTTCAAGTTTGCACGGCATGTACAAAAGCGGTGTCAAAAATTCGTTCTGCTTACGGGTTTTGTTACTTTTGCCTACTAGGAAAAGGTAACCGTAAATCAGGTATTTATCTTTTGTGCTTAGTTCGCTTTGAATCATCAATTCAGTAAGCTTGCTGTCTGAACCGTCGAGCCGCAGGTATTCTGCGCCTGTTGTAAAAAGCTTTTCGTCGCCTTGCAGGAAAATCCATTTGTTGTCTTTGTCCGCTTTAAGATTGCGGAAAGTAGAGCTTTTAACCTCCTCACGGACACAATCGTGAAGATATTGGCTTAATTTTTTGATAAAACTATTATTAAATGCCGAATTAATGGCTTTTGTTGCTTCCTGTAACATACTTTTCTCCTGCTTGTTTATTATACCATTTTACGTTAAAATATGGAACATGGACATCATCAATATATATGATAATTCAGATAAATTGTACTATATCGGGGGCGTTGTCCGCGATAAACTTCTTGGTGTTAAAAGTTTTGATGTTGATATTACTTATGTCGGAAATGCTCTTGAATACTGTCCAAAGTTTGGTGATGTAATACAGGAAAATCCTGATTTTGGTACTGTCAGGGTAAATGTTGACGGTTGTGAAGTTGATTTTGCCTCCACACGTTCGGAAATTTACGAGAAAAAAGGTCATATTCCGGTTGTTACAAAAATCGGCTGTTCTTTGAAGGAAGATGTTTTGCGCCGTGATTTTACTGTGAATGCTCTTGCGATGAGTGTTTCTAACGGTGAAATTGTGGATTATACAGGCGGGTTGGAGGATTTGAAAAATAAAATTCTGCGTGTACTGCATGACGGAAGTTTTATTGATGACCCGACAAGGATTATTCGCGGGTTAAAGTTCCGCGTGCGCTTCGGGTTTGATTTGGAGGAACATACAAGAAAGCTTCAAGAAGATTATCTTTTAAATATAAATTACGATATGTCGTACAAACGGGTTAAAAAAGAACTTATTGAAACGTTTAACCTGAACTCTCAGCGTGCGTTTGAATTGTTTGTGGACGAGGGAATTTATAAACTGGTTTCACCGGAAAAATTTGAACTGCCGAAAGTTAATATTGAGGAGCTTATAAAAAAATATCCGGTACAAAATACTTGGCTTGTTTACGTCGGGCTTTTGCCTGATTTGTCACGGCTGGAATTTACAAAAGAAGAAAGAAAAATTCTTGAAGATTTTCGCTCAATCGGTGATTTAAAAAATGATTTTGAAATATATAAAGCTTTTGACGGACTGGCTTTAGAAAGCATTTTGCTTTACGCCATTGCAAAAGATATGGCTTCTGCTCTCCGATATTTGGATGTTTTGCAAAATATAAAACTTTCTGTTACCGGTGATGATTTGTTAAATCTAGGTATAAAACCGTCGCCGAAATATCAGGAAATTTTTGATTGTATTTTGCATGAAAAACTAAAAAATCCAGAGATGACAAAGGATGATGAAATAGTTATTGCCAAAATTTATAATAGTTGATATACTAAAAACGTAGAAAAGAAAAGGAGGAAGCATGTACAAAGAACTTACGAGTATCGGGGGGGGGCGTCTCCTCTAAGTAGTCAGGACAAGGGTTTCCAGCGTAGCCGCTGGATACATAACATTAGACATTTGTCTGAAGGTTTTACGTTGGCCGAAGTACTAATTACTTTAACAATTATTGGCGTAGTTGCAGCATTAACAATACCAAATCTTGTGCAATCATATCGTAAAAAAGTAGTTGAGGCTAAACTTGTAAGATTTTATTCTACAATTCAGCAGGCAATAAGGTTATCTCAGGCAGAGAACGGACATTATTCAACCTGGGATGATATAGGTACTGAATGTGAATTTAAAGATGAAGACGCTGAGGTTAAAGAATGTATTGAGGGTACAGAAACATCACTTATCTGGTACAATAAATATCTTGCTCAATATATTAAAACTCAAAAGATTGAAACAACTCTTTCATCATCAAATGCCGTAGGTATATTTGTATATTTCCTCGATGGAAGTGCTGTTGGAATAAGCGGTGATGGTTGGAACTTTTATGTTGACGCTGCTGATATTGGTAAGATAGATAATAGTAAAGATTCTAAATATGGAACTAAAGTCTTTCCGTTTTATTTTTATTCACATACAGAAGAAGGCTTTCAGCCATTTGATAGCAAAAGCCAAAATCCGATTTATTCCTGTGATTCAACAGGTAATGGTGCAAATTGTACAAAGGTTATAGCTGATAACAACTGGAAAATTCCTGATGATTATCCTTTTAAGTTTTAAGTTTCATAATCTTTTCAAAGGACTTTTCGATGTTTTCGGAAAGTCCTTTGTCTTTTTCTGCTTTCTTTGCTATTGTTTCAATGATTTCTATTGTTTCAGGATTTGAATTTCTGTAAATGAACATATTCAAGCCTGCACGTATTCCCATTTCAACAGCCTCAACCGCGCCGAATTTTGCAGCACCTTTCATTACCATGTCATCTGAAATAATAACTCCGTCAAAGCCCAATTCGTTTCTTAAATATGAAATTGCGTTTTTGCTTAAGCTTGTCGGAATTACCTCCTGTTCAAAACATGTACAGTGAAGATGTGCAGCCATTACCATTTCAATTTCTTTTGCACAGGCCCTGAAAGGTTTTATATGAGTTCTTTCCATTTCTTCAAGAGAAAGATTTATCTCGGGCAGGGTCAAATGACTGTCAGCGTTTGCATCACCGTGTCCGGGGAAATGCTTTACACACGGTATAATTCCGTTTTTACGGTATTCTGTTGAAACAATTTTTTCCGCCTCAATTACTTCATCAGGGTTGTTTGAAAATGCACGTTCTCCGATTATCGGGTTATCAGGGTTTGTGTTTACATCAATACATGGTGCAAAGTTTAAGTTTATCCCGTAATCTTTCAATTCTTTTGCAATTTCCGAAGTCTGTTTTTTCAAATAGTCCAGACCTTTTTCATAAGCGTATTTTGCAGATAAATATTTTTTACCGCCGTGTATGTTTTCGGTTCGTTCTACCCGTCCGCCCTCCTGATCTATTGATAAAAACGGCGGGATTACTGCATATTTTTTACATTCCTGTATTAATGCTTTAAATTGTTCGGGTGTTTTGATATCGTGCGTAAAAAATATTATTCCGCCCAAACCATTTTGCAGTGCTTCCTTGTAGCCGCATCCATCTGTTCCTAAAATAAACATCTGGTATAATTTTTGTTTCAAGTTCATATTTTATAATTCATCTCTTTTCTTATTCTTTTTAAGGACTTGCATTTGATAATCCTCATCATAATTAAATTTCATACCTTTGACAAGAGTTTTTACTATAGCATTTGCAAAGGGTCTTCTTGCATTCCAGTATGCAGTGTGTGCAAATAGAAACGGACGCTTGCTCCAAACTCCGGAATTATCGTAAATCATTCCTGACGGATTTGTAAAATTAACTCCTGAAATTTTTGCTAGCTCTGCGGGTGTAAGGTTATTTGTTGTAGGAAATCCCAGAGGATCTTCCCTAAAGTTTACGGTAAGCCAGAAAAGACCGTTTTCCATTATGTACTGCATCATTAATTTGTTATAGTAAGTAAATTCATAATCAGGGTCAGCAACATCAGAATAGAAAAGTACAAGAGGACTTGCAAAGTTTACAATGCCTTTTAATGAACCGACCGGCGCGCAAACATTTTCGGTTGATTTATCAAGGTTCATATAATTTGTCTTAAAGTCCTCGGACGGGTCAAGGTATAGATGACCGTCAGAAGATACTATTCCGATATGCGCGTCTGCAAGTGCAGAAATACATGTATTTTTTTTCGGGTTATCTTTTATAAACTGTTTTGTTGCGTCATTTACTTTTAATACGTTAAACAGGTCAACCAGATTCAGGTATGGTAACTTATTTAATAAATAGTTATAAGTAATAAATGTTCCTGCGGAATAACCGTATAAGATAACTTCATTGCCTTTTTCGGCTTCTGCTTTTACAACATCGTTAAGGTTATCCACAATGGGATTCATGTTATGGGTCTTTTGAACCCAAATTGCGTCATGCAGATAAGATGTAAGCATATTTCTTACAACATAAGACATGGTAGAGCTGATTGCTTTTGATAAATCAAGTTTATCTTTTACAAAAGCTAAATCATTTTTACTTCGATCTCCCCAAAAGAATATAACAGGTTCCTCATTAATATGATAGATTCCTGTTTCTTCATTAAACCATTTTTTTGTGTCTCTGTTTTTCTCAAAACGTTTTTTCAAAACAGGATGAAGCTTTCTGACGCCTTTTTCATACCAGGCTTTCATCTTTTCATCATTATTATTTGAGCCGTTAATATAAACAAAGCTTATGTTTGTTTGTGCCGCAAGTCCAATGTTTTGTATTAAAAGGAATACAAAAAATACTATAAAAATCTTTTTCATATAAATATTTTATCATATTAATTTAAAAAAACGCCATTTAATAATGGCGTTTTTGTTCAAAATTAAGAAAAATTTATTCATTTACAGTGAATTTATAAACAAAAGCTGCTGCAATTGCTGCGATTAAGTTAGCTGTGATTGTTATAGCAAGACAATTCCAGCAAGCAGAGTTCATTATGCCTAATCCGACAGCTACAGCAGGGTTAAAGGCACCGTAGCATAAAATTCCTCCGGCTGCAAATGCTCCTACAGTTACCGTACTGCCTATTGCAAGGCCGTAAAATGAATTCCCCTCCAGATTTCTTGAAGTTGCTGTTTGTAATACAACATAGCATAATGCAAACGTAAATAAGAATTCACCGGTTATAATAGCTCCAGGTGTGAAACCGCAGCATTGTGCCACAGGCACTTCTTTTACAAAATGATTAACCAATAACGCAGCAGCTCCGCCGCCAAGGACTTGTGAAATCCAATAAGGAATAACTTGTTTGACAGGCAAAGCTCCTCTTATTGCTGCGGCTAATGATACGGCCGGATTGTAGTGTCCGCCTGAAATATGACCGCCTGCATAAACCATTACCATTAGCGCAAAACCAATTGCAATTGCAGGAATTACACCTGCGCCGTTAAGCATTACCGCCGAACCTACCGTGAAGACCAAAAAGAATGTTCCGATAAGTTCAACTATGTACATTCTCAAATAATTTTTCATATTCTCTCCTTTATTTTATACGACGAATTCATCTTAAAATCGTTTTTTATATTAGTCAATTCGTAATGTATATAATTTTTTGTTGTATATTATTTATATGTTTTATTTTGATGAGATTAACAGAAAACATATTTTAAGGTCGGATTTTCTGGCTGATATAAACGCTTTTTTTACTACGCGTGAAACAGTTATAACATCACAGGAACCTGAAAAGGAACAGGCTGTAAGCGATAACAAAAAACTTATTTGTGAATATCTGGGTGTACGGGAGCTTATTTCGCCTGTTCAGACCCACAGCGCAAATGTAAGTTATGTACAAATAGGAAAAACAGATTACCCTGATACAGACGCCTTAATTCTTAATAATAATAAACAGGCTGTGTTTTTGAACTTTGCAGACTGCACGCCAGTAATTCTTTATGATAAAAAACAGCATATCGCAGCTGTTTCCCATGCAGGCTGGAGAGGAACCGCGCAAAAAATTGCACCCAAAACCGTTGAAGCCATGAATTCTAACCCCGAAGATATTATCGCGGTTATCGGTCCCGCGATTTCTATGTGCTGTTATAATGTCGGAGAAGATGTTTTTAATCAATTAAAATCTACGGTAAAAATCTTTGATAACCTTTATAAAATAAAAAATGATGAAAAATTTGTTGATTTAAAATCAATAAATGCCCGTCAGTTATATGAAATCGGTGTTAAAGAAATTGATATTTGTCCTTATTGTACGTGCTGTGACAATAATATGTTTTTCTCATACAGAAAAGAAAACGCTACAACCAGCAGGCACAGTGCTGTGGTAAAATTATAAAGCTCTAATGGTCAAATTTTTTTAGGCTTGACTAAATCAAACGTTTGTTTTATAATGTTAAATATGGAAAAGAACAGGCAGGAAAATTCAAGGGAAAAGATATTAAAAGCTGCAACCAAACTTTTTGCACAAAAGGGATTTGATGGTGTAAGCATTCGTGAAATATGCAAAGAAGCAGGTGTTAATATCTGCATGATTTCATATTATTTCGGTGGAAAAAAAGAGCTTTATCAGGGTATTCTTGATGACTTAATAGAAAAGCAGACCGAGTATGCATCAGGTTTTATTAATTTAAGCAAGCCGTTATCGGAATATAATCGTTCGGAAAAAATAGAGCTATTGATGCTTATTCTGGATAAATTTGTTGACTTTTTCTATTCTAATATTTCCAAAGATTTAATAGTTATACTTTTAAAAGAGCAGCAAAAGGATAATTTTATTGTTAATGCTCCGGCAATTAATTATTTCAGAAAACTTATTGCTGCTATTCTTGAGAAAGACGAAACTGACAGGAGCGTTATCTTTAAAACATTATTTATTATCTCTCAGGTTAACTCGCCGAGAATTCTGCCTGCATTTTCGCTTAGGTTACTCGGGCAAGAGGATTTTACTCAAGAAGATATTAAAATTATAAAGGAAAATGTAAAATTTTATGCTAAAGCAATATTAAGGGAGGCAAATATTGATTAAAAGAATTTTAATTGTTTTTATATATTTATTATTTGCCCAAATTGCTTTTGCCGTTAACAAAGAAGATTTAAATACTTCTTTTTTTGCGGGTTTTAATGATAATTGCCTGATTTACTATATAAATCTGGCTTTGGAAAATAATCATGATTTGAAAAAAGCAGGTCATGTTGTCGAGCAATACCGTCAGCAGGCGAAGTATTCACTGGGTAAGGAGCTTCCGTCATTCAGCGTGAGTGCAAACTATCTGGGTGTTCATGTTCCGAAACTCGACAATTTTCAGTTGAAACAAAATGCATTTGTTCTGCCGTTTATGGCGAATTATGAAGCTGATTTCTTATTAAAAAATCGTGATAAAACACGCAGTGCCAATAAGGCATATAAGGCAAGCCAGTATGAAGAAAAGGCTGTTTATATTTCTCTTTTAAGCGATGTTGCAGCGGTATATACAAATATTCTTCAATACGATTCCCTAATTCAAAAACAGGAAGAACTTGTATCTATATCAGAAAAACTGGTGAATTTTGATAAGAAAAAATACGACAGAGGAGTTATAAATTCCAATCAGTTAAATAATTCTTTAAAAAATCTTGAGACGGCAAAAAATGATTTGGAAAACTACAAAAAAGAACGTGATGTTATTTTGATGGAACTCGCTGTTCTTACAGGGATTTCTCCTGAATGCATAAATGATATTCAACGCGGGAAGCTGTCTGATTTTGAATACGCAGGGAAAATTCCGGATACAGTTTCTTCTGATGTGATCTTCTCAAGACCGGACGTTATGGCCGCTGAGACTAAACTTGAAAAAGCCAAAATTGATGTCAGGGTTGCAAGGAAAGAATTTTTACCGTCATTTAATATTACAGGTGTTTGGATTTTTAATACTATAGCACCAGGAACATTTTTTTCATGGCAGTCCTCTCTGGCTGCAATTTTAGCCGGTGCAAGCCAGGATATTTTTGCGGGTGGAAGAAAGCTTGCTGCTCTTCGTCTTCAAAAGGCCAAATATGAAGAACTTTTTGAAGATTATAAACAAACTGATCTTGAAGCTGTAAAAGAAGTTAACACAGCATTATGTTTTATAAAACACGATACTGAGATTGAAAATAATACAAAGTCTAAACTTAATTATGAAATCGGAAATTATACTGATGATCAAAAAAAATTAAGCCGCGGTGTAATTTCATATCCGGAATACCTGAACAGCCGTTCAAAACTTATTTTGACAGAAAAAGAAGCTGTCCAGACAAAAACTCAGCGGCTTGTAAATTATTTTACACTTTATAAAGCTGTCGGAGGCAGAATATGATAAAAAAAGTTTTAATTATTGTACTTATTCTAATATTAATTACAACGGGAGTGTACTTGCTAACCCGTGAAAAGAAAAATCCGAATGAGTTGACTCTGTATGGGAATATAGAGATACGTCAGGTAGATTTAAGCTTTCAGGTTTCTGGTCAAATAGAAGAAATGTACAAAGAAGAAGGCGATAGTGTAAAAAAAGGCGAGCTGGTTGCCATACTTGACGATAGAGATTATGAATCTAATCTTGAAAAAGCATCAGCTGAAGTTTCTAGAACACTCGCACTTAGTCAGGATACACTCTCCAAATACGAACGTCAGGCTCCTCTTTGTGTTGATGATATTGTTTCAAAACAAGAATGTGACACCCTTTTAAATAATAAGAACAAAACAAAAGCAGATTACGAAGCTGCTGTTGCGGCGAAAAATTTTGCGCAGAATCAATTGGATTACACAAAGATTTACGCTCCTGATGAGGGAACAATCATGGTTAGAGTGCAGGAACCAGGTGCTACTGTTAATAAAGGCCAGATTGTTTACTCTATTTCTAAAACAAAACCGGTGTGGATTAGAGCTTATGTTAATGAGACTGATTTAGGAAATATAAAATACGGTATGGAAGTAAATGTTTACACTGATACAACCAATCCTCAAACAGGTGAAAAAAGAAAATATAAAGGCTATATTGGTTATATTTCTCCGGTTGCTGAATTTACTCCAAAAACGGTTCAATCAACTGATTTAAGAACAAGTCTGGTATACCGTATTCGTGTTTATATAGATGATATAGATGAATATTTACGTCAGGGCATGCCGACTACTATAAAGATTAATCTTGCGGGAACAAAACAAGATGATAACTGTAGAAATTAGAAACTTAATAAAGACCTTTTCGGAAACAACCGCTATTGATAATCTTTCTCTTGATATTGAAAAGGGCAAAATTACGGGTCTTATCGGGGCTGACGGTGCTGGTAAAACGACACTAATACGTTTAATTATAGGGCTTCTTCTTCCTGACAGCGGTGAGGTTAAAACACTTGATTTAAATCCGTTTACACAAAAATCCGAACTTACACCAAAAATCGGCTATATGCCTCAAAAATTCGGACTGTATGAAGATTTAACGGTTATAGAAAATTTGTGGCTGTATGCTGATTTAAAAAATCAGCCTTATGAATTTGATAAAATGCTTGAATTTACGAACTTAAAACAGTTTCAGGACAGGCTTGCGGGTGCATTATCAGGCGGTATGAAACAAAAATTAGGATTGGCGTGTGCACTTCTTGGAACTCCTGATTTTCTTGTTCTTGATGAACCGTCAGTTGGTGTTGACCCCATATCACGAAAAGATTTAATGAAAATGGTGAGAGATTTAATTAATCCTGAGACAACAGTGCTCTGGTCTACAGCTTATCTTGATGAAGCACACAGTTTTGATACTGCTGTAGTTCTTGATAAAGGTAAAGTTATTTATAATGGCAGGCCGCATGATTTATCATCAACTTCTAAAGGGTTTGAAGAAAAAGTTATTGAGCTTATGGGCGGCTATAAAAAAGAAGACTCTTTGATTGCAGAAAATTATAAACCTATTAGTTCTGATTTAAATTGCACTGTTGAGGCTGTTAATTTGGAAAAAAAATACGGTAATTTTTATGCTGTAAGAAATAACTCTTTTTGTATAAACCGTGGTGAAATTTTTGGACTTTTGGGTCCGAACGGAGCAGGAAAATCTACATCATTTAAAATGATGTGCGGGCTTACAAGCCCAACAGACGGCACTGCAAAAATTATGGGGATTGATATTCTTGAAAATCCTGAGAAAGCACGTTCAAATCTTGGTTATATGGCACAAAAATTCTCGCTTTATGGAAGTTTAACGGTAAGACAGAATTTGGAATTTTTTGCTGCTGCATATGGTATTAATTTTTCTGATAGAAAAAAACGTGTTGATGAGATTATTCATGTTTTCGGTTTTGAAGATATTCAGGAGCAAAAGTCGGAAGACCTGTCTCTAGGGTTCAAACAAAGGCTTTCAATGGCATGCGCTTTAATTCATAATCCGCCTATTTTGTTTCTTGATGAACCTACATCAGGTGTTGATGTCATAACACGCCGTGACTTCTGGAACCATATTATATCTCTTGCAAAAAAAGGCGTTACTATTCTTGTTACAACTCACTTTATGGATGAAGCTGAATATTGTGACAGAATAAGCCTCTTTTATAAAGGTGAAACAATTGCAGTAGGGACACCGGATGAACTTAAGCAAAAAGCAAATGCCGATAATATGGAAGATACTTTTATTACTTTAATTAAGGAGTCAGAAAAGGAATGAAAATTTTAAGAGCCTTGATTAAAAAAGAATTTTTTCAGATTACAAGAGACCCGAGCAGTATAATAATTGCATTTATTCTGCCTTTAATATCTATTCTTATCTACATGTACGGCATAAACCTAGATACTGTAAAAGTAACAATGGGGATTAAAAATGATGATGCTAACCCTGAGGTTACAACACTTGTCAAATCTTTCGGACACAGTAAATATGTAAATTCTATTGTATATGATAATGAAGATGAGCTTGCAGAAGCAATTATACGATCAAGGCTTAAAGGGGCAGTAATAATTCCTAATGATTTTTCGACAAAGATCTCTCGCGGTCAGACAGGCGAAATCCTTATTATTACTGATGGTTCTGAAGTAAATACGGCAAACTACGTTCAAAATTATTCAATGCAGATTGTAAATCAGTGGCTGATGACCGGTAAATACGGCGGACTTGCAAAAAAACAAATTATTAATCCTGTTATGCGCGTATGGTATAATCAGGATTTAAACAGTCATTATTTTATCTTACCAGGCTCAATTGCTATCACAATGACTCTTATCGGTATTTTGCTGACAGCTCTTGTTGTTGCCAGAGAATGGGAACGCGGTACGATGGAAGCAATTTTAAGTACTTCTGTAAGAAAGATTGATATCGTGCTCGGTAAATACATTCCGTATTTTGTTCTGGGAATGCTTTCAATGGCGTTTAATGTTTTTATGTGTGTTGTTGTCTTTAAGGTACCTTTTCGGGGAAGTATATTGATGCTTTTTACTGTAAGCGGATTATTTCTTTTTACATCATTGGGAATCGGTCTTTTAATTTCTTCTATATTGAAAAATCAGTTCTTGGCAAGTCAGGTTTCTTTAGGAATTGCATTTTTGCCAGCATTGCTGTTGTCAGGGCTTATGTTTCCTATTAATTCAATGCCGGTATTTTTCCAGTGGCTTACTAGGATATTGCCGCCGAGGTACTTTATAACATTTATTGAAAGCGAATTTATGGCTGGTACTGTCTGGGAAATTGTTATTATAAATTCTGTATTTTTGACAGTTCTTGGCTTAATTCTTTTTGCTGCTGTCTATAAAAAAACTGATATGAGGCTTGTGAAATGATAAGGGAAAGTTTAAGAAGAATTTTTGCTTTGATTAAAAAAGAATTTATAACAATATGGAAAGATCCTAAAAGCCGCGGGGTAATTATTGCACTGCCGTTATTACAGTTGTTTGTTTTCGCAAATGCAATAACAATGGAAGTTAAAAATATTGATATGGTTGTAATTGACAGGGACAATTCTGTTGAATCAAGAGAGTTGCTGTCAAGATTTGAACATTCTCCGAGGTTTCGTAAATTTTATTACGTTACTGAAGAAAAAGATTTTCAAAAAAAACTTGATACGCAGAGTGTACAAATCGGTTTATATATTGACAACGATTTTTCTTCATCGGTTAAGGCTCAAAGACCTGTTGATATAATGGTTGCTGTTGACGGGAGGCAGACAAATTCAGCATCGATTGCAGGAGCATATGCCGCCCAGATTATAGGTGATTATAATAATGAAATAACTTCGAGCAACGGGGCTAAGATTAACGTTGTTGTAAGAAATTGGTTCAATCCTAATCTTGAATACAGATGGTATATTTTGACGGTTATTGTTTCTATGCTTGCACTTGTTATAACACTGCTGCTGACAGCACTTTCTATTGCAAGAGAACGTGAACTCGGAACATTTGACCAGCTCATTGTTAGCCCGCTTTCATCTTTTGAAATTCTTGTTGGAAAAACAGTTCCGCCATTGTTTATTGCTATGGTGTTAACAAGTCTTATGACTTTGATTGTTGTGGCTGTTTTTAAAGTACCGTTTGCCGGTTCTGTTGTATTATTCTTAATTGCAATATTTATATCTCTGCTTTCTATTGTTGGTGTCGGCTTATTTATATCTTCTATTTGTAAAACTCAGCAGCAGGCTGTACTCGGGGTAATAACTTTTCAAACGCCGGCTGTTTTACTTTCAGGATTTATCTCTCCAATAGAAGATATGCCGGTATTTCTTCAGTATTTTACATTGTTAAATCCGGTAAGATTTTTTATGCTCTTAACAAGGGGAATCTTTTTAAAAGGCATGGGATTTGAAGATGTATTTGTAAACTTGATACCGCTTATTCTTATTGCTATGGTTACTTTGACTCTTGCAAGCTGGACATTTAAAAGGAATTTGGATTAATACTTCTATAAAAAATATTAAGAAAGATTAATATTTTTTTTAATGATAACAAAAAAAATTTTGTTCATGACTATATACAATGAATAGAAAATCAGAAAGGGTTAATGTATGTTTGTAAATTCTATTTCTGCATATGGTCAAAATTTTTATGCAAAAAAATCACATAAACAAAATTCAATATTAAGAGCACCCGTAAATACAAATTATGGTGCAGATAAAGTTTCATTTCAGGGAGGCCCCAGACCTGACGTGTTAAAAAATCAAATGAAAATACTTTTATCTCAAGATATATGGTCTGTTAATTTAAGTGTAAAAATGCCTGAAAATTCTTTGGAAAGAGAAACATTGCTGGAAATTTTACAAAACAGATTAAAACTTGACAGATTTGCAAGACTTACAAATGAGAGAGCCAAATTAAAAGGACTTTTAAGCTATGTAAACTCCTTGTCAAGTCAAAATCCTGCTCATAAAGATTTGCCTCAGTTGTTACAAGAACTGAAAAAATATGGAAATATTGACTCTACCCTGAAGACTTTAAATAAAAATATATTGCTTGAAGCTAAAAAAAATAAGCCTGCTATGGATTACTTTAATAATTTAGCAAAAATTGAAAATGAATATCTTGATAAACGCATTATTAAACCATCACAAATGGAAAAATTCTGGCATAAAGTAGTTAAAAATAATATAAATGCGGACGGTCAGCATTCGACTAAAGAATTAATTGAAATAGTATCTAATGACCAATTTCAAGCTGTAACTTCTGCCAAAGGTTTAAAGACAGCTGCTCCTCAGTTATCCAAAAAACAGCTTTTGTTACAAATAGAAAAGCAGTATGAGAAATATTTACGTGAAAATATAGAAATTTATGAAGGGCGTATGGATAGAAGTGTTGATGCCCAAATTGCACGTAAAATGATTTATAAGACTAATATAGAAGGTATAAGCAGGTATCCAGGTATTGAAAAACAATTTTCTAAAGTTTATGAGACAGTAGAAAATAAATTTACTTATAAAATAGACAGACTTGACGGTATTGATATTTATCCTATAGGTGAAATATGGCAAGACATGAGACCTGTAGAGGCTGCTATAAAAAGCACCATGAAAGAGGTTTCATCACTAAATGATCAGTTGGCAAAAGACCCTTCAAGTAAAAAACTGCAAGCTGCCTTAAGAAAAAAAGAAAAAGCATTGTCTGAATATAGAGAAGATTGGATTAGAGGAATGAAATTTAGTATTAAATACGAAGGTTTAAACCGTGAAAGAATTTCTTCCGCCGGAAGACTTGCTGAGTATGATTATTTGACTGGTGAAAGTAAAACATTAAAAAGACATAGAAATGCCTTTGAAATTTATAATAACAATAATGAAAGTATTCCAGAAGAATATTGGACACAGATTCTTGCTTAATAAATTTTCAATCTAAAGGTTTAATTTTTATTAAACAGGGTTCCATTACTTCAAATTTTGTTGTATAATAAAATAACAATTTAAGGAAAGAGATGTGAAAATCATCCGCTGGTCCGCAGCCGTTACAGCCGGAATGCTTAATTTGTATGTGAACCTCGAGACAGGAATTTGGGAGAATTAATTAATTTTTTTATAATAAAGCCCTATTTCTGCCTTTTTGAAAAAAAAGGAGACGTATATGCAGAATTTGAATAAGGGGAATGTTGTGAATATAATTGCAGCAAATCAGGAAGATACTGTACAGAAATCTAATATTACTAAGCCAAAATCTTTGGATGCATCTAATCCTATGAGAAAAATTATAGATTTCGTTCCAAAATTTAATCTTGATAATATAAAGATAATAAAAAAAGACGGAACAAAAGAAGAATATAATATTCAGAAAGTTATTTCTGCCGTAAAAAAATCAGCAGCAAGGATGCTTGTTGAATTTACTGAACAGGATATTGAAGATATATGTAATTTTGTAAATTTGAGCGTCTTGGAAACAAAACAAACTGAAATAGAAATTTTCAAAATGCACTGTATTGTTGAAAATGCTCTTGAAAATTTGAATCCGAAAGTTGCAAAAAGCTATAGAAATTACAGAGACTATAAAATTGACTTTGTAAACATGCTTGATAAGGTTTATCAAGAAAGCCAAAAAATTATGTATATCGGTGATAAAGAAAATTCCAACGCCGATTCTGCCCTTGTTTCAACAAAACGTTCACTGATTTTTAACCAGCTAAACAAAGAACTGTATAAAAAATTCTTTTTAACAGTGCCCGAATTACAGGCAATTCGAGACGGATATATTTATATTCACGATATGTCTGCAAGACGTGATACAATGAATTGCTGCTTATTTGATGTTGCAAATGTATTAAAAGGCGGCTTTGAAATGGGCAATCTCTGGTACAATGAGCCTAAGACACTGGAAGTTGCTTTTGATGTAATAGGGGATATTGTCATGGCTGCTGCAAGCCAGCAATATGGCGGATTTACAGTGCCGGAGGTTGATAAAATATTAGCACCGTATGCGCAAAAAACCTTTGATAAAAATTATCAAAGATATGTTCACATGGGTGTAAGTCCTGAAATAGCTGAAAAAGAAGCCCTTAAAGATGTTGAAAAAGACTTGCATGACGGATTTCAGGGTTGGGAATACAAATTCAACACGGTTGCATCAAGCCGCGGAGACTATCCATTTATTACTATGACAATGGGGCTTGGAACAGGTAAATTTGAGAAAATGGCGTCAATTATGATGCTTCAGGTAAGAAAAGAAGGACAGGGGAAAAAAGAAAATAAGAAACCTGTATTGTTTCCTAAAGTTGTATTTTTATATGATGAAGAACTTCATGGACAAGGCGGTGAGCTTAGAGATTTATTTAATGCAGGTATAGAGTGTTCTAAAAAAGCAATGTATCCTGATTGGCTTTCATTAACAGGCGAGGGTTACATTGCAAGCATGTACAAAAAATATAAACGTGTAATTTCACCGATGGGCTGCAGAGCATTTCTTTCACCATGGTATGAAAAAGGCGGTATGAAACCTGCTGATGAAAACGATAAACCTGTTTTCGTCGGAAGATTTAATATTGGTGCAATAAGCCTGCATTTACCTATGATTTATGCAAAAGCACAAAAAGAGGGTAAAGATTTTTATGAAGTGCTGGATTATTATCTTGAAATGATAAGAAATCTTCACAAAAGAACTTATGAATACCTTGGAGAAATGCGTGCATCAATTAATCCTCTCGGGTTTTGTGAAGGCGGTTTTTACGGCGGACATTTAGGTTTACATGACAAAATTAAACCTTTATTAAAAGCTGCAACTGCTTCATTCGGTATTACTGCATTAAATGAATTGCAGGAACTTTATAATAATAAATCACTTGTCGAGGATGGTGAATTTGCTCTTGAAGTTATGCGATATATAAATGCAAAGGTCAATCAATTTAAGGAAGAAGACGGAAACCTTTATGCAATTTACGGAACGCCTGCCGAAAATTTATGCGGATTACAGGTAAAACAATTCCGCAAAAAATACGGTGTAGTAAATAAGGTATCTGATAGAGGATATGTTTCAAATAGTTTTCACTGTCACGTTTCTGAAAAAATTGGACCAATTGAAAAACAAGATTTGGAAGGACGTTTCTGGGAACTTTTGAACGGCGGAAAAATTCAATATGTAAAATATCCTGTTTCTTATAATACAAAAGCGATTGAGACACTTGTAAAAAGAGCTATGGACAAAGGATTTTATGAGGGGGTAAATTTGTCGCTTTCATATTGTGATGATTGCGGTCACCAGGAACTTAATATGGATGTCTGTCCCAAATGCGGAAGTAAAAATCTTACCAAAATTGACAGAATGAACGGTTATCTTTCATATTCAAGAATCAAGGGTGATACAAGATTAAATGAAGCAAAAATGGAAGAAATTAAAGACAGGGTAAGTATGTAAAATGAATTATCATGACATAACAAAAGAAGATATGCTGAATGGAGAGGGCATAAGAGTTGTTTTATGGGTTTCTGGTTGTGAACACCATTGCAAAAACTGTCAGAATCCAATAACCTGGGATAAAAACTGCGGTCTTCCATTTGATAAAGATGCAGAAGATGAACTGTTTGAAGCACTTAATAAACCATATATCGATGGTATAACTTTTAGCGGCGGTGACCCTCTTATGCCTTATAATAGAAGTGACGTTTTCAGACTTATAAAAAAATGCAGGAAACTTTACCCTGATAAAACAATATGGCTTTATACCGGTTATAATTGGGAGGATATAAAAGAACTTGACGGAATTTCTGATATTGATGTCATAGCAGAAGGCAGATTTATAGAAGAACTTAAAGACAGCAACCTTGAGTGGGTCGGAAGTTCAAACCAAAGGATTATCAGAGTAAAAGAATCTTTAAATGATCATATAATATTATATTAATTAAATTTTTGTAAAAACTGGAGACGGTGGGACTCGAACCCACGTCCAAAATGGACCAACACAGGTCTCTACGAGTGTAGATACTTATTTTCTCAACTAATTCAGGAAAGCATCAAAACCCTTAAATCAGTCAAAGTATTTTTTGCGGAAATACATAACCTTCAATGGTTATCTTGATATGTCTACCATCATCAACATACTGCGGCTTGCATTGTGGACCCCAGCAGCCGGCAAGCTGGGCTGGTGGAGTGGCTGTCTGCTATACTAAGCAGCTAAAGCATATGCTCTAGAAAAATCAGCTTTAATTACATTGTTTTCAGCATTTAATTTGCTTAGCTCGTTGATAACCGAGAACAGCGCTCGGACCCGCAACCTATATTAATCAAACATCCTGTCAAATCCGGACGTCCCCTTGTTTTCAATGTTCTGTATTATCATTATAACTTTAATTTTTTAAATTACAAGTGTATTTTTTCTTTATATGTTACAGAATGTAAATGTGAATTTGAATTTGTCTGAAATTCAAATATATATGCATTATTAACGAAGTTTCTATCTAAAATTTAATAAAATAGGTTAAAGATTTTAGTAAGTTATACCGTTAGCTGGGAATATAGAAGGTTATAATGTGGACCATGAAAGGAGAAAACTCAATGGGCGGTAATTATGGTTTCAATCCAAGTTGGATGAAAAAAGATGAAGTGCAGCAGCCGAAGAATTATGTTGAAATAACTCCGGAACAGCAAGCTGCGATTGATAAAGCTAATGAACAAGCTAAAGCTGCAAAACAAAATGAAGCTTTAGCAAAAGGTCTGTCGGGCGGAGCACAGAAAGATTTAGATAAAGGTCTGTCTGTACAGAAGGAAGCTGCCAAAAGAATTGAGACAGGAAACGGTATCACCAGAATTGAAAATCCTGATGGTTCTGTTGAGTTTGAAATTGATCATGCTAAATATGACGGAACTCCGCAGTTATTTGCTAAAGGAACAAAGGTTACCCACATAAATGTACCGAAAGAACCTGAAAAATCATTCTTGGCAAAAGTATATGATGGTGCTAATAAAGGAGTAGAATATCTTAATGAAGCGATTAGTCGTTTAACTGACGGGCAGGTTAGAAAGGGTGGTCGCGGTATTGCAACACTCTTGGGTGTATTTGCATTAGCCGGAGGCGGAGCGGTTGCAAGTTCTGCGGCAGCAACTACAACTACTACAGCAGGTTTGGGTAAAGTAGCCGCTGGAACACTTGCTGCTTCTTCTTTAGCTTCTTGTTCTAAAGATGATTTTCTCGACGAGATTGTTAGAGTTGAAGTAACTAACAAAAAAATGGCGGATTATGTAGTTAATTACTTGAATGATCCAAACAACTCACAAGGGTTTGTCGCAACAACTGCTGATAATATTGATTATAAATACGGGTATGATTATAACGAGTCAAATGATGGAGTTAAGCCTTATATTGAACTGGGCAATGGTACCAAACTCTATATTAATACTAACCCGCTGCAAGATTTGACAGTTGATAATGTTGTTGACTATATTGATGTAATAGGCGAAGAACACATAACAGATGACGGTATCGGCTATGACTATAAAGCAGAGGGTAATAAGCCGAACGTAAACTTCGATAACGGACTGGTTCATACGGTTGGTGATGATGTAACAATCAGTGAAGACGGAACCTCAGGCAAATTATATTCAATGCTGTCAAAAGTCGGATTTAGCCAGCCAGCCGAACGCTCACAGATTATTATGGATTTGGACGCTAATGAAGGGTCTTACGGAAACGGCGCTCCTGGGTTTGCGATGAGTGTTGTTACCCCTGCAAACCTTAAAGATGTTACATCAGGTAATCCAGTTATTAAAGGTAATATTGGCGAGCTTAAGTTTGAAGGTAAAGCTGAAAAAGTTGATATAGGCGGCAAATTTATACTGGAAGCTAACGGACAGACTAAAGCAAATAGTGCCGGCGGTGTGCATATTGCAAATGAAAACGGTGAAGAGTTGTATATGCAGTATGAAGAAGGCTTTGACTTGCAGTCTGTATGGGATGAACCGGGTCAAAACGTCTGGGATGCGGTTATTGTTTACGCCAAAGAACCCGGCTCTGATGTATTTAAAGAAAAATATATACTTTCAAAATTTGATGAAGGTAAAACAGATATAGCCTTAATAGACAGATCAGAAAATGGCACAACTTTCCAAAATTATGCAAGTAATCTTAGTACATTCGATACGCAGGGTGCTGTAGACGCTGATAATTATTATAAAGAAAAACAAACAAATCTAAAAGAAGCTCACAAAACTGCCGATGCTAACTTTAAATATATGAACCAATGGTACTTTGAAGCAAATGCAGAAGTAAATATTGAATATTAAAAAGAGCCCTATAAGGGCTCTTTTTTTATGCTATAATTTCGTTATGAAAAAAACATTGGCACAATTTGTTCAGGAAAAAAGGGATAATTTAGGGCTTTCACCTAAAGGTTTAGCTGTAAAATCTAATATTGATTTATCATTAATTGAAGATATTGAAGCCGGTAAAGAATTGTTTTTGTCTGTAACAGTCCGGCAAAACCTTGCTAAAGGGCTTAAATGCCATCCCGAAGAGATTAGAAGACTGGAAAAAGATTTTAGAAACGATTTTGTATCACTTCAAATGATAGAAAGTCTGAAAGATTTAATTTTAAACGGTGCCGGAGGTCTCAAATGCCCTAAATGCGGAGCTCCGCTTGTAACAAAAGTTGAAAGAATGTATGACCTTGAAGATAATCTGGTCTTACATCCCAAGGCACATTGTACTAAATGTGTATTTCAAATCCATTAAAAAAAGCACCCATAATAGGTGCTTTTTTATTATTTGTTGAGATTAATCTTCTATTATAATAGTTTCTTCTTTAGCATTATCCTTCAATTCATTAACATCCATGGTCATACCGTTAACCTTGATATAATGGTCTTCTGTAGGCGGATCTTCAGGGTCTCCCGGTGTACCCGGTGATAGAATACCTTTCAAAAGAACATTTTCACCAAATTTTTCTTTATCAAGATATCCGCGTCCTACTACTCCTCTGTAAACGTATTTGCCGTTGTTATCTCCGGAAGTTGCTTTCGGATATATATAAATCGAGTCTTTGCCATTTGAATGTGCAAAAGTTTTAAAACCGTCTTCATTAAATAACAAACCGCTTACTTCATCTGTCACACTGCCGTCATTTTTAACTATTTTGAGTTCTCCGGGCTTGACTAAAGTTACTCTTATATCATTCTTGATTGAGTCCGCAATAACATGGTCATAACGTACTTCATCGTTATCTGATTTAGCGAGATTTAATTTAATATATTCAGGTCTGTTATTTTCCCATTGTCTTTGACCGCCTAAATATAATAAAGCTTTGTTTGTCAAATTCCCGTCATCACCATCTACCGGAATGTCAAGAATATCCCCTCTCCAATGATTTAAAGAGTCTTCAATTTCATAAGGGAATTCAAATTCAGGCGGTATATAAATGGTATCACGTATAAATACGGTATCTTTGTCTCCCGGACAAGGATTGAAAGGAATTTCTACACCTGCGTGGGCTTTTACCTCAATTTTTGTACACCCTGTAGGTCCCATTGCTATCGGTACTAAAAATAAAGCCGCAGCCGCTGGTCCTGTCAATTTACTCATAAATCTTTTTGAAGCAGGTCTTTCAGCAGGAACTATATTAGGGGTGTCTTTTTCTGCTTTCTGACCAGGTTTGCCTGCAAAATTTACATTACTGAATGAATTTATAGCATTTACTTGCATATCATGCCTCCAATTTACAATACTATTATACTAAAAACAAACAAAAAAATACTTGCTAATAGTATTTACAAAAGTTTACACAGCATTATTGTTCTGCAAGTTTTTCTCTGACAAGTTTTTCAACTTCTGCTAATATATCAGGATTTGCAGTAAGAAATTCTTTTGCTTTATCTCTGCCCTGACCTAACTTTTCTTCATTAAAACTAAACCAGGCACCGGCTTTTTTAACTATATCAAGGTTAACAGCTACATCAAGAATGTTTCCAATTTTGCAGATACCTTTTCCGAAGATAATATCAAATTCAGCCGTTCTAAAAGGAGGGGCAACTTTGTTTTTCAAAACTTTTACTCTTACATGGTTTCCTACATCACCATTTTCGCCTTTAAGTCCTTCAACACGTCTGATTTCCATACGAACGCTGGCATAATATTTTAAAGCGTTACCACCGGTTGTTGTTTCTGGGTTACCGTACATAACACCGATTTTCATACGTAATTGGTTAATGAAAATTACTGTAGTATTGGTTTTCCCGATAACACCGGTCAATTTTCTCAATGCTTTTGACATCAAACGTGCCTGCAAACCCATTTGCTGGTCTTCCATAGAGCCTTCAATTTCGGCTTTTGGAACGAGTGCAGCAACTGAGTCAACAACAACAACGTCAACTGCGCCTGATCTTACAAGTTCTTCTGTAATATCAAGAGCCTGCTCCCCTGTATCAGGCTGTGAAATAAGCAAATCATCAACCTGAACGCCGAGATTTCTTGCATATTCAGGATCAAGTGCATGTTCAGCATCTACAAATGCTGCAATACCGCCGCGTTTTTGGCACTCTGCAACAATATGCTGTGCAAGAGTAGTTTTACCTGAGCTTTCAGGTCCGTAAATTTCTATGATACGGCCGCGTGGAATTCCTCCTACTCCTAAGGCTACATCAAGTGCAAGTGCACCTGTCGGAATTGCATCAACATTAACTGTGGCTTTGTCGCCAAGTTTCATGATTGAACCTTTTCCAAAATCTTTTTCAATTTTTTCAATTGCTAATTTTAAAGCTTTATTTCTTTCATCTAAATTTGTTGTTAATTCTTCTTTTACGGCCATTTTTTATTCCTTTTATTTATTCCCAAACGTGGCGGTCTTTTTTCTTATATAAGCCCAAGCCAACATGTTTATAGCTGTTCAAATCATTTTTAAGCTGATAAACTTCTTTATTCAAATCAATAATTTTTTGTTTCAGGGTTTCATTATCAGTTTTACAACGGATAAGTTCAACAACAACTTCGTCCATACCCTCAAGCTTTTCATCTATTACTTTTGAAATTTTATCACTTAAGGTGTTTTCCATATTTCTAAGGGATGTTAAGATACTTGCAACAGCAGATGTATTTTTTTCAACGGGATATGACATTTTTTGAGCCTGAATTTCTCTTAAATGTTTTACCTCATCATAAGAAAAATATGTCTGCCCTTTTGAATTTTTTCTGGGCATGATTGATGCACGTTTACAAAGCTCAACAATTTCTTTGTTATCAGCATTTAAGATGTTTCTTACTTCATTCGGTGATAAAGTTTTTGCTCCTGTATCTTCTTTTAACATTTTCATATCCCTCAAAGTTTCCCCAATTATATTTTATTAAATTTTATACAAAAAAACAAATAGTTAACTATATTCTCGTAACATCACTTAATAAAAAGATAAATTTATAAAAACATAAAGTTTTAATATTATATCTAACAATCTATACATCAAAAAAACTGACTTATAATAATAAACAATGTAAACAATATTTAACAAAGCGACAAATGTAACGAAATGTAAAGATGA
>CANUDF010000008.1 GCA_947857085.1 Candidatus Gastranaerophilales bacterium | reverse complement strand
TGGTTTTTCCCTTATATATATAAAGTATTTTTCATGAAGAAATGTTACAATTTTAGCAAAATTGTAACAAAAAATTTACAATGCGTTTCAAGCTTCAAACTTAAATACTACCTGTGTTTTGAACCCTATTTCAAACAAATCTTTTTTACGGATTGCATATGTAATGTCAGGTCGGTATTCGGGAGTCTGGGGTGTTATATAAATTTCAGTAATATTATTTGCTTCATCATAATAAATCCGGACTTTCTTTATCAAATTAACGTGTGCTCTGTCTAAACCGTCTGCAATTCTTAGTATTCCCGCAAGACGTTTTACGATTTTTCTTTCTTTTTTGTCAAAATGACAGTACACTTCGTGGTTTTTCTTGTCAGGGAGACTTCCTCTGTGATATCTGGAGATACACGAAATAATTTCTTTTTCTCTTTCTGAAAAGTTGTCAAGCCCGTATTTAATTATCAGCTTTTGACTGTGTTTATTATGTCCTTTTGAATCTATTGAATAACCAATATCATGCAATAAAGCTGCATTTTCTAAAAATTTTCTCTGTTTATTTGACATCTCTCTCAAAGTTTCGTTGACACCGTCAAAAATCATCATAGAAAGTTTTCTAACTTCTTTTGGGTGTGAAGAGCTGTTTGAAAATTTTTCAAGTAATTGTTCTGCTGTTAGTTTCATATAGATTCAGCTTAACAGAAAAATAGCCTGCCTGCAATTTTTATGATATAATCAGCTTAATTATGGAAGACAGACGCGAAAATTCTTTGGGAGCAAATTTTGATTTACCTCCATCAGTATTAGATGAAATTCAAAAAAATATTGAGGATATTATTTTGAATTTTGACATCCCAGAGGGTAATAAACTTGATGTGATTAAAAAAATTAATTTTATGTATTCTCAAACGCGTTATATGTCTGTTACTGATCCTCTGACAGGTTTGTATAACAGACGTCATTTTGAAGATAATCTTGAGCGTGAATTTCTTCGTGCTGCACGTTATGACAGTAAATTGAGTTTTGCAATTATAGATGTTGATTACTTTAAAAAGGTAAATGATACATACGGGCACAGCTGTGGTGATTATGTGCTGAAGGAGGTTGCTTACCTTATTTTGCAGACATTCAGAAAAACTGATATGGTTTTCAGGTACGGCGGGGAAGAATTTGCTGTAATTATTACAGAAACACCGATTGATAAAGCTGTTATTCCATTGGAAAGACTTAGAAAATCAATTAATGAATATAAATTTTGTTATAATGGTCAAAGTTTAACCGTTACAGTTAGTATTGGCGCAGCTGAGGTAACAAAAGATATGCAGTCAGTTCATAGTTTATTTGAAGATGCAGATAAAGCTTTGTATAAGGCAAAAGAAAACGGCAGAAACCAAATTCAAATTAGTCCTTAAACATTGTCTGGAATTTTATGCATGCAGCTAGCGCGTGTTGAACTGTGTCCATTTTTACTATAGAAGCATTTCTGGGAACTCCCAATTCTTTCCAGTCTGCTGAATTAGGAAATCCTCCTTTTAACGGCCCTTTTTGAATTTGTACAAGTCTTAAAAATTTTATCCCTGTATTTATTGATTTCATTATTCTCATCTTCATAATTTCATCATCAAGGCAATTGTATGCGGCAATTAGTCCTTCGACAATGCAGGAGATATTAAGCGGTTTAATATCGTCAATTAATGCGCCGTAGTAGCGTTCTTCTTTGTTAACAATTTGTTTAGGAATAACTTGTTCAATCATCTTTACAATATGATATTTTAAAAGGACTTTTTCATCTTCTGTCAGTCCGTTATTCTCTGTTTTAAACAATTTTTCAGTTGCAAGCATTGCGCTGTAATCAAACTGAACTTCTTTACGATCTTTTCTTTTATTCGCAAGAAACAGCAATCCTGCTTTGGCTGCATTCAGCCATTTTTTCTTCGGGTTAAATTCGTATAAATATAATAATCCCAGCGGAGCATCACCTGAAAAATTAAGGTTATAATTTTCTGTTTCAAGCCCGCCGTTTTCAACATCATATGAATTGTAAAATTGTCCGGTTTTCATTTGCATAAATAATAAAAACTGGCCTAATCCTTCAAAAACATCTTCCGGAATTATTCCTTCAGGTCTTAAGTCTGAAAAAGCAACAAGAGCCATTGCTGCAGCTGAAAGTTTTGCCTTTTCGCATTTTAACCCTTCTTCCTCAGGATCTGATACAACAGCATATCTTCCAAAACCCAGCGGTCTGACATATTTTTCTACAAAATATTGTGCTGAAGCCCGTCTTCTGGCTGCCAGCCCCTGAATATTTAATTCTCTTTCGCAAAGATACAGCGAGTAAAGCATTCTTGCATGGTTTGTTGTATTATATGATTTAGTATTTAATAAATATTTGCTTTTTAAATTTCTTACATATACAAATCTGCCGTTATCCATCATATTTTCGTTTACATATGCAAGTGCATAAATAATTGCATTATGAATTTTGGACAGATTATTTTTGGTGCTTAAGAATTTTTTAGCATCTTTTGAGAAAAACCAGCCGAAAATAGCCGCTCCGCTAAGCACTATTCCTATATATACATAGTTTAATGAAGATAATTCCATAATGCAATTGTAACAAATCAAATTTTAAAAATCAAACTGTTACGCTGGTAAATAAAGAGCCCGGAGGCTCTTTATGCTGTTTTTTTGTGTTTTGCTTTTTCTTCATTAACTTTTTCAACGACTTTTTCTTTAATTTTTTCGGCTTTGTCTTCCATGTCGTCTTTGGCAAGATGTGCTTTTACTTTTGCTTCGTCGATACCGCGTTTTACGTCTTCTTTAACGTCATGGGCTTTTTCTTTTACTTTATGTGCAGCATCTTCAACCTTTTCTTTCATAGTTTTTTTATTTTCTTCTTTCATGGCAGTCTCCTTTCATTGTTATTATAAGCTTTTTAACTGCACAATTGATTAACGGAAAGTATAATCTTTATGTTATACTTATTATGGAGAAAATTTATGAAAGCTTTAGTCTGCCGTAAAAACGGTTCAATTGAACTTGTTGATAAGGATATGCCGAAACTGGTAAATGACAGGGATGCAGTTGTAAAGGTTACGTTATCATCAATCTGCACAAGCGATTTGCATATAATACACGGAGCAGTTCCGCGTGCATTGCCTGAAACGGTCCTCGGGCATGAATTTGTCGGGGAAGTTGTTGAAGCCGGAAGCGGTGTTAAAAATCTTAAAGCGGGCGACAGGGTTGCGGCAAATTGCGAAACTTTTTGCGGTGAATGTTTTTTCTGTAAACGCGGGTTTATAAACAACTGTGAAAAAGGCGGCTGGGAGCTCGGGTGTAGAATTGACGGCTGTCAGGCTGAATATGTTAGAGTGCCTTTTGCCGATACAGGTTTAACAAAATTGCCTGATAATGTTTCATATGAAAATGCATTATTTGTCGGAGATATACTATCAAGCGGATATTTCGGCGCTGAAATGTGTGAAATTAATACTGGGGATACGGTTGCCGTAATCGGTGCAGGGCCTGTAGGGCTTTGTGCGATGATGTGTGCAAAATATATGGGCGCGGGAAAAGTTATTGCTATAGATGTTGATAATAACAGATTAGAAATCGCTGAACAACAAGGAATTGCAGATCGTTTTCTTAATCCTGATGAGTGTAATATTCATGAGGAAGTTAAAAAGCTCACGCAATATCGCGGTGCCGATAGCGTAATTGAGTGTGCAGGCGGAAAAGATACATTTGAAATGAGCTGGAAAATCGCACGACCAAATGCTATTATAGGTATTGTTGCAATGTATGAGAATAATCAAATACTGCCGCTTCCTGAGATGTATGGAAAAAATTTAACCTTTAAAACTGGCGGTGTGGATGCTGTCCATTGTAAAAAACTTTTAGAGTTAATTTCTCAGGGAAAAATTTCAACAGATTTTTTGATTACGCATAAAATTTCTTTAAAAAACATTATAGATGGTTACAAAATATTTGAAAATGATAGAAAAAATTGTTTGAAAATTGCAGTAACCCCTTAGAGGATTATTATGTTAGCGACTATCACAGCTTTATTTTTAAGAATTTTTTCCAACCCGTTTTCTAACGTGCTCCAGAAGCATTTAACATTGACAGGATGCAGACCGCTTAGTGTAAATTTCTTTACTTATTCAGGATTAAGCATATTTTGTTTGTTTTTTCTTGGTGTTATAAACCTTGCCGGTATACCTTTAATGACGTACAAATATGCGTTGCTCGGAGGATTTTGCGGGGCTGTAGGCAACGCTTTTCTTGTAAAAGCTCTGGAAAAAGGCGACCTTTCACTTTTAGGTCCTATAAATTCATATAAGTCTGTTGCTGCAATGTTTTTCGGTATATTCTTTCTCAAAGAAATCCCTACTCTTGCAGGGATTTACGGCATGGCTTTAATTATTTATGGAAGTTATTTTGTTTTTGAAACTCAAAGTGAGGGTTTTTCTTGGGCAATCTTTAAACGACGTGAAATTCAGTATAGAATTCTTGCGCTTATTTTTACCGCAATTGAAGCTGTATTTATGAAACATGTAATTCTTCTGTCAGGAATTTTAGTTTCGTTTGTTTTTTCCTGCTGGTTCGGCGCGGTATTTTCATTTCTGCTTGTATTTTTGAAACGTCAGGAGATTTTACCATGCAAGTCCAATATCAAGGAATTTTTATTACTTTTGTTGACTACAGGCATAATGCAATGGAGTACAAATTACGTATTTAAACATATGAATGTAAGTTATGCTCTTGCGTTATTTCAGTTATCTACAATTTTAAGTGTTGTTTTTGGCTGGAAATTCTTTGCAGAGAAGAATATTAAAAAGAAACTTTTAGGTTCTGTTATAATGATTGCAGGCGCTGTGGTCCTTATACTTTTATAAATTAACAAACTGAAGAACTAACCCGCTCAAGATGCTTATTATAAGTAATAGTAATATAATCAGCAATGAGTCTTTAAACTTTTCATTTTTTCTTAAAAGTACAAGCAGTCCCAGTCCTGCATTTGAACACAAACCTGAAATTGCGGCGCCAAATGATATGGTCCCTTTAATTAAGAGCATTGTTAAAGCTATTGATACCGCACAATTTGGTATTAACCCTATAACCCCTGTTAAGACCGGTTCCAGAATTTTAAACTTTATATCAGGATTGCTTAATAAATTTATTATAGCTGTATCTTTAATAAAAAAGTTTAAAATTAATGTTATTATTAAAACAAATGTAAAGACATTTAATGTATGCATCAGAGGGTGAAGCCAGAGGTTATTTTTATTATTTGTTAGAATATCATGCTTGCAGCAGCCCTCTTCATGAATATCTTCATCTGCATTTTTGTCTATTACAGATTTAAAAATAAAATCTATCATATAACCCGCAGTAATTGCAATAATAAGTTTTGCCCCTATTACAGGAAGAACAAGATGTATCTTTTCAGGGTAAGACAATAGTACAGGTAAAGCTTCATCAGAAGTTGCAAGGTAAATCGCAATTAATGTTCCGCGTGTTATAAGTTTATTTGTATATAGTGTGCTTGCTATTATTGAAAACCCGCATTGCGGAATTATTGATGCAAGACTGCCTATTAAAGGGCCTGTTTTTTCTGATTCTTTCATGAAACGGTTGATTTTATCTGCCCAGAAGTATTCAAAAAATTCAATAAATACAAATACCATAAATAAAAAAGGAAGTGTGTGTATGCTGTCAATAACTGCATCACATGTCCAGTCCGGCAGACCAATATTTTCAATCAGCTTATCAATTCCTCCAAATAAAAAATTATTTAAAACGGTAAATTTTTCAAATAAATTAGTTAACATACGTATATTATATTAGTACTAAATGTATTTGTTATCAACTTTTTAAATTATTATAACTAGTTTAATACGGCAATAGAAATTTATGCAGAACTGTTTAAATCTGTATATATGAAAAGAATATTTGCAGCACTTTTAGTACTATCACTCGGAACAGCAGTTTTTGCGGAAGATATGCCTTGCGAAGAACAGGTTACGGGTTATGAGCACATGTTTTGTGAAAAAGGTGCCGAAACAGATAATGTTACAATTACAAATCTGCATAATATAATTTGCAAAGGCAATGCATTTAAGGTTGCTTTTAACTGTGATTTTAAATCTGAATGTTCTAAAGCAGGTGAAAGAATAAATTTTGATGTACCTGAAGCGATTTACACGAGGGAGGGAACCCTTTTGATTCCTGCCTGTTCAAAAGTTGTTGGTACAATTATTAAAATTAAAAAACAAAGAATTCCAAATAAAAATGCACGGGTTTATATAAATTTTGAATGCCTTATCCTGCCTGACGGAACTGCGGTTAAAATGTCCGCTCAACCCTGTACTAAAGACGGTTCTTTAAAAGAGGGGCCATGGCATACGGCCGGCAAACTTGCCGCATATACGGTAGGGCTTGGAATTGTCGGTGCAGGCGCAGGTACCGGATTTGCATTTATTCCTAATCCTGCAAGACTCGGTGTAGGTTACGCAATAGGTATTCCTGTCGGTACGACTGTCGGTTTGATTACCGGACTTATAACTCCGGGAGTAAAATATCACGCCAAATGCGGTGAAAATATAACACTTATTCTTTGTGAAGATTTATGCTTATGCAAGCAGCAGGACTGCAATTGTAATGAACAATAAAAAGCCGGTTTAAACCGGCTTTTTATTTTATATTTTTATCAAAAGAAATTTACTGTCTTTTAATGCAACAACTTTATGCTCTCTGTCTTTTTTGAACATCAGAATTTCTCCTTTGTCTACCTTAAATTTTTCCGCATCAAAGTGAAGTTCTATCTCTCCGTCAATAACATAAACGGCAGCGTCGCATACTGATGTATGGGTATCAATTATTTCATCCTTTTTAAGAGCAATTGCTGCAAGCATACTATTATCTTTTTCCATTAAAATATTTTTACTGAACTTTTCATTGTCTAAATTTACAAGTTCTTTTGCATTTAATACATTAAAAAACATAATTACCTCCTTCTTTGTTTTCAAATATGTATTTTAATTTTGCACAGGTTAATAAAAAAGCCGCTTTAACAGGAGCCGTATCAGCCAGTGCATTTAAAACAATAAAATCATGACATGTACCGTTGATCCGTACATTCATTACATTTACACCTGCTCTATCGAGTTTTCTTGCATATTCTTCCCCCTCGTCGCGCAAGACGTCGTTTTCATCAGTTATTATTAGTGTATGGGGCATATTTTTTAAATCCTGCTCGTCTGCTTTTAAGGGTGAAATGTAAGGATTGTTTCTCTTTTCTTTATCCGGTTCATATGCATTCCAGAACCATTCCATGGCTTTTTTAGTCAACCATGGCCCGTCTGCAAAATCATTATACGATTCTGTATCCATATCGGCATTCGTTACAGGGTAAAAGAGTAGTTGAAATAATATTCTGGGACCATTTTCCTTTAATGCCCTTAAAACAGTTACCGTTGCCATGTTCGCACCGGCACTGTCACCTGCAAGAACTATTTTTTCTGTGTCTATATTAAATTCAGCAGAGTTTTCATTTATATACTTTAAAGTATTATAGATTTCATTTATGGCTTTTGGAAATTTTGCTTCCGGAGAACGTGAATAATCAGGAAATATTACTGCTGAATTTGTACAGACTGCCAGTTGCCTTAAGAATCTGTCCCATGATTCTTTACCGCCGAGTATCCAGCCGCCGCCATGAATATATAATATTGCAGGAAGTTTCTCGTTTGTGTTTTTGGGTTTATATATTCTTAAGCTTATTTTTTCATGTGTTTCTGTTGAGATTTCTTTGTCAGTAACATCTGCCTCAATTTCCGTATGGTCTTTATGCTGTAAATCTTCAAGGAATTTTCTTGCATCTTCAGGTGTCATTTCGTATAAAGGTTTTCCGCCTGCAAGGCTGTTTATAAACTCCTCTGTTTCTTTTGTTAAATTTGGATTTTTTGATGTAGGTTTTTGCATATTTACTCCTTTTTATTTTGCATATTAAAAAGAAAAATATTATTATTCATTACCTGTTAGAGCAGTTAATTTAATAATTTCTTTAAGCTTGTTCAAATATAAACATCAGGACGGTTAGACGGGTAATTTTTTAAATAGAAATTTATATTATATATAGAATAATCTGAGAGGTATTATGGAGAATAATTATGATAGAAGTGCAGAAAATAAAAGATGGCAGCAAATTTGAAAATTTTTTAAAAACGGAAGCAGGTGAAGACTTATTTGCAAAAGCTGAAAAGGTTAGTAAAGTTCTTTCAAGCGGAATAATGACGGGTAATGAAGGTCTTGGCATGATAGCTTTAGATAAAGTTCAGGGTGAATACTCAATAAGAGAAAAATCAGGCATGGCACATTCTGTTTTGATGTTAGGCTCGAACTCATATTTGAATTTGTCAACCCATCCTAAAGTAATGAAAGCTGCGGTGAGTGCTTTAAATAAATTCGGTTATGGAATGGGAGCTGTGTCTAATTATGCTGGGATTACAGATATTCATAAAGAATTGGAAAGCCGTATTGCAGATTTTTACGGGACAGATGCGGCAATTGTTTTTCCAAGCGGTTACGGGACAAATGTAGGAGTAATTTCGGCTTTATGTAACGAGGGCGACGTTATTATTAATGACAGCGCAAACCATGCTTCCATTTTTGACGGGTGCAGATTATCAGGTGCGGAGATAAAAGTATTCCCGCACTCGGATATGAAAGGTCTTGAAAGAGTTTTGAAAAAAATTCCTCAGGAACAGACAGGCCGTTTAATAATAACGGACGGTGTTTTTTCAATGGACGGAGATATTGCAAAACTTGATTTGATAACGCAGCTTGCAGGGGAGTACAAATGCAGGGTAATGGTTGATGATGCCCATGGGGTAGGAATTGTAGGTCCTACAGGCAAAGGTTCTGCTGAATATTACGATGTTATGGATAAAATTGACTTAAATGTCGGGATGTTAAGCAAGTCTCCCGGAGGGCTTGGAGGTTATTGCGCGGCATCTGCTGAAATCGTTGATTTCCTTAGACTCTATGCAAGAACTTTTTTTTTTTCAACAGCTCTTCCTGCATCTATCGCGGGAGGATTAAATGAAGTATTCAAGCTTTTCCAGAATGATGAAGCCGGCAGAGAAATTTTATGGGATAAAATTAATTATCTAAAAGCTAAATTGGTTGAGGCAGGTTTTGATATTGCATACAGCCAGTCAGCTATTATTCCTGTTATGATATATGATGAAGAAAAACTGTTCAAAATTCATGCAGAACTCAGGGAAAATGGTCTTTATACTAATATTGTAACTTATCCGGCAGTAAGACGCAAAGAATGCAGGTTAAGACTGTGTGCAATGAAAGAGTTAACATTCAAACAAATCGACCGTGCTGTTGATATCTTAAAAATTATCGGACATAAATACGGGATTGTATAGTTACTGTTTATCTAAAAGATTATTAACACTGTCATATATAGCCTGAAAATCTTTTGTAGGTGCAATTTTAGGGCAGCGTCTCAGTTTATTCCCTCTGCAATAGCTTTCAAAAACATCTTTAAGTTCAAAAATCGGCTTAATAACATTTCGTGAAATTTTTTTCATAATGATAAATCCAAGCCCCCATATTAATATGGTGATAAATGCTATAACCCATGAGCCGGCAGAGCTCAGCTTCTGTGCGTTAAGGGCAGCCTCTTTCATTGCTAGTCTGTTTACTTTTGAAAGTGCTATAATATTATCGACAGTTTTTTCCTCATAATTTTTGTTACCTGCAAAGGCCTGTTTATATGTGCTTTCTATTTTCTTTATTATTTCTGCTTCACCTGATTCTGTGATATTTTGTTTTTCAGCAGTGAGAGCTTTTTCAAATAATACTATATCCCTTTTTACAGATAAAGCAGATAACATATTTTCAGCATAATATAAAGACTGTGTATTATGCTGGTTTATCTGTTCTATAGATGGTGCTAAACGTAAAAAACCTCTTATGCCTGCAAGTGCCAGAAATGTTGTAAAGATTAACAACAGTAAAAAAGATAGATGAATAGATTTTGCAAAATTCATTATTTATTCTCCTCAATCATTTTGGCAATAGCATCTTCTGTACATACAAGAAGAAGTTTGTCTTTACATTGTAATTTTTCATTTGGATAAGGTCGCATTATTTTATCATCTCTTTTTATTGCGGCAACGATTATACCGTATCTGCTGGGCAGAGATAATTCAACAAGATTTTTGTTTTCCATAAACGGCTGGGTGTTTATTTCAAGCAGCTGAATATCTTCGGAAGCTTCATCGGCAATAACATTTTGGAATAGGATTTTATATGCAAATTTTTTTCCGTATTCGGCGTCGGGATTAATTACATTTTTTGCACCTACTGCTTTTAATATTCTTTCATGAATTTTATCAGTAGCTCTTGCAATAAGGTTTTCGCAACCCATCTGACGTAGAAGTGCTGTTGCTAAAATCGACGGTTCCCTTGAACCTATTGCACAGATTACAACATCTCTCGTATTTGGTGATAGTTTAGCAAGAGACATTTCGTCTGTAGCATCAAGACATATTGCATCATCTAAAAAACTTGCAGCAGAATTAACAAGTTCTTTGTTTATGTCTACTGCGATAACCTCGGTTCCTTTTTCTGCCAGAGTTCTTGCAAGTGACATTCCGAATTGGCCTAAACCTATTATTAATACTTGTATTGACATGTTTTTCTCCTATGTTAAAGATATTTTTGTATCAGGATAACTGATTCTTGAATTGTTATGTTTTGCATTTATATAGCATACTAATGTCGCTGGGCCTACACGTCCCATAAACATTGTAAGAATTATTATAACTTTTCCTATTTCGTCAAGATATGGTGTAGCACCCATTGATAATCCTACTGTGCCAAGCGCTGAGGCTGCTTCAAAAACAAGATGCGCCGGTTTAGCTGTTTGGGTTGTAATCAGCATCAATATTGATATTAGTAGTACCAGCAGGTATAAAATAGTCAAAGTAATTGCTTTTTGTATTGTTTCCGGAGTTATATTACGGTTTCTTATAATATTATCGCGTCCTCTTATTGCATTATAGCAGCATAAAGCAAGTATCCCTAATGTTCCTGTTTTTATACCGCCAGCCGTACCGCCCGGGGAGCCTCCTGCAATCATAAGCGATACCATTAATAAAAATGTACCTGCGTTAATATTGGACAAATCTACAGTATTAAATCCGGCTGTTCTTGCAGTTGCGGATTGAAACCATGAATTGTTTATTTTTTCTATAAAGCTCATACCTTGTAGAACTCCGTTATATTCAGAGATAAAAAAGAACAATGCTCCGCCGAATAATAAGGCAAGTGTTGTATTAAACACAATAACCGCTACGGGCGGAAGTTTTTTACCTTTAAAAAGATTTGCAAGCATAACGCATATTGCAGGCGATATCCCTCCGAATATAATTAAAAATGAAACAGTATATGTTATTATCGGGTTTGCATAATAATTTAAAAGGTTGGAGTCTTTCAGAAAAAATCCTGCATTACAAAAAGCCGACACAGATGTGAATACCCCGAGTTTTATTCCGGAAAGAATGCTGTTTTCGGTCAGTGCAAAACATACTGAAAGTATTATTGCTCCTATAAATTCTATTAAAAAGGTATATTTAAAGATAAGAACTAAAGAATCTCTTATTTCTTCTTTGCTTCCTGCTTCAAAAATACTGCGGGCTGTTTTTTCATGCGATAAAGACATTCTTTTTCCCAGAAGAATAAATATTATGGAGCTTATACTCATAATTCCTAATCCGCCGGATTGGATAAGAAATAATACCATAAATTGTCCAAAATTAGTATAATCCCCGCCGGTACTGACAACCGTAAGGCCGGTAACACATACTGCGCTTACAGCAGTAAACAAAGCATCAAGAAAAGAAACGCTGCCTTGAGCTCCGGAGATAGGGAGTGTAAGCATTATTCCGCCGAATAAACACAGGAAGAAAAATGTTATAGGCAATATTTTATAAGGACTTTTGATTATAGAATCAAAACTGTGTTCTTTTGCTTTCGTCATCAATGTTAACTTGTCTTTGTTAATCATTGTTTTCCTCTTTCGAAAGCTAGTATATCATAAATATTAAATTTGTTTAAATAGCTATTTCAATATTGAACATAAATCCCCAGCCGCTTCTACCGCCTGTACGGATAATAGTTTCAGCAAATGCTGTGACGCGTTCGGTTACACGTTTTCTTATGCCTGCCCCGAATTGCGCCCATGCATTTAATGTCAGCTTGTCAAGATTTATTCCGTCTGTTGTTGCTTTTATATCACTCATAACTGGTATTACGCAGCCACCGTAAATATAAGGTTCAAACCCTGTTTCATTTCTGTAGGTCAACCTTAATGACGGTGCAATAGTTAAACCGTTAACCTGATTTTGATTTATATCTACTGTTTGGAAGTTTACTAGATTTGCCGGGCTTAAGAATGTATAGGCTGTAGTAAAACTCGGCTGCAATATGAATCTTTTAAGGAATTTCCAGTTATAAGCAAGTTTTAATGCGGTACCTGCTGTTACTATACCGTAATCATCCTTACCTGAAGCATATTTTGAAACAACCCCGAGTCCTCCGCCGTTTATTGTCCATCCTGCGTAGAAATCGTTTTTGAATGCACTTAATAAGAAACCGCCGTAACCGCCATTCTGGTTCATGTCAGAGTCAAGGTATTGCTGGGTTGAACCTATGTAGGCACCATAAATTGTAGGGAATAATTTCCAGTCATTACGTGTTGTATGCATTGGTAAATCAAGGCCCATAACCAGACCGTAAGATTGGTTGTTAAGGGTTCCTGCTGCTCCTGACAGGTGGAAAGATTCCAAATTGACATAAGGTCTTATCCAGAAAGCGGAACCATCTTCATAATACTGATCGACATACATTCCGGTATGCCCTGCCGATGCGTAGGAATTTAACTTTCTTGATACAAGTTTTTGTTCTCTTAAATTTGTATAGATTTCGTCAGTTCTGTTTAAAGTCATGTCATAACTTAGCATCTGGTTCATAAATGCAGCGGCGGTTGCTCCTTGATACCTCTGGATATTCGGGTTGAAACCATCGATTTCAAATAATGTTAATTTTGGTGTCAGTCCCCATTTGTATTTTTTTACGGCGCCGTAGACGATTGAATTCTGGAGTTCCTGAGATAATGCCAAATCGGTACCGTATTTATCATGGTCATATAAATCAAATATAGTAACAGATTGAATAGGGTTACTTATCACATTTATATCTCTTATGGTTAATTGGGTCATATTTGCAGGATTACCTGTAAAATCGAAATAATCAGAGGTTAAATTTGCCGGGTCTACATCTATTGAAAGAGAGTTTCCACCTCTAGATAAGTCAAGGTTTAATGAATTTTGCCCTATCATACCGTTCAAAAATTAAAATTTGTATTTGCTGCGCTTATTTGGGCGTTGGCCAAACCGGACATTTCATTATAAAAATTTAAATTTATATTGCTTGCTGAAACTTTACCTTTAAAATTATCATTTGCCGAGCCTAAATAAACATTATCATCTTGGGCTGATGTTCCGTTAATATTTAACTGAGTACCCGCAATTCCTGAGATATTGTCTTCAAGTATGATTTTAGCTCCGTTAGAAACATTAAGATTTATTGTTCCTACTTCGCCTTCAGCATCAGGATTAATATCAAGGTGGAAGGCATTGCTGCCTGTTGAGTCCTTATTCCCCGAAAAGATTATAGGGCTGTCAGCATTGTCAGCGTTGATATTTACAATTCCCTGTGTAAAAATTGCCCCTCCGTATCCTGTCTCTGCTGTATTGTCTGAAAACTCTGCCGTACCGGTGATTGTTGTTACTGATCCATAAGTGGAATGGATAGCTCCGCCGTTTTCTTTTGCAGAATTGCTATTAAAAATATTAGCACCTCCTAAATCAACATTGCCGTAAAGGTTAACTAAGGCGCCGCCGCTTGAAGTTTCAGACTTGTTATTTGTAAAAGTGCTGTTTGTAATAACTGCATTGTTGGCTGCAACAACTGCTCCACCAAAGTTGTAAGCTGAATTGTTGTCAAATATTGTATTATCAATCTTTAAATCATATCCGATAAGAGCTCCGGCAAAACTTCCTTTTGAAGAATTATTGGAAAATTTGGAATTCGTAATGGTTGAATGTCCGTTATCACTTATTGCACCGCCTTCATTATATGCATAATTATTATCAAATAAAGTTTTATCAATAGTTAATGTTCCGGCATTTGCAATTGCACCGCTGGAACCTTTTTCAACAAAATTATTTGTGAAAGATGAACCATTTTGAATTATCATTGTACCGTTATTATTAATCGCCCCACCGCGTGAGGCTTGTTCAACATTATTATTGTCAAAGCTGGTATTATCTATTGTCACAGTTGTTCCGGAATTTACATATAATGCCCCTCCGGTTGTCGTTGCAGTGTTGTTTTTAAGGGTTGAATCGCTTATATTAAACTCTCCGTCATTTACATATATGGCACCGCCATCTCTGGATGATTTATTGTTCGAAAGTTCTGAATTTTTGATATCAGCAGTTCCGTTGTTAAAATAAATCCCGCCTCCTTGGTCTCCTTTGTTTTTTGTAATTACAGAGTCTGCCATGTTTAACGTTACCGTGCCGCTGTTATGTATTGCTCCTGCACCGAGGCGGTTTGTGTTTCCTGTAAAATCAGATTGGCTTATTATCAGGGTACCGTTACTATTTTTAATAAACCCGTTAGAGTTGTTACTTAGATTGCTTGTGAAATTTGTGTTTTTAACTGTCATAGTTTGATTATTCACGAAAATACCGCAATCCGAAGTATCTAATAAAACATTCAGGTCAGAAATTTTTGAACTTTTTCCTGCACCGTTGTATGTAAATGAATTTCCGTTTAAAGAAAGATTATAATGGGAAGAACTGTTACTGCCTGCTAATTCCAGACTTACGGCTTCGTTTATGGGTGAATCCAAAGTTATATTATCGTTAATGTTAATTTTATGTTCAGACTGCGGGGATGAGTTTGCCCGGGATATGGCATCCATAAAGCTTGAAAGATCATCGGCTTCATATTCCTGTGCAAATGCCGAGATGTTTATAAACATAAAATATAAGAGGCTTAAACCGATAAAATGAAACAGTTTTCCGGGGTTCATAAATACTATCTCCTGATTAGAATTTTCTACGAGATAATAATATTTATTTTAAATAAAACTTTGTATTGCCTTATAGATTAAATATTGTTGTGATAAATGGGTGATATAATAAGACAAATCTATATTTTTTATGGTAGATTAAATATATGAATATTACACTGTTAGGAACGGGCAATGCCTTAGTTACGGAATGTTATAACACATGTTTTGTTATAAATAATAAAAATGAATATTTTCTGGTCGACGGCGGCGGCGGGAATACAATTTTAAAGCAACTTAAAAGCGCCGGCATAAACTGGAAAGATATTCATAATATTTTTGTAACCCACAAACACATTGATCACCTTATGGGAATAATTTGGCTTGTCAGAATGATTTGCCAATATATGAATCAGGGAAGTTATCCGGGTGAAGCACGAATATACGCTCATTCGGAACTTATAAAAATTATATATGATATGGCACACACTCTGTTACAGCCAAAAGAAACAGCATTTATCGGTAAACGTCTGCATTTGATACCTGTTGCAGACAAAGAGCAGGTGAATATTCTGGGCCGCAATGTAACTTTTTTCGATATACATTCAACAAAAGCAAAGCAATTTGGCTTTAGTATGGATTTGGGCGAAGATAGGAAATTAACCTGTTGCGGCGATGAACCTTGCAGTAAAGAGGTTGAAAAAATGGCTGAGGGAAGTGAATGGCTTATGTCCGAGGCATTTTGTCTTTATTCTCAGGCGGATATTTTTAAGCCTTATGAAAAGCACCATTCAACTGTAAAAGATGCATGTGAATTGGCTGAAAGATTAGGGGTTAAAAATCTCATTTTATACCATACGGAAGATAAAAACCTGAAAGATAGAAAAAATTTGTACCTGGCGGAGGGGGAAAAATTTTTTAGCGGCAATCTTTTTATCCCTGATGATTTAGATGTAATAAAAATACAGGAGTAAGGGAAAATTGCTTAATAATACACCTGAACTTGTAGCATGGACGACAGCCATGATTTTGGTTATGGGCTGAAAAAAGAAGTTTTGGCATAAAGGTATTGTTTCCGAGGCTGGTAAAGCTGTTTTATGGCAAGTCCAAAATGACGGGATTGCATATATTACGGCGACTCATGATATTAATAACCCCCGCAGTGGAAATGTAATGAAACGTATGGGAATGCAATACAAATATTCATATCTGGAACAATGGCAGCCAAAAAATATACTTGTTACTTTCAGAATGTATCAGTTGAATTTCAATAAGTCCGATAAATTTGTATATAGCAAATACTGGGATATTTCAGAAAACCATTTTGTTGAAAAGAATGTATAAATGTCAAAAATAAAAAGAGGATTAGGAAAAAATCCTATCCTCTTTTTATCTACCATAGAATTTACGAGTTCAGAACTTGGTTGATTGAAAATGTGGCATAATATACTTATGACTATAATAACATTTAAAATGGTATTTTTAGCAATTCATTAATTTTTTGTTGTGTCTTGACATCAATATTTGGTTCGTTGTTTTTTAAATGTTCAATAGAGTTGTTTAACATATTTCCAAAATCAAATAGTATATTATTTCCAATATTTGTACCAAGCCATTTACACCTAATTTTATAATTTATTACAAAATCAATTTTACTATCGGCACATATTCCCTCAAGATATTTAGAAAAGCTATCTTCTAATAAAATTTTAGAACCTTGTAGATTTATATATTCAACAACCGTAAATAACAATACATTCTTATAAAACCAACCTAAATTTTCTTTTTGAAATAGTTTATAACGTTTTAAGGCAACTTCGTTTCCTGTAATGCATAATGAAAATAAAACAGAGTATTTATTATACTTATGGTAACTTATTGTATCCAGTTCAATTATTATTGTTTTATTTACTAAATCTTGTTTCCATTCAATACTCCAATCTGTTTCATAGTCCCCACTATCAAGATGAAATTGATTTTGTGAAAATTGAGCAGCCAGAGTATCTTCTATCTGCCTAAACCCAAATGAAAAATCGCTTCGAAAATCTGCATAAAATTTATCTCTTACAAATAATGGCAATTTGCAATCTTCAAGTAAAACAGGAAGAATTATTGCTCTTTTTTCTTCAACTTCACGTAATAAACCTGCTGTCATCTCTCTTTTTACCCAGTCAGATCTTATAGATTGATTTGAAAAAACCATTAATAAGTAATCTGATTCGGATAATACTTCTTGTATTTTTTGAGTAATAGAATCTCCGACTTTCAATTCCCATCTATCTAGCCAAATTGGAATATTACTTTTTACTAAATTTATGGCTAATTTATCAACAAATTCTTTATCCGAATGTGAATAACTAATGAAAACTCTCATAATAATCATCCTTCCAAGTTTTATACTTTATCTATGCCCAAGATTTTCCAAATAACTGTTTCCCATCAATACCTAATTTTAAAACTGCTGAGTCATTTAATAAGTTATACGTTTTTTGACTATAAGAATTTTGCTTATCAAAAGCAATTATTACCTGCTTTCCACTTAGAGAATACAATTCAATAATTTTTTCTATAGCTTCATCAGAAATCTGTTTTAAGATTAATGAATCATGTACAAGAAGTGGTAATTCGGTTAAGTTAAGAATGGCAAGGTCAAAAATCACAAGTCCTTTATATGCAATACCTGTACCAGTATCATCTGGAGTAAAAAAATTATAGTTATCTTTTGTAAAAGAAATTATTGGTGGTTTATGAACAGTTTTATATATTTGGTTGTTATAATCTTTCATTTTATTATTGATTTCAGTTGCTATTAAAGCTAATTGTTTTTCTTTAATTTGTTTTAATTGTTCCGCTGTATCTTTTTTTGTTTTAAGTAGCGTATTCATTTTTGTATAAGAATCATTTTCCTGTTGTAAGCGTTCTTGAGATTTTAACAATTCCGTATGCTTAGATAACACCAATTTAGAAAGATTTGGAGTTTTTGTTAATGTTTGTAGTTCTCTTTCTAATTCATCAATAATTTTTTCATAATCAGCTAATTCATCTTGAAGATTAGCTCTTTCATCATTTAACTCTGATTTAAATATTATAGAAATTTTTTTATGAAAGTTTTCAACCTCAGCTATATGTTCAAAGTTTGCATTAGGAAAGTATACTTTTAAATTATTCAATGTATCATTTGTTATAGAAAACTTATATTCAGCATTTTCTGTTAAGGTATCATATCTAGCTTTTATCTTACCTTTTATTCGTCTTATCTTGGATAATTTATTTTTAATTTCTAATGCTTTTTCTGAAACGGCTGAATCAAGGTCAAAAAATCCACAGGATAATTTTTCTATTTCTTTAGATATTTGCTCAATTTCTTTTAAATTTTTATTGAATGTTGATTTATTTATTTTAGCAATAAAATTTAACTTTTGAGCTTTTGTAAATGCTTTATAAGCCTCTTTTGCATCCACTGTTTGTTTTTCTATATTTTCTATCGGAAGATAAAAATTGAATAATTTAATTAAGGCTAAAATTGATTCCTGTGCCTTTTCAGCAGTAAAACTTTGTAAAGGATGTTTTTCGCTATAATTATCTTTCCCATAAACACGTATATATCTTCCTACAGCATTTCTAAAAGTTAACTCAGGCAATTCTAATTTATAACATTCATTTAACCATCTACAATACATATCAATGTCTATTTGTTCAAGTTTTTCATATTTATCATTACATTTCCATACTGTTTTTGTATCAGTATTATGCCTACAAAACTTATATAGATTGTTATTAAATTTAAAACAAAAGAAGATATCATGAGGTCCAACATTTCTAATAATGTTATCTTGTTTAGCATAGGTGTTTCCCCCAAAAACAAAGTCTATTATTAAGAGGAATGTAGATTTACCAATTGAATTATGAGCTTCATTAGTACCTAAAACTACACTTAGTCCTTCATTAAATGTTATCTTTGACTGATAAAATTTTTCACAATAAACTTCAAGCAACATAATGCAACACCCCACTTTCTTCTTTAAATTGAATTACTTTTAATGCATATAAACAATCAAGGGTATCAATGTATTCTTCTATCCCATCAAAAGATTTTCTTGTAAGTAAATATAATGTTGCCAGTTGTATATCACCCTTTTTTATGATGTCTAATAAAAGAGGTAATTTGCTTAAAATACTTTTGTTATAAGAAATGGCTTTACTCGGCAATTTCACGGAATACCTCACAATTCTGTATGAAAAATGAAACTACAACTTCACATGCTTCTTTTGATATATCAAGGGTTTTGTTATTTATCCAATTTACCATCTGATTAAATATTTCTTGCTTGTTTTCATTTTCATATTCCATTTTTATAAAACAAGTTTTTATCTGACTACTTAAAACATCTAAGTGAAATCCATTTTTTCCTTCTAAACTTTTAAACAAATCTAATATATATGGGTAATATTCAGTTACATACATAGAAACTTTTGTTTTGAGGAGTTTCTCATTATTTGAAAATTTATTGTTCAAGGAAACTGGATTGTAATTTAATTGAATAAAATCTTCTCCTTTTAATTTTGATATTTTATCTACAACAATAGCTATATCATCTTCTAGTGCTAAGTTTAATGTTGCATTGTAAGTTTCAGTACGTTTTAAAAGCTTTTCTTTTATATTAACCAGTTTTAAGTATTCATCTTTACTTGTATGATAATCTTGTGTCTTGTGGCATTTAAGACATAAGGCAATTTTATTTTCAAAAGATTCTGAATTTTCACCTAAGCGTTTTAAATTTAAAAGTGCTTTGTACTGTTCCTGAGTGGGACGATTGGGATATATATGAGCAATTTCGTATAATGCATTGCTCTTTTTTTGCTTATTATTTCTCAAATCGTCCCCACATAATGGGCAAGTATAATTAACCTCTCTTAAATATAGTTGAATTTCACTTTTTGAGGGATCTTTTCGTTTTTTTATATAGTTATCATTTAATAACAGCTTTTCAAATTCTTCCTTTTTCAATAAATCTATCTTATCCCTATATTTATTAATAAACCTAATCCATTCTTAAAATAATTATATTATAAAAACTCTTAAATTTAATATAATGACTATAAATAGTTAATTTATAACAGTTGACAAATTTTAGGAGTCATGTAAAATAGTATCTCCCCCTAAAACCCAGTCATAGCGAGGGAAAACAGTTGACAAAATCCTAAAGTTATGCTATAGTATAACTATAAACAAACCGCAAGCGGTTATCTTAAAAACAACTTATAAGATTACGCTTGCCACATAGCAAAATACTCACCAGCCTATAGTATGGGTCTAGTTCCTATGCTTGAAGCCTTTTAAAATGGGGGTATTTTGTTGTGCCAAAAATTTAGCAAAACAAAGGAAAACAATGAAGCGAGCAAAAACATACAACTTCATAGAGATTACAAAGAAAGAGTTTCAGCAGTACTAAGCAACTCCGATTACGGACGCTCAAGCTGTTGAAATTCAAAATAACCTCTTTGGAGTTGTTGATTTATTGCTTCAATGGAGTTCAAAGAGCAGCGATATAAAATGTGCCTAAAGCACAGAAAGGAGCATTATAATGCTTAATATTAAAAAATTACAGCGAATGCTAACAACAGCAGAAATTACTTTAGATTTACCAAGTTCTATTACTAATCTTCTTATGGATTATGCATTGAACGGAGATATTGAACTTGAAAAGTTTGTTTCTAATTCTTTAAGAGAATATCTTTCGTTAGGAATCAATCCAATAACATCGCTAAGCAACAATACTGCAACTTTAATTCTAAGACTTCCTCGGTTATTAGTTTTGAATTTATGGTGGAATACCAAAATGCATAGCTGTACAATTTCACAAATTGTGGCAGAAGCTCTGGGATTTTCAATACCTATTTTATTAGACGAAATACAAGCACAGGAAGATTAAAGACTCGAGTTATCACAGGAGGAATAGCTTTTGTGTATATAAGAGGTAATAGACATATAATATGTTTTCATTACCCTCTTATATACATTTTCTTATAGAAGGTACATCTGAAAATAGGAGATACAAACACATGGTATATCCATTAAAAACTGTTACTAACAGTGAAGACAGATTAGATATAGAGAAAGATAATATTGAAGGTAAGTATAGAAGTATAATAATAGAAACCTCATGTTGTCTTGATATAAGGAACATAACACATGTATTTAATCTTAAATCAGATAGAGAACAAAGAACTAAGTTATACAGTCAGTTTAGAGAAAGACTTCAAAATCTTAATAACATTCTTTTTATCGAAGAATTTTATATAGAACGACTGCAAGAATATAACAATCAGTGTTTAAATGGCCGAGAGGGAATAGTAACACAATTCGTTAATGATTGCAGGAATGGTGACATATCAAGATACTTCACAGTACAGTATAATACTGGGAAAAACCGCACATTTAGAAACGGAACGGCAGAACAGAAAAAAGTAGCTGAAAAAAATATTATCTTTACCTTTAATAATAAGAATTTTATTTCTTTAACAGGTATAACAACAGGGTGGGATGAATATGCGACAGCATATAGACACGTCTTCTGCCTAATTCTTATCTTAAGTTTAGGGTTTGATAGGTTCCAAGACGGACAATTATTATACAGCAGACTACATAATAAGGTAAAACTCTCTGTTATATCAGGTATTAAAGTTAATTGTACTTTTGATTTGGGCGGGAGCTATGGAAGTTTATTTGAAGAACTCTCGCAGCTCATACCTTTGAAAAAAGATGAAATGAATTTTAAAATAGACAACAGGGAGTATCAAACAATAGATATAACCGTAAAGAACAGTAAATTCCTCTCTCGTGCATACAGTGCTTATATTAACTTTACATGGCATATAGAAGATATAGGTAAAAAGATAACTTTAGCAACCTCGAACAAAGTTTATTCAATTAAAAAATCGGATGTTCGAGTATATGATTACAATGACTATCTTGATTGCAAGGATATATTCTCAATCCGTATTAAGAGAGGGAATACTCCTAATGAAATGTCTGTAAGAGTTGAATTAACTGGCATGAGAAGAATATCACGACTTGTAAAAGACTTTTTGCAAGAACAACATATATCTATCTATAGATTAGCCAGAATGTTAAATGAGAAATATGGCGTTCAGCTTCTGATTCAAACTTATTAAACAAACTATTACGTTTATCTTTCAAAGTAACAGAACTCATAAATATAGCTGAATTATTCGACTATGAAATAAAATTTGTTCCCAAAACCTCGATAGAGGACCTGCATGAAAATACTAAAAACTAAATAATAACAAGAATAGGGAATATATAACGCATACCAGACTTATACACCATAAGGTACATTCAATTGTATATTCTATGAATAGTTTTAAGGTTAATTTATCCATTTTACAACGGTTTCGCCTTTGTAGCCCTTTATCCAGACATACCATGCATAAGCAATAGCAACAGAATTATAAGTTATAAAATCACCGTTTTAAGCACAGTTTATACGTGAGTTTGAAACATATATTGTTTTAGGCTGGTATTTTGTAAATAGTTCCTTCCTGCTTTGACTTTCTAGGAACAGAACTTTTAAGAACATGCAGACTTTTCTACCTTCATCTACCTTGTTTAATGCGTGTTCGACAAACTCCTGAGCGTACTTATATGGTGGATTGGTGACAATATCACCGCTATGATAAGGTTCAGTATTAAGTAAAAAATCTTTTACAGTTCCGTAACCACGATTTATTAAATCAGTGGCTTTACCTAGCTTACCTGCTTCTTAAAAAACTCGTGCTAAATGTCCTCCCCCGCACGCACACTCCCAGATGTTGTTTAAATCAGGTTCAACTTCCAATAATAATTTTCCTGCTATTGGGTCAGTTGCGTATAATCTTCTGGCTGTCTTTTGTGTTTTGAATGGTTACTAGCTCCTAGATTTATAAATAAACTTTCTTTCATGATTTGCTCCTTCATGAAAGAATTTAATCATTGATATATTTTTTAATTTAAATATGGATTAATTTTAGTAATCTTTTGCGTGGTTGTATTATTGAATATCTGAGGTTCTGTTTCTTCAAAAGAATGAATAACCGCATTTTTTAAATATAATAACATTCGTAATTCTACTAATGTATTAAAATTAGGAAATATTGTTAGAAATTGGGCATTTATAATAGATAAAGTTATACAGGCATGCGTTGCTGGAATATCGATTCCATAATCACATCTGCCTACAGGAATAAAATGCATATCATTTTCTCTATTAGAAATTCTTCCAAACGTTCCTTCAGGCGATGCATGAACTGCTTTACAAGCACTCTGATATTCTTTCATCCAACCTTTATCAAAATTGCAAGTTTTTTCAATCGCTCTAAATGATACTCTTTTTAAATCTTTAAAACAATCTAATTCTTTTGCCCAGTTACAATGTTGAGTATCAAAAAAAGAACTCTCATAAAAAGCTTTTGCAGCTACTTCACCATTAGATTTGATAAAATCTACAATCACCATTATTTCATATAAAGTTCTCCATCTTGCATAAGCTCCATCGGCAAAGCCATTTTCTATTAGACAAAATATCTCAGCATAGATTTGACATGCTCGTCCATGTAATTCTTTTATCGCTAGATATTCATATGCATATTGCTCATCTGTTCCATCATTTATATAATTTACTCTTTGACAGTATCTTGTTGTAAATTTTAGAGAGATAATATAGAATAATTCAAATAAATTCAAACATTCTCCCCATTTATAATAATGATTTACTACAAATTTATTAACCTTTTTGTGTTCATTATGAAGAATTTTACCTATAGACTTCGTAATTCTTTTCCCTAATTTTGCAACTTCTTCTTTCATTGCTATATCCATTTCTTCGGATATATCAATTTGTGAAGCTTTTTCTCTTATATCCTCCAAACTCATACTGGGATTACACATATCTTTAAGCTTCTGTGTAAATATTTTTTTGATTTGTTTATTGACTTTTTTAGGCAATAACATATATTCTACCTTTATTAAATTAATTAATTTTTATTATTTCTTCTCGTTTATAACCATTTGTTCTTTTGAGTAAAAATTCAAGTTGTTCTCTATTATTTGCAAAGACAAATTGTTTACGCCTTACAAATATAGAAGAATTAATGTATCTTATTATTTTTCTATCATTTAATAAACCATAAGATATACCTTTCCCAAAATCTCCAATTTTTAATATTAAATTTGAGGATATAGGAATAAATTTTTCTACTGTGGGCGTGGCAATCCCATAACCATAAGGTCCAATATCTATCTTAGGTTCATAATATATCAATGGGTTATCGGAAGTAATGAAATTAGTTTTTGTAGTATATATAAAATGCCATTGCATTTGAGAATACAATTTTGCAATTTCTATAGCAGTGTCAAAGAGAAAGCCCCACTCTCCGGTTTTAGTCAACTGAATTTTGCTATTTTCTAGAAGTTGTCTCTGAAATTCTTTTGCCATTCCATATTTTTCTTCATATTCAGTCATAAAGTTATCAAAATTTCCGTTTTCAAGTTGTTGTTTTTTAATCCATTTTAACAATGGATCCATAAATTGATGTAATTTATTAACCGCAAAAGGTGTCCTATGTTGTAATAAAGAAATAAATAATGAAAATTTACCCTTATCTTCTGACGTAATCTCTTGTTGTTGGATTAATTTTTTTATAATTTTACCCGCTTCACCTTCAATAAAAGATAATCTTTTTTCTAATTCATAATCTTTTGTACCATCATCATTTTCTCTTGTATAGAAGTGATTTATGACAGCTGCATTTATCTTAGGTATATTCTTTATACTTTTATCTATGTCATTATATACCCATAATCCACCTTCTTGACAAAAATTTTCAAGATATACTTGTGGTAAATAATGATGTCTTTTAGGATTGCTCATTTTTTATCTCCTTAGGAATAATAAGGAACTTCCATTGATGGTATAAGCTCATTTTGAACATTTTGGATTTTTTGTTTTTCATTATATTTAATTGCAAGAATTAAATACATTATTGCAGTTCTAGTATATCTAAAAACTTCTAATGTTGCTGTTTCTAATTGTTCTTTAGATAACACAAAAGCATAATCATGGTCTCTAAGCCATATTGAATTTTTACAATCAGCAACTCTTACCCAATTATGTTCAAGATTGTTTCTTAATTCTCTTAAGATACTTGCATCTGGGTTCGGTATTTGCCAATTTTTAATATTTGAAACATCTGTTAAATCACAAGATAACCAAAACAATCCATCTATAAAAGGATTATGGATGTTTTGAAAATTCGTTTGTATCCACGTTGGTTTAAATTCAGTTTTACACTTACCTTCTATTTCAAAATATTTTTTGAGAAGTAAAATAATACTATCTAAAATACCAAAACACAATTTATATGCCGTTTTTACCATTTCTGTATTCGTAGAAAAATCATTGTAATCTAAACAACTTGTCAAAAACAAATCTTCTTCAAGCCATTCTGGATACTCTTTAAATAATCCACAATAAGCTATGTATCTTGCTTTGCAAAATCTGTTTTTTATATCAGAGAACGCTACACTTAAAAATGGTCCTTCTCCAATTTTTGCTATATAATCAGGAAATTCTAGGGTATCTTTAGCAGATATTAATTCTTTTGTTATATCATTTAATGGATTAAGAAATAAATTATTTTCTGCACTCCAAGTTCTGTAAAATTTTTCTTCTTTGGTTTTATATTTAATTCGTTTGGTTATTTCCTCAAAAGGCATTATTGTTTCTTCAATATTTTTACCCCAATTTAATAACTCACTTACCCAAACAGTTTTAGTGATTTCCGATTTTATACCCTCATGAAAAATATTATTTTTATTTTCTGATAAAGGTTTAATCAATTTATATGCTTCATATGCATAGTAACCAGCTTCTATCTTATCATCCAAATATTCTTTTAGTTCCATTAGCGTTTTAGCTTTGTTAAATGGTGCAACAAATATAGAATCAGAGTAAATCACATTATTATAATTAAATGTCCAGAAGTAATTAGCTTCAATATCTCGACAAAAACCATGATAGAGATTTGCAAGATTTGTTTGTATTTCAAAACACATATTACTATTGCCATTTTGTATATATTCATTGAAGGCTCTTCTTGTATAGTTCAAAGAATGGACTGCATTTGCAGGAAATTTTTTATTTCTCCAAAGTTTTGCATCTTCATTATAAATAGCTGCTTTTGTAGAGTATAAGTTTGAAATACAATACCATACTTGAGTTAATAGAGGACTTCTTTCTAATCTTGACTCTAATTCCTTGAGCTTTTCAATTAACGCATCAATTTTCTCAATGTTTTTAGTCGAAATTGCATTATCACATTCTTTAGGAAAAATTTTAAGAAAATCTGTATCCATAGCCTTTATTATATCATAAGGTTATTTTAGGATTCTTTATGTTAATATAATGAAAGTAGGATACTTAATGGGTAATAAATGGTAATTAGAACGGCAGGAATGCGAGAACCTAAAACAAATTATAAACAGTCAAAGTATTGTATTGCATATCTAGATATACTTGGGGGAAAGAATTTAATCTACAAAGATTCTGAAAATACTTTTTTGAACCATCTTAATATGTTTTTTGAAGATGCAATTTGTGAAGCCGAAATGGCACAAATATTTTCTAAACAAGATGTTGTTGTAAAATTCTTTTCAGATAACATATTAATAGCAATTAAACTTAACTCTAATGATGAAAAAAGAGTTGATAAACTTACAAAGTTATTAAATATTGCAGGCAATATTCAGACAGAAATCCTAGGGTATGGTTACTTAATGCGTGGTGCTATTGTGGAAGGAAATTTTTACTATGATGAAAAATTCGTGTACGGAAAAGCATTAGTAGAAGCCGTAAATATTGAAGAAACTGTTGCAATTTATCCAAGAATTATTGTACAAAAGCAAATACAAAAGGTAACACCTCAGTATTGTTATCAAGATACTGATGGCGAGTATTATTTAAATAGTTTTCTATATTGTTCAGGCATGTCTTATGTAGGATTTAGAATTAGCTTATTAGATATGTTAAAGAAATATACTAATAATCAAAGAATAATACAGAAAATAATGTGGGCAATTACCTACTACAATAAGTATTATAGTAATCCCTATTCTTTTAATGCTACAGGTGTACCATTAATTACAGAAAAAGAAATTACAGATACAATTAATGTCTAGCCTACTAAGAACTAGTACGTCTTATTTGATTAGTTTAAGTTTATATTTAAGTACTTTGCTTTGAGTAATTTCCTATTAGTTTTTTTAAATAATAAGTTTTGAAATTTAATCTTTTATCTTTAGAAATGCCTAAAATCTCAAAAACATTATCTATGAGTATTAATTCAAGTATCTTATAAACTTCATACGCTTTAAAAAAAGATAATATTCGTCTTTTTTCTTCTATATGAGCGGCATATGCTCTAAACTCACATAATTTTTTGCCGACCAATTTCCAATTGCGTTGTTTATTATTCTGAACTTTAATCATGGATAGATTATCTCTAAAGGCACTTAATATAGCTTGTTTAAGATTACTATCCAAATCCTGTATATAATCAAGTAGAACTTTTTCATATTTCAACTTGCCATATTGTTTAGAAGCCCCAATTGCACCAATATAGTCAATATATCTTGTTATATGAAAAATTGTGAGCGGATTACTTGAATTATTTTCCGAAAGTACATAAAAAAAGTAGGTAAGCCAATCTTTGTTCTTATGTTTAAAAAGGTTAACTAATATAACGTTCCATTCTTTTTTTGAAAATGTTTTACATTGAAATGCACTTTGCTGACAACTATAACTACTTTTTTTATTTGACTTAGAGTTTTTACATAAATAATAAAATTTAGCAATTGGAAATCTTTTATCATTTGTTTTGACTTGTAGTTGTACCATATCTATGTTAGTTGAAAAGTCGTAAGTTAAAATATTTATCAACATATTAAATTTCCAAATAATATTAGAAATAGACTTCACATTTGGCACATTTTCAAGAGATATATACCACCTATGAGTTTCATCCCTTTTCTTCAAAAGTTTATTTTTATATGGTTCGACTAAATCTTTTAATTTCAAATTTAGGTCGGTTATCTCCTGTTGTTTAAGACAATCTTGACCACATGAAACAAATAAATTTGAAAATAAATCATCGGTATTTATAAGTTCTCCAGATATATTTTCGCTAAAACTTATTTTTAAATTATTTTTTAATACAACTTCTATTTCGTGTTCATTTAATACAGTAACTAAAGACTTGAATCCTTGAGGATAACAAAATTCATTCCAAGTATTGAAAAACAAGTTTATTTTGAAATTTTTATCATTTTCCAAGTCGAATATGTAGTTATTCGAAAAGAGAGCATAATCAAATATAAATTTAGTACATCCCGTTCCAACAATAGGAGTTTGCACGCATACGCAATTAGCCAGTATTACATTATAACGATTGTTATTTTCATCATATACTACACCTGTTATTGTGTTTAATCTTTTCGGTTCGGCTTCAGTTTCATTGACCACTTCAGTAATGGATGGTAGTTTATGTTTTAACATAATAGCTGGAGCATCATATAGTGTTAATTCAAATGTCTTTCCATTTTCATAAACCAGTTTCCCTGAATACTCCTTTGAAAATAGATTGAAACTTCCTACGTAAATTTTATTCTCTAAAAAATTAATTTCTTTCGCCATTTTAGCCTACTCTTAAGTTATAAGTTTGTATTTATACTAACATAAATATTCTGTTGGTAACTGGATGCAGATTTTTATGCTATTGTATTAAGTTAAGATATGAATTAATATCTCATAAGTACAAGTGGAGTTGATTTGCTAATAGTAATTCTGAGCTTAAGTTTGAACCTATGAACTTAAATTTCATTATAAAAAATACCATTGGCTTTTGTGTTAGCTCTGATTGTCACAAGTATTACTATTCAACTTGACTTTGTGGCAAGATTGTGGCAAAATAGTGGCAAAGATACAACAAGTTTATGGCAAAGTTCATTCCGAAATACACAATCACCAATTCTATCGCTAATAACCTGCTTGAAATCGAAAGAGTTAAAGAAGGGATTAAAACTCTGCCGATTAATCCAAAACTTTTAAGTTCTTTAAGAGAAACCGCTAAAGTTGCAGCTATCCACTATTCAACGCAGATTGAGGGAAACAGGCTCACAAGAGAAGAAGTTTTTGAGGTTATAAGTAAAAACAAAGTTGTTTCAAATACAGGCAGAATACGTGATGAAAAAGAAATCAGAGGCTATTATACCGCCCTTGACTATATAGAAAAACTTGTAAAGAGCAATACCAACATAACAGAAGATAATATTAAGCTTATCCATGCCTATGTAACTGGAGGCGGAAGTAAAAAAGTTAAACCTAATGAATACAGAGAAGGACAAAATGTAATTACGGATTCCTTATCAGGTAACATTGTTTATATGCCCCCAGAGGCTAGTGATGTACCTAAATTAATGGAAGAGTTTGTACAATGGATTAATGATACAAATGAAGTTCCTATACCTATAAAAGCAGGTATCATTCACTACCAGTTCGTGACAATTCACCCGTATTTTGACGGTAACGGCAGAACTGCAAGACTTTTAACTACACTTGCACTTCATAAGGAAGGTTATGACCTTAAGGGGATTTATTCATTGGAAGAATATTATGCAAAAGACCTGCAAGGATATTATGACGCTATTACAATAGGAGACTCCCATAATTATTATATGGGAAGGGCGGAAGCAGATATTACAAAATGGATAGAGTACTTTATTGAAGGTATGGCTGTTGCGTTTAAATCAGTCTATAAGAAGGCTAAAGACAATGAGAGTTCTAAGGATGAAGTAAAAGTTCTGAGGGAATTGGATTCTAAGCAGCGTCAAATACTCAATCTGTTTGAAATGCAAAAGTATGTTACTACAAAAGAGATTGCTGATTTCTTTAAATTTGCTCCACGTAGTGCAAGATTGCTTACTTTTGAATGGGTAGAAGCAGGGTTTATTATTCCAGAAGGCAAAGGTAAAAAACGGAAATATAGATTGAATGATAAATATGAGGCTATTCTATAAACTTATCGTTCCGTGAAACAGAGAGCTCAATTTATCCATTTTACCACGGTTTCGCCTTTGTAGCCCTTTATCTAGGTATACCATGCATAAGCAATCGCACCAGAATTATAAGTTTTAAAATCCCCGTTCTTAGCACAGTTTATGCGTGAACTTGAAACATATATTGTTTTAGGTGGGTGTTTTGTAAATAGATCCTTTCTGTTTTGACCTTCTAAGAATAGAACTTTTAAGAACATGCAGACTTTTCTATCTTCATCAACTTTAGATAAAGCGTGTGCAACAAATTCCTGAGCATACTTATATGGTGGATTGGTTACAATATCGCCATTGTGGTAAGACTCTGTATTTAATAAAAAGTTATCTACTGTTCTATAACCTCTATCAACAAGGTCAGTAGCTTTTCCTAACTTACCTGCTTCATCAAAAACTTTAGCTAAATGCCCCTCACCACAGGCACATTCCCAGATGTTATTTAAATCTGGCTCCACTTCCAATAATAATTTTCCTGCTATTGTGTCAGTTGCGTAATAGTCGTTCTCTTCTCTTATACCTTTAGCATGATTTGTGGCTCCAAGATTTATAAAAATGCTGTCTTTCAAGTTTTACTCCAATTTTATTTATTCCCTTGAAAGAATTTAGGCAGGGATACATTTTTATGTTGATAAAGCTTGCTTTGTGCAACATAAAACAAGTTTTTTAACAAAAAATATAAATTGAACCTATGGAACAAAGAATTAAAGCTGTTATATATGCTCGTGTAAGTTCAGAGGAGCAGAAGAAAGAAGGCTTTTCTATTGAAGCCCAGTTAGATTTATTGCATGAATACGCAAATAAAAATAATATTGAAGTTGTAAAAGAGTTTACCGAAGCCGAAACAGCTAAACAAACGGGTAGACATCAATTTGCTGAAATGCTAAAGTTCCTTAAAAAAGTAAGGATGTTAATGCTATTCTTGTTGAAAAAACAGACCGTTTGTATAGAAATTTTAGAGATTATGTTGATGTAGATGATAGCAAGTTTGAAATACACCTTGTAAAAGAAAATGAAATAATAACACCAGATTCCTCTTCACATGCTAAATTAGTGCATGGTTTAAAGGTACTGCTAGCTAAAAATTTTATTGATAATCTTAAAGAAGAAACCCAAAAAGGGAGATTAAAGAAGGCTAGCAATGGTTTGTTTATCGGTCAAGTCCCTTATGGTTATAAAAAGTTAGATAAAAATACAACAGTTATAGATGAAGAAAAAGCACCTTTTGTAAGAAGGGCTTTTGAACTTTATGCAGAATATCTTTCGTTAGACAAAGTAAGATGGCAATTAAGAGATGAAGGTTATATTTATCAACCTTCAAATAAAGTCGTTTCTAAGGGGCAACTTGGTAAAATGCTTAAGAACGTGAATTATTTGGGCGTGCTAAAGTTCAGAGATGTTATATATGAAGGTAAACATCCGTCTATAATTTCACAAGAGCTTTTTGATAAAGCTCAGAAATCTGCTAAAAAAGATAATAAACCTTTATACAAAAATCATGATTATGCATTGGCAGGCATGATAAAATGTGCCAAATGCGGTTGTGCAATTACTATTGAACCCCCGAAGAAAGGAAAATATATTTATTGCCATTGCACAGGTGGGAAGGGAGATTGTGAACAAAAACACGTAAATATTCCTATAGAAGAAATTATGGTGCAATTTGAAGAAGCGGTAAAAGCTGTAAGTCTTGCACAGAAACATATAGATTATATTAAACAGGGTTTGAAAGAAAGTTTAGCAGATAAACAAGAATTTTCAGATGAAATGCGTAGAAATCTGGAGGCAGAAGCAAAAAGAATACGTCATAGAATAGATAAAATTACTAATGAATATTATGACGATTTGATAGACGCTAAATTTTATAACGATAAACGACTACAATGGAACAAAGATTTAGATGAAATCATGATAAAACTTGAAGCTCTGCACCATGCTGAACAAAAATATTATGATGAAGGTGTAAGGATTATCGAAACGCTGAAAAACGCATATATCTTGTATAAACAGCAATCACCTCAAGAGCAAAGAAAACTATTAAATTATTTACTTTCGAACTGCACTTTAGAAGGTCGAAAGGTAAGCTATGACTATAACTTACCTTTCTCATACTTTATAAATTTTGATTCTTGTCGCAAAAAATACCCTGGATGCGATTCGAACGCATGACCTACCGCTTAGAAGGCGGTTGCTCTATCCAGCTGAGCTACCAGGGCTTAGTATAACCTTATATTATCATGAAAAAATTTTCTTGCAACTGATTTTTGTAAATTATCAAGGCAAAAAATATTATATTCGGATGTTATTATTTCAGGAGAAGATTTTATGAAAATACGACCAATATTTGCATCTGTAAATACAAACTCTGTTAAGGAAAACCAGAATAAAAATAAATATTTCAGATTTGGGGGCATGCATTATATAACTATGACAGCCCTGATTTTTGGGATTATCAGGAAAACTCTTTGAGAAAAATGTTGAGGGAAGGTGATTTAAGGCTTGACCATTTTGTAGGGTATATAAATCGTGCAGAAATTCCGCAAGAAATTATTACTCCCGACGGTCGAGTTTTAAAAGGCAAACAAATATTTCTCTCAGTAGAAAAAGGCGGATTGGGTGAGGACTTTTTTGAACCATCTTGGATTATCAGAGTCGATCAAAAGAAAAATAAAAATGATGAAAATATGTTTGATTTGTTTAAACGTGTCGCACAAGAAGAAGGCTTAAATCCTGAGAGTTGTTATGTTTTAGAAGATTTTGGCCCGCTTGGCGAAACTAAGGCTTATAAAGAATTCCGTTCAAAACTTGCTAAAAACTTTATTAGCCAGTGCGTCCCAATTGGAATAGGTATAGGTGAAGATATTGATAAAATACATGTTGATAACTCAAGTAATCCACGAAAAGTTAGTAATAAACATAATATTGCATTATTAACAGGTAATCATGATTTGCCTCCAATCAGACAGTATATTGATTTGTTACTTGATAATAAACCGATAATTTTTAAAAATGGTAAAAATTCACCTGCAATATTTAAAGATTTTTGTAAAGAACAACTGAAACTTACAGATGAAGACTTAAAAGACAGAAACCTTGTTGCTCGTGAGTTTATGAAATGGTGTTATACGCGTAATGTAAAACAAGTTCAAACTACACTTCAAGACGCTTTAGGTCTTTATTTCAGGCCGAATATTCCGGGATTTTCGAATGGTATGGAGGATAAATACTTGATGAAAACATCGCCTGAAGCTTTATTGCCTTTTTGGAGCAGAGTGTTTCCTAAAAATTTCTTAAACAGAACTGATAAAAGCGGTATTAATCCGGGATATAAGGATTTGGCTGAGGATTATATTAATCTTATGAATGAGCTTTTTTCTAATGAAAAATAGTATTATTTAACATTTAAATTTGTTTAGGATATAATTTCCTTATAATGACATCAAGAAAAAGGAATATGAATTTATGCTAACCGGAAATGAAATCAGACAGTTATATTTAGATTATTTTAAAAATAAACATCAGCACACTATTGTTGAAAGTTCAAGTTTAGTACCTGATAACCCTACTGTTTTACTTACAACAGCAGGCATGTTACAGTTTTTACCGATATTTTTAGGTATCGTTAAATCACCTTATGACCCTGCACGCGCAACTTCCTGCCAAAAATGCGCACGTGCCGGAGGAAAAGATAGTGATATAGAAAACGTAGGACGTACACCGCGCCACCATACTTTCTTTGAAATGCTCGGAAACTTCTCTTTCGGAGACTATTACAAAAAAGAAATTATTCCTTGGGCGTGGGAATTCGTAACTGAAGTTCTTAAACTTGATAAAAACAGGCTTTGGATTACTATTTTTGAAACTGACGACGAAGCTTACGATATTTGGAGAAGTGTCGGTGTTCCTGCCGACAGAATTAAGCGTAAAGGTAAAAAAGATAACTTCTGGGGACCTCCCGGTGCTTCAGGCTCCTGCGGTCCTTGCTCCGAAATCCACTATGATTTAGGCGAACAATACAAATGCGACCATCCGAACTGCGGAATTGATACCTGCGAATGTGACAGATGGGTTGAAATCTGGAACCTTGTGTTTACCGAGCTTTATCAGGATGAGGAAGGCAATCAGTCGCCTCTTGAAAGCAAAAACGTTGATACAGGCATGGGGCTAGAACGTATTACCATGGTTTGTCAGGGCGTTGCATCAACCTTTGAAACAGATCTCTTAAAACCGATTATGGATGAAGTTTCAAAAATGTCCGGTGTTCCTTACAAAAAATCAGAAAAGACGGATATTTCTCTGCGTATAATTACAGACCACGCAAGATGTGTTACTTTTTTGATTTCCGACGGTGTAATCCCGGGCAACGAAGGCAGAAGCTATGTGTTGAGAATGATTTTACGACGTGCTTTACGCCACGGTAAAATGCTCGGCCTTGATTTGCCGTTCTTGTATAAGCTTGTTGATGTTGTTGTTGAACATTACGGAGAAGCTTATCCGGATTTGGTTAAAAATAAAGCAAAGATCATTGATACAATCAAAAAAGAAGAAGAAAGATTTGCAAAAACTCTTGATAGGGGTTACAAACTTCTTGATGAATTTATTTCTGCGAAAAAAGATATTGACGGTGAAAGTGCATTCAAATTATATGATACTTTTGGTTTCCCGTTTGAACTTACAAAAGAAATTGCGGAAGAGAACTGCTTGAATGTTGATGAGGCTGGTTTTAAAACTGCTATGCAGGAACAAAAAGACCGTGCAAAAGCTGCAACTCAAAAAATCAGTGTTACCGGCGATATGAAGTACGCAAAAATTGAAGAAAAAGTTGGTTCTACGGATTTTGTAGGTTATGAACAGAATGAATGTACCGCAAAAATTTTAGATACTGTAGAGGGCGAAGGATATGTTGATATTATCCTTGACAAAACACCGTTCTATGCTGAATGCGGTGGTCAAGTTGGCGACAGTGGTTTTATTGAAAATGAAAATCTTAAAGCTGAAGTTTTGACAACTTTCAAAGTAAATAAATTGTTTGTTCATCGTTCAAAGGTTATTAACGGTGAAATTACAATCGGTGACACGGTTAAAGCTTCAATTGATGTTCCGCGCCGTGACGAAATAAGACTTCACCACTCATCTGCACACTTGTTGCAGGCGGCATTGATTAAAGTGCTTGGTGATGAAGTTAAACAGGCAGGTTCACAAGTTGAAGAAAACCGTATGCGTTTTGACTTTACATTTTCCCGTGCAATGACGCCGGATGAGATTTTTAAAGTTGAAGACATTCTTAACGGCTGGGTTGCAAAAGGTTTGAAAGTTTCCACCGAGGTTATGGATATTGAAAAAGCTAAACTTACCGGTGCAACAGCTTTGTTCGGTGAAAAGTACGACGATGAAGTAAGAGTTGTTTCTATCGGAAACGAAACCTGCATTTCAAAAGAATTCTGTGCGGGAACTCACGCAAGAAATACACGCGATTTGCGATTGGTTAAAATTGTTTCCGAAGGTGCAATTGCGGCAGGCACAAGACGTATTGAGCTTGTTGTGTCACGTGCAGCTTTTGATTTTATGAATGCTAAAGTTAAAGAAATGGATAAACTTTCTTTGATGTTTAAAACACATTACAATGAAACTGTTGAACGTGTTGAAAAATTACTTGAAGAAAATAAGGACCTCCAAAAACAATTGTCTCAAGTCAAAGAAGAAAATGCAAGAAATAAGTTTGCTACTTTTATATCAAGAGCTCAAGATATAAATGGCGGTAAATTATTTATATCAAAGATAGAGAACTTTGATGCAGATGCCGTAAAAGCAGGTGTTGAACTTTTAGCAAATAAACTTGGCGAAAGTATTATAGTTCTTGCAAATGACAGAATGGTGCTGGCAAAAGTTTCCGATAGTTTTGTTAAAAATGGTGTAAATGCCGGTAAGATTGTCGGAGAGATTGCACGTGCGACAGGTGCCAACGGCGGCGGCCGCCCCAATTTCGCACAAGGCGGTGTAAAAGACGCTTCAAAACTTGATGAAGTTTTGGTTAAGATTGAAAGCGAGCTTAAATAATATGTTGTTATTATAAAACCAAGGAGATGTTTTATGACAATTTTAAAAATAGAAAGATTACCGCATAACAAGAGTATTCCGCAATACCAGACAGAGGGTGCTGCAGGAATGGATTTATGTGCGGCTATAGAGCAACCTATAACATTAAAACCGCTGGAAAGAACGCTTATTCCTACCGGTTTAAAAATTGAACTTGAACATGGCTATGAAGCTCAGGTTAGACCGCGTTCAGGGCTTTCAATAAAACACGGTATTACTTTAATCAATTGTGTCGGGACTATTGATGAAGATTACAGAGGCGAGGTTTGCGTTCCTGTTGTAAATTTGTCAAATGAAACCTATTCAATTCAGCCTCAGGAAAGAATAGCTCAGATGGTTATTGCACGTGTTGAGCAGGCACATATTGAAGTAGTAACAGAGTTGACAGAAACAGTCCGCGGTGCGGGCGGTTTTGGATCTACCGGTAAACATTAGAAAAAAAGAGAACCCTTAGGGTTCTCTTTTTTTGAATATTGATATTTCGTTGGTAATATCATCTAAGCTTGTCTTAACAGCATTATCAAAAATATTATTAAATGATTGTTTTTCGTTTTTCTCATTCTTTTGAGGCTCCCAGTAATTATCAGGAAGCTTCGGCAGACCGTTTGGTACTCTATCTGAAAACTCAACCATTCTTTAACTCCATTTTTATGCTTTTATTAACGTACAAATATAAAAAAACTTTGATATTTTTTTATTAAATTTTACATGTTTTTACATTCTTGAAACAGACAACAGCATTTCATAAGGAATGCAATATTCTTTTACTCCTATATTTGCGCTTATGAACATAAATTCTAATGTTTCATCGGTCGAAATATCAAGTAGCTCAAAAGGTATACTTAAATCAACCGTTTTTCCGTATACAGACTGAACATTTTTTATTGGCTGAAGTGTCCAAATATTTCCGGGCAGTGATTTGATTATTCTGACCAGTTTCAGTTTGTCATTCTGGATAGATAGTTGTAATTCATTATGAAATTTTTCTTTTAAAAGCGGCAAAACATTTTCTGTTTTGTTTATTAATCTGATTGGTGAAAGTGACTGTTTTTTGTTTGCATTTCTCATGTAAACATACATTTGATATGTTCTTTTGCTCAACTCAGTGTCTTCAAGTATATATTTATTTAGATAAAATCTTATATAAAAGTTATTTTTGTCATAACCGTAGCATATTCTGTCAAAGAATTTTGAATCACGCAATACAGGCCCGTCCGGAATATCAATACAGCCTGCATTAAGCCATGAGTCATCGTCTTTGCTTCCGCCAATTGCTGGAGTAAACTCTCCTTTAGGGTATCTTGACGGTTTTGAAAATACTGAGGATAGAGGTTCGTCAAGGTATTCCGGAACTTTTAAGCCTAAATAAATATAAATATTTTTTAAATGTTCTCTGAAAATATAATCAAAAATATTATCACGGCCTGAATCATTCGGCTCGCCATACCACCAGAACCAATCACTGCCTTCGCATATAAATAATTCCCGTTTAGCATATTCAATGTGAGGGTTTAATGGATTTTTTTTAACGTAATTTGAAAAATCTTCTCTTACTCGTTGTAAATACGTCCAAGCAAGATTTTTAAGCGGTTCATCAATCCATAGTTTAAAACTTCTATTTATCCATGAACCGGAACTTATTTTCTGTAACTGTTTATGCTGTTTTTCTCTGTCCATATAATCGCTTATAAGAACTGTTTCCAGAGTATCATCTTCTTCAATCAATGTATAAATCGTTTTCAGAAAAGATAAACCATCTTCCATGTAATTTTCCCAGCAATTTTCTCCATCCATTGCAATGGTCAGGATGTGATTTGTATCCGGTGAAGAAAGAAGTTTACTTTGTATAACTTTTATCCTGTCGTACAAATCATTTGCCGCGGCTATTGGATTGTGATTAGGATATTCAAAGCTTATAAGATTTGGTAAACTGCTGTCACGGAATAAAATTTTTATATCTTTATTTCTTGTTTTGTATTCATAGGATTTGACAAGATGATAAGGGTCTTCAAGATGACCTTTAAAATCTCTTATAAACTCAAAATTAATTGAATCAGATAAAATCCCTTCATCAGATATTGTCCAGTCAATCCCTAGAGTAGAAAGCATAAATAATGTTTTGGGACTGACGCAATGTTCTGACGGCCAAATTCCTCTTGGTCTTTTCCCGAATATTTCTTCTATTCTGTCAAGAGCCATTTTTGTCTGTATTTTGCCATCCAGATAAGTTTTCAGATTTTGAGGAGCATTTTCTGTT
>CANUDF010000007.1 GCA_947857085.1 Candidatus Gastranaerophilales bacterium | reverse complement strand
AAATGGCAAGCGCTAAAAGCACTGTTATATCTACTTCTGGGATAGGGGGGGGGGCATATTTGTAAACCTCCTGCCTAAGGCTGCATAGTGAGGTTTTATGAATTACAAATTAATTAATATGAAAGTATTTGGAGATGAAAGAGGTAAACTCATTTCACTCGAAGGCAATAAAAATATTCCGTTTGATATAAAACGAGTTTATTATATATATGATACAATTCCTGATTTTGAAAGGGGGAAACATGCTCATAAAAATCTTGAACAAATTATAGTTGCAATGGACGGTTCGTGCCAATTTGTTCTTGATGATGGAGAAAAAAGAGAAGAAGTATGGCTTAACCGGCCTGATATAGGCTTATATATAGGCAAAAATATGTGGCGGGAAATGAGACATTTTTCTTATGGCTGCAAACTTATGGTTCTTGCAAGTGAACACTATAACGAAAAAGAATATATAAGAGATTACCAAAAATTTTTGGGGAGCATAAAAAATGATTAAACTAGTTATTATAGGTAATACAAATAATTTGGATATTGCAGCATCACTTATTAAATGCAAAAATATTTCTATTATTGGTGTAGTTATAGATTATTCGTCACCTGACATTGCGCTAAAACAAAAATCCTTTTTATGTGATAATAATATCAAGGAATTAAAGTTTGAAGATATTATAAAATTGGAAGTGGATATTTGCCTTATATTAAGTTTTTCAAAAATAATTCCAACACATTATTTTCAGAATACTCTTTGTTTAAATATACATTCCGGGATTTTGCCTAAATGGCGTGGATTTAATGCAAATGTTTGGGCAATCATAAATAATGAAGATGAAGTAGGATACACACTACACGAGGCAACTGAAGAATTTGACGGAGGCGATATTTATTACAGATTTATTGAAAAGGTTGCACCTAATGAAAAATACGGAGATATAATAAAAAAACTCCGGAAACAAGCTTGTGATAAGTTACCTGATATTTTACAAGATATCATTAATGGAAAAATTTTACCAGAATCTCAAAAAAATAAAAAATATCTATGCTGTATGAAATTAAGAAAAAATGACGGTTTAATCAAAAACTGGAATATTACAACAAAATATTTATATAATCTTTATAGAGTCATGGGCTCTCCTTATGGTACAGGAATTTTCTTTGAATTTAAAAACAATATTTATGAAATAACAGATATGAATTTAGTACCGGAATGTGACGATTATTATGGAATAGCCGGAGCTGTCGTAAATATTATAGACAATAAAATGTGGGTTAAAACAGCTGATAACATAATAGAAATTAACAGTATAACAAAAAATGGGACACCAGTTTCTATTGCAGATGAATTCAAAATTGGTAACAGATTAATACAGGCTGAGATGCCTGTATTCTCTACTTCTGAGAGATGGGGGGGGGGCAACTTTACACTCACTCCGCTAGCTAAAGCAGCATAAAAGTAGTTAAAAGGGGAAAAAATGATTATTAAAAGTTTATTAGAATTTTTGGACAAGTTTATATTTAATTTTCTTGAAAATAATGAAGATAAAATGCCTTCAAGATTTTCCAAAGCTATTGCATACTATTATCCTGATGCAAGAATCCGTAAAATATATTTGAAAAAGCTTGGCATTATTATGGGTGAAAACACATATTCAAATCTGGGTTTAATTCATGCTAGCGATGGTTCCAATAAACCTGCTGTCTTTATAGGTAACAATGTTACTATAGCTCCGGGATTAACTGTTATTTCTGATGCATGTCCTATCAATTCCCAATTACTTCAAAATTTAGAATATGTTAAAACTAAATTAATTAAAACAGGTCCAATAATAATCGAAGATGATGTTTGGATTGGGGCTAATGTTACAATTTTTCCAGGTGTTACAATTAAAAAAGGATGTGTAATAGGTGCTGGTGCAGTTGTATTACATGATACGGAACCTTATTCAACATATGCGGGTGTACCTGCAAGATTATTACATAATATTAGAAAGGAAATCTAATGAGAGATATAACAAAATATACAAGAGATTATCTAAACGATGATTTTGAAAAAGTAGCAGTTTATTATCGCAGGAAAAAAGTTCTTGAAATTTTAAATACTTACAAGCCGGTGAAAATTCTTGAAATAGGCTGTGGTACGAGTTCTATTTTTGAATTTTATCATGACTATGATGAATTTACTGTAGTGGAACCATCAAAAGAATTTTGCGAAACTATTTGCAAATCTGAATTTTATAACAATAAAATAACCGTGATAAATGATTTTGCTGAAAACTCATATGATAAACTTAAGGATAAAACTTTTGATTTCATAATAATTTCTTCACTTATTCATGAGTTAATCAATCCGGATATATTAATGCAAATCACTAAATCTTTATCGAATCCAAATACAATTATCCATATAAATGTTCCGAACGAAAATTCTTTCCATTTATTATGGGCAAAGGAAGCAGGATTAATCAAAAGTGTTGATTCTTTATCTAAAACAGCCCAAAACTATCAAAGACATCATACATACAATTTAGACAAGCTTAAAAAATATTGTTTGGACCAAGGTTTTTCAAGTTTTGAAGAGGGCAGTTACTTTATGAAAGTATTTAATAACGCCAAAATGCTTTCATGCATGAATTCTGATATATTAAGTACAGAATTATTAGACGGACTCAACAAACTTACAGAATATTTTCCTAAAAATGGATCAGAAATTTTTGTAAATTGCAGAATAAAAAATTAAACAAATAGATATCCGGAGTTAAAATTATGTCAAACATTAAAGTTTTAGATTGTACTCTGCGTGACGGCGGCTATATTAACAACTGGAATTTTGAGCCGGTCCAGACAAAAGAGATAATTACTTTACTGGATAAAGCTCGCATAGATTATATAGAAATCGGATTTTTTACTGACATAAAAGAATACGAAAACAAGACACTTTACAACTCTTTCGAAATTGCAGAAAAATTTCTTCCTGATAATATTAATCCGGAGAAATTATTTGCAATGATTAAATTTGGTGAATTTGCAATTGATAAAATTCCTGATGCACATTTTTCTAAAATAAAAGGATTAAGATTAATATTTAAAAAATGCAAAAGAAGCGAAGCTTTAAATTATTGCAAAGCCTTAAAAGCCAAGGGATATAAACTGTTTATAAATCCAACATTTATCAATGAATATTCAGATAAAGAATTATTGGAGCTTATAGAAGAAATAAATACAATTCAACCATATGGAATGTCTATTGTTGATTCAATAGGGGCTTTACAAGAAGATGATATAAAACGATTATTTTGCATTATAGATACAAACCTCGATAAAAGTATATCATTATGTTTTCATTCTCATAATAATCTCCAATTATCATTTTCAAATTCAAAAAGTCTTTTAAAATTCTGCACTGAAAGAAAACTCATAATTGACGCAGCTGTTTTAGGAATGGGACGCGGTGCCGGTAACCTGTGTACGGAATTAATAACAAAATATATTAATGATAACTATAACGGGAAATATAATATTATTCCTGTTTTAAAAATAATAGGAGAATATATAAATCCAATTTTTTCTGTTACGCCATGGGGATATTCACTTCCTTATTATCTCACTGCTGTAAACTTTTGTCATCCTGGTTATGCTTCTTATCTAACTAATAATATACCGGTTGAATTTATGAATGAAATATTAAAAAATATTCCTCAAGATAAAAAATCCGTTTTTGATGAAAATCTAATTATGCAAATTTGTAATAAATTCAGCCGCAAACAAGTTAAATTATAAATATACAAAACTTAAATTATACTTTATTATGCATACCATTTATGATATAAAAAATCATATAAAGGTTAAAAAATGGATATAAAAAATATAACGAAGGAAGAATACAAAAAAATTGTTATAAATCCTTTTTCAAAATTTGATACAGTAGAATTTGTAGAACTTAACAAATCAAAAGTTGATGAGGTTGTTTATTTTATATTCAATAATGGGAAAAATCGATTTGGGCTTGCAGGCGGGATAAAAGATGAAACCCTTAAATTTCCATTTTCCGCAACCTTTAGTTGTTTTTCAAATATCACTTCTAATAATAGAATTTCTCATTATATGGAAGCTGTACAAGCTTTAAACTATTGGGCTGCAGAAAATAATATAAAAAAAATTCAATTTAATACACCGCCGACATTCTATGATAATACTCATATTACCAAACTTCAAAATGCTTTAATTAATAATAATTATAAGATTGAAAATTATGATATAAATTATGAATATTATCTTGAAGATTTTGATGATAATTATATTAATAAGTTATCCTATGATGCCCGCAGAAATTATAAAATTTCTGTCAAGAACTGTTTGAGCTTTGAAAAGACAGACAACATTGAAGAAATGTATAGAATTATAAAATTAAATAGGGAACATAAAGGATACCCATTGTGGATGGCAATAGAAGATATTAAAAAGACCTCAGAAATTATACCCTCTGATTATTTTTTGGTAAAACATAATGAGCAAACAATTGCATCAGCTTTTATCCATAACATAAACAACAATGTAATACGTGTTGTATACTGGGGGAATATACCCAATTCAGAAAAACTCTGTCCTATGAATTTTCTTGCATACAATATCTTTGCTTATTACAAACAAAAATCCAAAATAATAGTAGATATAGGCACATCTACTTTAAATAGTTATCCTAATTATGGACTTTGTGATTTTAAACAAAGTATCGGCTGTAAATGTTCCCCTAAACTAAATTTTTATAAAGAGCTGTAATAAACAGGAGAAAGATGATTAAGTTTTTAGATTTAGAAAAAATTAATAACCGGTTTCGCCGGCAAATTGATAAAAAAATTAATACAATTCTGGATAAAGGCTGGTATTTATTAGGAGAAGAAAACGAAAGCTTTACCGAAAATTTTGCTGAGTTTTGCGGAACAAAGTATTGCGTAGGAGTTGCCAACGGCTTAGATGCTTTAAATTTGATAATTAAAGCTTACGGTTTTGGTTCTGGTGATGAAATTATTGTTCCGGCAAATACTTACATTGCCTCAATTCTTGCTGTCTCACAGAACGGCTGCACTCCTGTTTTAGTTGAACCGGATATTAAAACATATAATATAAATCCTGATTTAATAGAAGAAAAAATCACAGAAAAAACAAAAGCCATAATGGTTGTTCACCTTTATGGACAGGCCGTACAAATGGAAAAAATCTGGCGCTTAGCAGAAAAATATAACCTTAAAATCATTGAAGATTCTGCCCAGGCTCATGGAGCAATGTATAAAGGCAGACGCTGCGGTAATCTTGGTGATGCTTCAGGTTTCAGCTTCTACCCCGGTAAAAATCTGGGCTGCCTTGGCGATGGGGGAGCCGTAACAACAAATGATGAAGTTCTAGCTAATAAAATCAAAGCATTACGAAACTACGGTTCAAATATCAAATATCATAATATATATAAAGGTGTAAATTCAAGACTTGATGAAATTCAGGCAGCAGTACTTGATATTAAACTAAAAGAACTAGATAAAGATAATGAAAAACGCAGAGAAATTTCAAAATATTATCGAGAAAATATTAAGAATCCTGCAATTATACTTCCAGAAATTTATGACGAAAAAGCTCACGTATGGCATATTTTTGCAATCAGAACAAAAGAACGAGACAGATTACAAAAATATTTAAAAGATAATGGCATAGAAACATTAATTCATTATCCAATACCGCCACATAAACAAGTATGCTACAAAGAATTAAATAATTTAAGTTTGCCGATAACAGAGGAAATACATCAAACTATTTTAAGTCTTCCTATTTCTCCTGTTTTGGAGTATGAAGAAGTTGAACGAGTTGTTGAGGTAATTAACAGATATGAATAATCAAAGGATTTGTGTAATATGCCACTTATATTATCAGGATTTGTGGCAGGAAATAAAAGAATATTTGCTTAACCTTCAGGATATAACCGGATTTGATTTATTTATCACTTGCTGTGAGTACAATGAGCATCTTTTTAAGAACATTAAATTGTCATTTAATAAAAATGTAAATATAACTATTGATATAGTTGATAACAAAATAAGAGTTGCTGATATATATCCTTTTATTCATATATTAAATAAAATAAACCTTGATAATTATGATTTAGTTTATAAAATTCATACCAAGCAAAGTTTCACGAATATCAAAGTAAAATTGCCGCATTTTTCTAAATGCAGATTTTATGTAGGAGAAAATTTTTGGCGTGATTTTCTTATAAATGCAATTTTAGGCAAAAACAATATAAACAAAATTCTTGATATGTTTAAAAAAGACAAAAAACTCGGCTGTGCAGGATTTTATCCATTACTAATAACCAGACCGAATGATCCGTCATCGCATCCTGATTTTAAAAATTGTAATCCGGAAGTTAATTTCAAAAAAATAAAAACTTTTCAATATTTTGCAGGTACAATTTTTGTAGTAAGGGCAGAAATTTTAAAATGCCTGCAAGGCACCCTGCAAGTCTCTGACTTTATACTGCCTGCAACAGATAAATTTTCACCACTGGCTTATATTATTGAGGTATATTTAGGATTTATTGTCAATGCACAGGGGTACAAATTCGGCAGTACTTATAACTTTATTCACAAGTTTATTCTGACACTTCTTTCTCATAATGACTTGCTGTCATTATATAAAATTTATGCCAATAAATTTATCCTCCAAAATGCAAAACCTCGAAATGCAGTCACAAAGCGGGTTTCAAAGGGGAGGGGTAAATCTTGTATTTCCGCTTGTTTTAGAGATGAGAAGATGTTGAAAAAATTATTGAGGTATTAAATAGAAATGAAAATTAACTTAAAAATCTTTCTAAAATGCATATACTACAGATTAACCTGTAAAAAGATTTTGTTACTTGATGCATCCTCCGGTCTGGGAGATTATCTCTGGATAAGGAATGCATTGAGACTTTTTAAAAATGATACGAAGCTCGGAAAATATAAAATCATACTGGCCGTTACACAAAGATGGTTTGATTTTGCCCTAAAAAATGATAAGGATTATGTTGATATATTTATTCCTATTGATAACCCAAGTTTAAATAAACTTAATTTTTCAGAAATTATGCCTTTAAAAATTTTAAAAATAGACTATTTCTTGAAATACAGTCCCTGGTCAGGAATAGCAAATAATGTAAAATTAAAGCCTGATGGTCAGGTAATAGATATTAAAGATACAGACCCTGAATTAGAATTATTTTACAGAGAACGTTCAAACCTGTTTATAAGCAATATCTGTAAAGTTCCCGAAATTTTTGAACACTCACTTCCTGTTCATCCTGCAAATAAAATGCCTGATGAAGAATATGTTTTAATCACTCTCGGTGGTTTTGCAAGTGGACTGTTTAACTGTCAGCAAATAAAAGCTTCCGTAAAACATATTGTAGATAAATTGAATATAAAAATTTTATTGTTAGGAATGGATAAAGATTTAGGCTTGTATAATGAAGTTTATAGCAAACTTGACGAAAAATACAAAAAATATATAATTAACGGGTGCTGTAAATTCTTAACTTACGAACTTCCGGCTCTGATAAGAAACGCAAAATTTATTATTACACCTAATACATCTGTTTATCACATGGGTCTCCAACAAGGAGGGGGGGGGGCATGTTTTTCACCTATGCATAAGGGAACACTTGATTTGAACAATAAAAAATTTAAACATATAATTGCAGATAAAATTCAGGACATAAAAATTGAAGAATTTATAAATGCAATAGACTTATTAATCCAAAAGGAAGAAATTTTATGAAAATAGATCGGTCATTAAAAAAATATATAAAAGGTATTAAAAAAAACAAAAAAATATTTGAAGAAATGGAAATTTCTGTTAAAAATGCCTGCACAGAGGAAGAAAAATGCGACTTGGCAAAAAAAGCAGGTGGTTTTGCAAGTTACTGGTTTTCCGGGCATTTTGCATCTTCTGTTATAGAAAATGAACTTCTTAAAATTTCACAAAATCATACTCTCGGTTCATTAGAAGCTGATTACGAAAAACATACATTCCTGCATGTAATGTCACTAGCTTATAACTACGGCGGTCATACACGTGTTGTGGAAAGATGGATTGAGCAGTCACCTGCAAATGAAAAGCATTCTCTAATTTTTACCGGATACGATAAACAAGGAGAATTACCCGAGCAATTAGAAAGTTCCGTAAAAGAAAAACATGGAAATATATATAAGATAGCTCCTGACAAATCTTATATAGAAAAGGGGCTGGAACTTAGAAAAATTGCTTCAAGTTTTGAGCATATAATTCTGCATGTACATATGGATGATGTTATCCCTATACTGGCATTTGGAAATAAAGAATTCAAAAGACCGGTTATCTTCTATAACCATGCAGATCACCGCTTCTGGTTCGGTGTTAGTATATCAGACATTACGGCACAAATACAAGATAATTTGTCAGAAGTAAGAAATAAAAAAAGAGGGATTACTAAAGCTGTATTATTAGGCATACCCGCTAATAAACAAACTTGCACAAAATTAGAAATAAGCAAAACAGAAGCCAGAAAAAAATTAAACCTGCCTGAAGATAAAAAGATAATTTTAACTTATGGTAATGAGAACAAGTTTAAACCATTTGATAACTTCGATTTTTTAAACTTTGTTATCCCAGTACTAAAGACTGATAAAAACACAATTTGCATAGGAATAGGACCAAATCCCCAAATATCACCATCCTGGACAGAATATCAAAAACAATTTAAGAATCAATTAATAAGAAAGGATTCCGTTCAGTTTGAAGAATTGCTGACATACATTATTGCTTCTGATGTTATTTTAGACTCGTATCCCGAAGGCGGCGGAACAGGGATGATAGATGCAATTACCTATTCAAGACCATTATTATCAACCTGCCAACTGACTGATTATCTATATAAAAGTGATGCATATTGTAAAAATAAAAAAATATTAATTAAAAAGTTAAAAGCTTTATTAAGCTCGGAAGAATTACGAACACGAAATATAAAGAGCTGCCAAAAAGCATTTAATGAATGCGGTTCATATGAAATCTGGCAGAAAAATTTAAAATATCTTTATGATACGTGTCCCCAAAAACATTCCATCAAAAATTTTGAGCCACAATATATATTATGTAATCAAGATTTATTCTCATTTGCACAATTAAGGATTAAAAATAAAAAAAAGAGAATTAAAATAAATCTACTGGGAATTAAAATTTCATTTAAAATTAAGGAGGATTAAACAATGCCATTTGAATTTGAACCGCAAAAAATAAAAGATATAATATTAGTCAAACCCAAAGTTTTTGGAGATAACCGCGGATTTTTTATGGAAAGCTACAAAAAATCAGACTTCACCGCAAATGGGATTGATGTAGAATTTAACCAGGACAATCATTCCAAATCAACGGCTCATGTTTTAAGGGGGCTTCATTATCAAGCGAAACCATACGGACAGGCCAAACTTGTACGATGCAGCAAAGGCAGAATATATGACGTTGCAGTGGATATACGGCCTAATTCTGATACTTTCGGTCAATATGTAAAGGTTGAATTATCAGAAGAAAACAAACATATGTTATTTATACCGGATGGATTTGCTCACGGATTTGTTGTATTATCAGAAGAAGCTGAATTACTTTATAAAGCAAGCGGAGAATATAACCCGAAAGCTGATAGGGGTGTCCTATGGAATGATAAAGATATAAATATAAACTGGGAAATTGATTTTGAACCTATCCTTAGTGAAAAAGATAAAATTCAGCCAAAACTTAGTGAAATTAATAAAGGAGAATTGTTATGAAGTTATTAGTAACAGGCGGTGCAGGATTTATAGGAAGCTGTTTTGTAAGACATATTCTTAAAAAACATCCTGATTATAAAATTATCAATTTAGATGCACTTACATATGCAGGGAATATAGAAAATCTTAATGATGTAAAAGATAATCCGAATTACTCTTTTGTTCATGGAAACATTTGCGACAAAAGACTTGTAAGAGAACTTATTGCAGATTGTGATTGTGTAGTAAACTTTGCAGCAGAATCACATGTTGACCGTTCAATCACTGGTCCTGAAATCTTTATCGAAACAAATGTTCAGGGAACCCTGAATCTTTTACAAGCTTCAAAAGAAATTGGTATTGAAAGATTTTTACAGGTATCAACCGATGAAGTATACGGTTCATTAGGCAAAACAGGTTATTTTATGGAAACAACACCTCTAGCTCCAAACAGCCCTTATTCAGCATCGAAAGCAAGCGCAGATATGCTTGTAAGGGCTTATTACGAAACTTATAAAATGCCTGTTTTAAATACCCGCTGTTCAAATAACTACGGTCCTTATCAATACCCGGAAAAATTAATTCCTTTCTTTATTTCACAACTGTTAAAAGGCGAAAAAGTTCCTGTATACGGTGATGGTTTAAATGTTCGTGACTGGCTATATGTTTATGACCATTGCGAAGCAATTGATGTTGTCCTTCATAAAGGAAAAATCGGCGAGGTTTATAATATTGGCGGACACAACGAAAAAACTAACATGGAAATTACAAAACTAATTCTTGACGCAATGGGAAAGGACGAAACGTCTATAAAATATGTTGAAGACAGATTAGGACACGACAGACGCTATGCTATTTGTAATGATAAAATTCAATCCGAACTCGGCTGGAAACCGTCTTTAACCTTTGAAGAAGGTATAAAAATAACTATTGATTGGTATTTAAATAACCAGGAATGGATGAGGCAGATAGAAGAAAAGAAAGTGGGTATGGTATAGATGAAAGTACTTGTAACAGGTGCAAACGGAATGCTTGGGCAGGACTTATGCCCGATATTGGAAGATGCCGGCTGTTTTGTTATTGAAACAGACGTTGACAACATGGATATAACAAAACCCGAAGAAACTGAGGCGTTTATAACAGGAACACATCCCGATCTTGTTATACATTGTGCGGCATATACAAATGTTGATAAGGCTGAAGAAGACCTTGAAACAGCCTCAAAGATAAATGCAGCCGGGGCAGAAAATATAGCAAAAGTATGCGGTAAACTGGACATTCCTATGGTTTATATATCAACAGACTATGTTTTTGACGGTAAAAATAATGTTCCATATAAGCCTGATGATAAAACTAATCCTATAAACAATTACGGTTTGACAAAACTACAAGGTGAAGAAGCTGTTAAAAAATATTGTAAAAAATATTATATAGCACGTACAAGCTGGTTATACGGTATTCACGGAAAGAATTTTGTAGAAACAATGCTTTCGTTAAAAGATAAACCCGAATTAAAAGTTGTTGATGACCAAATTGGATGCCCGACTTGGACTGTAGAACTTGCAAACGGCATTTTGAAACTACTCCAAAAGCCATATGGTACATATCATGTATGCGGTTCAGGCCATACATCATGGTACGGGTTTGCAAAAGAAATCTTTAAACAAAGCAATTTAAATGTAAACTTAGTCCCATGCACAACTGATGAATTTCCTCGTCCTGCAAAACGTCCGCAATACAGCGTAATGGATAATGACCAAATTTGCAGGAATTGGGAAGCAGCATTATATGATTATTTACAATTAAGAATAGAGGAGGCTGTATAATGAAAGGTATAATTTTAGCAGGCGGAAGCGGAACAAGACTCTGGCCGAGTACTATGACTGTATCAAAACAACTTTTACCTGTATATGATAAACCAATGATTTATCATCCTGTATCTGTCTTAATGCTGGCTGGCATAAAAGATATTCTCATTATCTCAACACCGCACGATCTCCCAAATTTCAAGAAACTTTTAGGTGACGGTTCACAATTTGGAGTAAATTTTTCATACAAAGAACAGCCAAGCCCTGACGGTTTGGCACAAGCCTTTATTTTAGGGGAAGAATTTATTGGAAATGATTGCGCTGCATTGATACTTGGCGATAATATATTTTACGGCCCGGGCTTTTCAGGTACTTTAAAACGTACAGTAAAACAAATTGAATCAAAAGGCGGAGCAACAGTATTCGGTTATACAGTTAAGGACCCCCAAAGATTTGGAGTTGTAGAATTTGACAAAAACGGCAAAGCTGTTTCTATTGAAGAAAAACCTGCAAATCCAAAATCATATTATGCTGTAACAGGATTGTATTTTTATGACAATAAAGTTGTAGAATATGCTAAGAATTTAAAACCTTCTGCACGCGGCGAGCTTGAAATTACTGATTTGAACCGTATTTACCTTGAAAATAACAATTTAAACGTAGAATTACTTGGCCGTGGGTTTGCTTGGCTTGATACAGGAACTCATGCTTCTCTTTTAAGGGCTAGTCAATACATACAAACAATTGAAGAAAATCAGGGAATAAAAATTGCATGTCTTGAAGAAGTTGCTTACAGAATGGGTTTTATAACAGAAAATGAACTGCTTGAACAAATTAAAAATTACAAAAATAATGAATATTTTGATTATATCAGAAATATATTAAGATAAGCATTATTTCTAAAACAGGATTTATTATGAAAGCATTTTAAATTATATATGTTATTCTGTTAATGAAAGGAGTAAAACAATGTTTTCATTAACAGATAGAGAACTAGAAATATTGAAGCTTATGGCTAAAGGACTTAATAATACACAAATTGGTGAAAAACTCTGTATTAGCAAACATACTGCAAAAGCACACGTTAGCGCTATTATCAAAAAACTTTCTGCAACATCCAGAAATGAAGCTACATTTTTGGCCCACAAATACAGTTTGTTTTAAGTTATAAAGTATAAAGTTTTTATGATATTATTTTTTCGTAATGGGTAATATACGCAAAGAAATATTTTTAAAAGGTGAAAAACGAACAGATGATATTGTAAGTTGTGTAAGAAGTGGCAGATTTTACAAGGTTACTTTTAAAAACCATAAGACATACAACTATAATTACTATGACGTAAAATTTGTAGAAACAAGCAAAGAAGAATTATTTATAGATAGCCGTTTAGATTATTTTAAAAGGATTGCAGATAAGATTGGTCTTGAACATACAACAGGTAAAGGCTTAACTTTTAACATTTTACTCAAGAATTATGGAATAATAGAAAAAGTCATTCCTGAAACTATCTTATATAGCTTTTTAAAAGCCGAATTGCCTGTTAAAGAAAAGAAACAAGATAGTTGCATTGGTGCATTCTTTAAAATTATAAAACCGATTAAAAATGAAGAAAAAGAATTTACAATATTCCCATTTGGTTTTAATATTAGCCAGAAACAAGCAGTTGACAATGCACTAGATAATAATTTATCTATTATTGAAGGTCCTCCCGTAACAGGAAAAACACAAACAATATTAAATATAATTGCCAATGCTGTTATTAGAGGAGAAAGTGTTGCAGTTGTATCAAGCAATAATTCTGCAACAAAAGATACGGAACCTGTATTTTTAAATGGTATGATTATTAAAATCTCAAACTCTATAACTGCTTAAATTTATAGGAAACATTGAGTTTTGACAAAAACAATCATTCTATTTGTGATAACCGAAATATGTGAAAATATATAATGAAAATACTATATAAAAAAATAAAAAAGAGATAACAAAAGTTATCTCTTTTTTTATTTACGCGCGGAGGGATTCGAACCCCCGACCTTTTGGTTCGTAGCCAAACGCTCTATCCAACTGAGCTACGCACGCATATCGGCAATCTCAATTTTATACAAAAAAAACTTTTTTTTCAAGTATAAAAATATTTTTTATAAACAGGATTTATTATGAAAGTATTTTAAATTATATATGTTATTCTGTTAATGAAAGGAGTAAAACAATGTTTTCATTAACAGATAGAGAACTAGAAATATTGAAGCTTATGGCTAAAGGACTTAATAATACACAAATCGGTGAAAAACTCTGCATTAGCAAACATACTGCAAAAGCACACGTTAGCGCTATTATCAAAAAGTTTCCGTCCGGAGCCAGAAGCGAAGCCACTTATTGGGCTGGTAAATATAACTTGTTCTAATATATTGTTACAATTTGATTGTATTAAGAAATAAAGTTATAATAGTATTTGAGATTTCTTAATATGAAAAAAATTTTTATAACATTAATTTTACTATTAATATCTATATTTACTCAAACTGTATTTGCCGAAGATGTATTCAAAATAACAGCTGCAAATTTTGATACCTCAAATTCATTAATAGTTTTGAATATGCAGGATGAATCATCCCAACCTGTTATGAATGAGTTAAAACTCATAAAAATGGAAAATCCTAAAAGAGCTTATTTTGATATACCTTCTTCAATTCTTATAATTCCTAAGCAAGATTGGAAATTCAACTGCAAAGGAATAAAAGAAGTTAAAATCAGCCAGTTTACTACAAATCCTAATATTGTACGAGTCGTAATGTATTATGACGATGACTTTGAACCATCTAATCTGCAGTTTTTAAGGATTAAGAATAATATTATAATAAAATTTAAAAATCCTTCTTGGCAGGATCAATATTTTCATAAGACTTATAGGGACGAGCATTCATCATCAAGTGATTTTTATGAATACTTAACGGTAGAAGTGCCTGATATATCAGAAAAAGAAACAATTACTGATCAAATTCAACAGGCATTTAACACAACCATCCAGCAGACCCCTAAGATGGATACTATAAACCTTAAAAAGAAAGAGTTAAAATTAAATACAAAATATTATATAAGTAAAATCACCCCACGTCCAAACGGAGCGCTTTTAAGCGGTTTCGGCTCTATTACAATTGAAAAACCAATGATTTTACAAAATCCTTTGCGCATAGTTTACGATATTCCTAACACTTTAGTTAATCGTGAAATAAGAAATTCAGAATATCAGATTAATGAGACAGACTCAGTTAAAATAGGTCAGTTTGAAGTAAATAAAGCCCGTATAGTAATTACATCACCAAATGTAGATAAATATATACCGGTATATTCTACAGATAATCAATCATTGCTTATTGCAAATATAGATAAATTAAATCATACTTCTCTTTTTAGCAGCACAAGCGATATTATTTCATATAATACAGAAAAAACAAATTCTCAAACCAGTTCAATGATTTTATCGTTCAATCACCCTATCGTTCATGGAATTGAAAGAACTAATTCCAGACTTACTCTATACTTATACAATGTTTCAAGATACAATGAAGATACATACAAATCAGTATTCAATAATACAATATTTGCAAACAGTAATATAACACTTCTTCCGGGGGTAGGAATGAAACTAACAATCCCTACCGAACAGGATACATTTGTGAATACTTATCTTGGACTTGATAGCAAAACGTTAAAAATCCAGCTCACAATCCCCAAAAAAACTAAGCCTCCTGTTGTAAGTAAAAGTGGGTCAAAAAAAATAGTTATTGATGCAGGTCATGGAGGAAACGACGTCGGGGCAATTCGTGAAAACATAACTGAAAAAGCTATAACACTTGATGTAGCCCAAAGGCTAAAAGATTTACTTGAGAAAAAAGGATATCAGGTAGAAATGACAAGAGATACAGATAAAACTGTTTCTTTGCAGGATAGAGTTGCATTCAGCGAGTCAAAACAGCCTGATATATTCGTCAGTGTCCACGTAAATTCAAGTGAAAAACCAGAAATTACAGGTATTGAAACACACTACTATCATCAAGAGAGTCTTTCATTAGCACAAACCGTACATGCCTCACTTGCCAGTAATATAAACAGCAAGAATCGCGGCTTGTTCAAATCCAAATTTTATGTTATAAATCATACTACCTGCCCGGCTATATTAGTAGAAATCGGATTCATTTCAAATGAGGGAGAAAGAGCAGAGCTGGTAAGCAATAAACGCAAACAAGCAACCGCAAAAGCAATTGCTGAAGGAGTCGAAAATTATTTCAAAAATCATAAATAACAGCCCAATAGCATTCTTTGATTCAGGTGTAGGAGGTTTAACAGTATATTCAAAACTAAAAAAACTACTTCCTGATGAAAAATATATATATTTTGGCGATACAAAACACATGCCATACGGAGAAAAAACAGAAAAAGAACTTTTAGAATATTCCGATAATATCTTCAACTTTTTCTTGGAAAAAAATGCTAAAGCGGTGGTTATGGCTTGTAACACAACGTCATCAATTATTTATGATAAAGTAAAAGATAAATATGATTTAAAAATTTACCCGATAATTCAATCTTCATCAAATATACTGGCTCAATTACCAGTAAAAAAAATCGGAATTTTTGCGACGCACGCAACTGTAAGCTCCAATGCTTATAAAAAAGAAATCCAAAAACACAATCCGGACGTGGAAGTTATTCAGATAGCATGCCCGGAATGGGTGCATATTGTTGAAGAAAACAAAATTAATGAAACACAATCAATATCTTTAGTTAAAGAAAAACTAGATGAAATGATGCACTATTTTCCGGAAAAAATAGTTCTTGGATGTACACATTATCCATTCTTATTTGATATACTCACAAAATTTCAGCCTCGTGACTTATTCATTGACCCTGCTGTATATTTTGCAGAATTCATAAAAAATGATTTAAAACAGCAAGGACTACTTGAAATTTCACAAGGTTCAGAAGAAATATTTGTAAGTTCAAATCCAGAAACATTCAAAAAATCCGCAAAAGTATTTTATGAATTAAATACCCCGCCAAAACTAGTAACCTTTGATTAATTCAAGACATTTTTCATAAGTTTCAACTAAAATAATATTTTCAGCCTTGTGTAAATTTTCATTAGTAACATCCAGTACTGTATTATTTTCTTTTACCGCATAAACAGGAATATTTCTCTTAACTGATTCATAAACAGGTATTGAACCGAGACAATTATATGGCATTACAAGATAATCCAGCTGAGAAATATCAATGTCACCGCCAATTAAAGGCGCATTAGAAAGACCGAGCAGTATACACGGCAAAAACGTTGGTGTTATATATTCAGAGGCAGATTTTGGATTAACCAGATAAGGAGAAATAGAGTAATCCTTAAATGCAGGAGAATGAGCGCAGGGGGCTTTTAATTCTTTAGATATATAATGAGACAAAACAGCCTCAACACCGCCTACAGGATCTGTCCCGAGTCCTTTTGCATAATCCAGATTATCTTCTTCCGGATCATCAAACAGACAAACCATTGCTATTGCGTCTGCTCCGTTATCTAATAGTTTTTTAGATGCCGCTTTTAAAACTTTAATATTTTTTACACTGCCAACAGATGTTCCTAAATCGTTTATAAAAAATTCAACACCGACATCCTGTCTTGTAACTTCATAGCCAATAATTTGAACACCATACACAGTTTTCACTGCATTTATAGTATTTATATGAACATTCAAAACATCCTGCGGTATAGCTTTATCAAAAACAATACCTATTTTATTATTGTAAGAGGGCTTTAAGGAAATTTCTCCTTTAAAAAAGCTATCCAAAGAATAACCTTCAACATAAAACATGTTATCAGTAATACCGGAAAATCCTCCTGCATTAACAACATTCGGATTTACAATAAGTTTAGTATGTCTGGCAAACTCACGGGCCCATACGCTTGCATCTCCGGCATATCCGCCTATTGAGGCACCAATACCGGTAGGTACAACAAAAGCTCCCAGTTTTTCTCCTGAGTTCAACATATATATATAATACAATAAAAAAGCGGATTAAAAAATCCACTTTTTTTATATCACATTTACTAATTCTATTATTGACCTGCTCCTCCATATGAGAAGTCATTTTTGATATTTGTTTGCAGCAATTTTGTCCATGTATTTTCAAAAGAAGTAATCTCATTTAATCTTGTTTCTAAATTATTCTTTTCAAGTTCAAGCTCTGACTCCCATGATTCAAGGTTAGCTAACTCAAACTCATGGTCATTTTCGTACTGTTCAACAATAATCATATATTCATCAGTGCCATAACCGTAATCAGGATCATAATATGCATCTTGAAGTTTTTGATTATACTGTTGCTGCAACTCTGCACTTTTTCTGGATGCAGACATCATGTTAAACATTATACCTGATAATTGTTCATTTATTGATGATTTTTGTTGGGTATACATCAACAATGTTTCATGAATGTTAGAAATAGCCATCGCTCTGTCCTCTTTTTTATATCTCTTATATATATAAAAACATTAGAAAACCTTTGATTTCAACACGCATTTATTTCTTTACATTTGTTAACATTAAACAATCAACCTAACAAATGATTAAATTCAACGATTTGTGATATAATAAATATATTAGGAGAATAAAATATGGATCAGGAAACTTATTTAAAAATTATGGGCTATGTCCCTACAGTTATAGAAGCATCATCAAGAGGCGAACGTTCTTTTGATATTTTCTCAAGATTATTAAGAGAAAGAATTATTTTTTTAGGAACAGAAATTGATGACGAAGTTGCAAATTCCATAGTTGCACAATTATTATTATTAGATAGCGAAAACTCGGAAAAAGACATTATGCTTTATATAAATAGCCCGGGCGGTGTAATTACTGCCGGAATGGCAATTTATGATACTATGCAGCTAATAAAATCTGATGTATCTACAATTTGTCTTGGTGATGCCGCATCAATGGGTGCTTTTTTATTATGTTCAGGAGCCAAGGGCAAAAGAATGGCATTACCAAATGCAAGAGTTATGATACACCAGCCTTTAGGCGGTGCTAAAGGACAAGCTACCGATATTGAAATTGAAGCAAAAGAAATCTTAAGAATGAAAGATATGTTAATTAGTATTATGGCAGAAAATTCCGGCCAGCCTTATGAAAAAGTAAAAGAAGACTGCGAACGAGACCACTTTTTATCTGCTCAAGAAGCTTTAGAATACGGCTTGATTGACAAAGTTATAACTAAAGAAAACAAATAGATATTTTAACATATCTTAACAAAACTCGTAAAACATGCAATAACTTGACATTGCATGTTTTTATATATTTGTAAAGGTTAAAAAAGGTTAGTTATTTAAAGGTAGGAGTTACGACGATGGCTATTTTAATGTTCGCCGCTCGCAAACATGATCTAATTAGTCAGCAATTCAGGTATCAGGCAAGGTTGCAGGAACTGACAAGAAAGTTAAGTGACATGCAACAATATGCAGCAAATATTGCTGATGGTTCAGTATCAATGTATGACATGATGAATACTCCAAGCTCAATGTTTGGTCGTACAATGATGTACATGAATTATTCTCATAATATGGCGGTTCAAAATGCTCAAATGAATTTTATGGGTATGCAGCCAATGTTTGCACAACAAATGGCACAAATGGATCCACAATCTCAAATGATGTATCAACAATGGATTCAACAAAACTTGTATAAACAAGAACGTGAAAGATTTGCAAAAATAGAAGCTAAGTTATTAAACGAGCAAGAAAAAGAAATTATGCAGGAAAAGGAAAAGATTGAATCTCAATTAAAAATGATTGAAGCTGAACTTCAAAGTGTAAGACAAGCTGAAGAAGCAGGTATCAAAGCTTTTGCTCCTAAATATGTAGCTTAATAATTTAGATACAACAATTTTATCCTATCCTTAAACTAACCTTTAAGGACTCGCTCAAACGCGGGTCCTTTTTACATGTATAGAATTTTGTCAAGCTTTACATCAAATGGTTCATGAGGAAGCGATTTTATTATAAGCTCCTGCGGTAAAACACAAAGCTTAAACGCATTGGTGCACATAGGCAAAAATCTGTCATAAAACCCTCCGCCGTAGCCTAATCTATAGCCTTTATTGTCAGCCATTAATGCTGGCACAATAACCAAATCCAATATTTGAGGATTAACAGGTTTGGAACAGGGCTCCATAATACTAAATTGAGACTTTTCCAGCTTATCTGAATATGGACAAGTCAAAAGCTCATTTCCTGAGACTTTCGGCAGATAAAAATTTTTGTTGTCATTGAGCAATTCCCTCAAATCAATTTCATATTTCGTCGGATAATAAATCATAACGTGTTTTGCACTGATATAATGGGCCTCCTGACGAACTTTTGAAACTAATTTACTGCTCAAAAGTTTAATATTAAGTTTTTTTCTAATCTCTTTTGCGTATATACGATAGTCGGTTTTATTCTTCATTTTTTTAATATATAATAAATTCAAATGATTGACAATTGCGAAAATAATTTAATAAATCCTAATTGGGCACAGCATGGATACATTCAGGTTTATACCGGAAATGGAAAGGGGAAAACAACGGCTTCTCTCGGACTTGCCATGAGAGCGCTTGGCAGGTGCTGGAAAGTTTTAATAATTATGTTTACTAAAGGCGGAGATGATTACGGAGAACTAAACTCTTTCATGAATCTTTCTCCAACTATCCAAAATAACCTTAAAATTGTACAGGCTGGGCTTGATAGAATTGTTTACCAGAACAACAAAAATGAAAAAGACTCAAAAGAAATTAAAAAAGGCTGGGAGCTTGCAAAAAAAGCAATCAAAAACAATGAATACCAGCTTATAATTCTTGACGAAGCAAACATAGCAATTGATATGGGTTTTATTGACGTTGATGAAGTTGTTGATGTTTTAAAACACAAACCTGAAGAAATGGAAATAGTACTTACTGGCCGCAACGCCCATCCTAAAATAATTGAAATTGCACATTTAGTCTCTAAAATAGAACCGATAAAGCACTATTGGGATACAGGCATTGCCGCAAGAAAAGGTATTGAATACTAAGCACTTCTGCGCATTAAATCAGAAATTTTTATATCTTTTGATGCTTTTAAGACTAACTTTCTTGGTTTTTCAACCGGAGTTTCTGTTTTAAATTGGCATAATCCAACTTTTCTGTCATTACATTCTTTTATCATAAATATATCTTTAAAAAATGCTATTATTTCTTGCATGGTAAATCTCCTTAATCTATATAATACATTAAAACTGCAATATGTGCAAATTTCATTGAACTTTATGTTATATTAATTATGTATGAGCAGCGATAATCAAAATTTGAATAACACTTATTATAAAACTTTAGATGAAAATTTTAATCAGGCTTTAAATTTATTTGAAAAAGCTCTATCACAAAATGAGCTTATAACTTTTTTAAATTCCGGTAATATCGTACAAAAACAAATTGCTGCATTAAAACTAACAACAATTGAAAACAAAGAACAAGCCTTTTCTCTTGTAAAAAACTTAACAGGACAGGATGGTAAAATTCGAGAAGCAGTATCTCTTAAGGTCTATGAGCTAATCCAATCCCCTGAATTTGCATTATTCTTCTATGATGAAAAAATTTATGACATTTTTCTAAAAGCAATTATTGACGTTAATTCAAATGTATGCAGAAATATTATTTCGTCAATAAAATCAATGAAAAACAATGACAGTTTCTGTAAATATTTTACGGATAAACTGCTCAATATGACTGAAAACTTAATTGAAAAAGTAAAAGAATTTGACTTTCAAGATGGCAAATACAAAGTTAACAAAGAAGTATTTAAACTATACTGGTGTCTTGAAACAATATATGAATTTACGGACTGTGTCAGCCTTTCCTCAATAAAAAAAATTGTATCCCGAACCAAAGATATAGATGAGTATACAATTAGGGAAAAGACAGCCAAAATACTTTCAAAAAATTTTGAGGATAATGAATTGAATAAAATCCGTAATCTTTTAAAAAACGATAAAAATTACTATGTGCGCCGTTTTTAAGCTTTTTTTATAATTCATTATAAATTTTTGTTAAGAAAATTTTAGCAAATATAAAAATTTCAGGCAATTTTTTTGGCAAGGAATTTTTTATATAGATACAAGGGGAATACATCTTAGGGAATTAAAAGGAGATTAAATTATGGCAAGAGTTCTTATTTCAATGCCTGAAAAGTTTTTGGACGAAATCGATTCAGTAGCAACAAGTGAAAACCGTACACGTTCAGAACTAATCAGAGAAGCATTGCGAACATATATGTACAAATCACAAATCAGAAACAGCGCAAAGGCTGCATCAAATGCAGAACTGCTTGAAGCACTGCTCGGTTAATTCCGACAATACAGGTCGAACACATAGAAGCAATCTTTGGGGAAAAAGTTAAACAAATCGCAAAAGGCTAGGAGAAAAATGAAGGAACGTGACTACACAATGGCAACAATTGAAGAGTTTTTAGCATTACCGCAAGACAATTCAAACCTTGTGATTGCATTGCCGGCTAAAGCTTTACATGAAATTGAAGCTGTTAAAAACTCAAAAAACAGACAAGAACTTGTAAGCAGAGCATTAAAAAAATACATTATAAATGCCCGTCAAGCTCAAACAAATGCCAAAATTGTAGAGTCACTTCTTGCTTAAATTTTGGTTATATTAAGTATGTAAAAAAAGGACCTGAAATAAATTCAAGTCCTCTTTTTTTATCTTTAACTAATGTTGTCTAAATTATTCGATAATTTTGTCAACAACACCGGCACCAACTGTACGTCCGCCTTCACGGATAGCAAATCTCATACCTTCTTCGATAGCTACAGGAGCGATCAATTCAACTTCCATAACTACGTTATCGCCAGGCATTACCATTTGACCGTCGAATTTGATTGAACCGGTTACGTCAGTAGTTCTGATGTAGAACTGAGGTCTGTAACCAGGGAAGAATGGAGTGTGACGTCCGCCTTCTTCTTTTGTCAATACGTAAACGTTAGCTGTGAATTTAGTGTGCGGGTGAATTGAACCAGGTTTTGCAAGTACTTGACCGCGTTGAATTTCAGTTTTATCAATACCACGAAGTAAAGCACCAATGTTATCACCAGCTTGACCTTGATCAAGTTGTTTTCTGAACATTTCAACACCTGTAACAGTTGTTTTCTTAGTTTCGCCAAGACCAACTAATTCAACTTCATCACCAACTTTAACGATACCACGTTCTACACGGCCTGTAGCAACTGTACCACGACCTGTGATAGAGAATACGTCTTCAACAGGCATCAAGAATGGTTTGTCTAAATCACGTTCAGGAGTTGGGAAGTAAGAATCTACTGCATCCATCAATTCCCAGATTTTGTCAACCCATTGATCTTGACCGCGTTGAACTGAAGGGTTAGCTTGAACAGCTTCTAAAGCTTTTAAAGCTGAACCGTGGATGAACGGAATGTTGTCACCGTCGAATTCGTAAGAAGTTAACAATTCTCTAACTTCCATTTCAACTAATTCTAACAATTCTGGATCATCAACCATATCGCATTTGTTCAAGAATACAACCAAGTTAGGAACACCAACCTGTCTAGCTAACAGGATGTGTTCACGAGTTTGAGGCATAGCACCGTCAGTTGCTGCAACTACAAGAATTGCACCGTCCATTTGAGCTGCACCAGTAATCATGTTTTTAACATAGTCAGCGTGGCCCGGGCAGTCAACGTGCGCATAGTGTCTTGCATCTGTTTCGTATTCTACGTGAGCTGTAGAGATGGTTATACCTCTTGCTTTTTCTTCAGGAGCAGCGTCAATTTCATCAAATTTCTTTGCTTGAGCTTTACCTGCTGCAGCCATAACACCTGTAATAGCTGCTGTCAATGTTGTTTTACCGTGGTCAACGTGGCCTACTGTACCAATGTTAACGTGCGGTTTCGTTCTTTCAAACTTTTCACGTGCCATGAGATTAATCTCCTTTTTTTCTACTATATACTACTATTTTGGTTTTTATGCCATATTATTATAATATGTGCTCAAATAATTTTGTCAACAAGCTTTTTAAGGGTTGAATTATTCTTCAGGAGTTTCTTCTTCTACAACTTCTTCCTGAGCTAAATCTTCCTCGTCATAAGCCTGCTGGTTCATTTCTTCTTCAATTTCCTGTTGAAGTTCTTCTTCGTCAATCATAGGTGTTTCATCAGCTTCTTCATCTGAATAATTATCTTCAAAGCTTTGTGCTTCAGCTTTTTCCATTTGAGAAACACTCTTAATATCGATTTTCCAACCGGTAAGCTTGTGTGCAAGTCTTACATTTTGACCTTCTCTGCCGATTGCAAGAGACAACTGGTCATCAGGAACAACAACCATTGCTTCATGAGCGTATTCGTCATCTGCCAGAATATCAACAGAAACAACTCTTGCCGGAGATAAAGCGTTAACAATGTATTCAACAGGATCTTCAGAATATCTTACGATATCTATTTTTTCATTTTTAAGTTCACCGACAATTGTCTGGATACGGCTTCCTCTAGGTCCGATGCAGGCACCTACACTATCAACTTCAGGGTCATTTGACCATACAGCAATTTTTGTTCTGTACCCTGCTTCACGGGAAATTGATTTAATTTCAACAATTCCGTCTTCAATTTCAGGAACTTCAAGTTCAAATAACTCTCTGACAATTTCGGCATGAGCATGAGAAACAATTACTTGAGGAAGTCTTGTTGTTTCTTTTACGTTAAGAACAAATACTCTTATTCTGTTACCGGGTTTATAATATTCACCTGGAATTTGTTCTTTTTGAGGCATAATTGCATCAGTTTTGCCGATATTAACAATAACGTTTCTGTTTTCTACACGCTGGATAATACCCGTTGTCAACGTGCCTTTTTTATCCATAAACTCTTGTAAAACAAGGTTTCTTTCAGCTTCTCTTATACGCTGCGTAATAACCTGTTTAGCAGATTGAGCTGCAATACGTCCGAATTGTTCGGGTGTAACTTCAATTTTAACTTCGTCATCAAGTTCAACATCTTCATCAATTTCTTTTGCATCAGCTAAAGAAATTTGAGTTTCCGGATCCTCAACTTCGTTAACAACAAGTTTTGTACTGAACACACCGATTTCGCCGGACTGTTCGTCAAGAATAGCTTCAATATTTACTGCTTCTTTTGTACGCATATGCTTTTTGTAAGCAGCAACCATAGCATCGCAAAGAGATGCAATAAGAACTTCTTTTGAAATTCCTCTTTCTCTTTCCAGCTGTTCGCACGCTTCAAATAATGCTGTTCCGATTTTAATCATTTTTATCTTCCTTTCATTATAAATTAATCTATATAAAGTTTGGCTGATTGAATATTTTCTTTAGGTATCAAAAGTTCAATTCCGTCATCAAACCTGAAGAATTTCAGTCCTGTATTTGTGTCATAGTCAAGGATTTCGCCTTTAAATACTTTTTCTGTTTCCCCTTCTATAGGATTTTTAAGTTTTATGCTTACTCTTTTACCTTTAAAGATAATAAATTCTTTTTCAGATTTAAACTTTCTTTCCAACCCCGGAGATGAAACTTCCAGATAATATTTAACAGGAATAAGCTCATCTAAAAAATCACTAAGGCTTCTTGTTACGTTTTCGCAATCATCAAGAGTAATATCCCTCTCTTTTGAATATAAAAATATGCGTAAAAACCATCTGTGATTTTCTTTGGAAAAATCTATTTCAATAGGTATGGTATTAAAACGCATGGCGGTATTTTCGATTAACGGGGTAATTTTTTCTATAATTTCATGCCTGTTAATATCCTGTTTTGCCATAACACACTACCTTTCCTGAAAGAAAAAGAACGGGGGTACCCGTTCTTTTGTCTTTTGCAATACTGCTATATGAATATTATAATATAAGCTGCCTTAATTGTAAAGCCTTATGTAAATAAATCTAACTTTACAAAATTATTACAGTGCTGTTTTTATTTCATCTTCGCTATACTGCTTGCCATTGTATGTAAACATTTTTGTGCTTGCATCATATTTCAGTTCTATGCCTTTGTAAGTTGTTGTTGATTTTTCTTTAGCATCATCTATGGCTGCATCTTTAGAATTATTTAAAATATCCTGCGCGGAATTTCTGTCATTAATTAATGAGCTTATTTGGTCATTTGTTCTGTTATTTCGTCTTACAAGTCGATTTTCTCTTCGTGACATACCGTCAGATTCATCCATTTTCTCTGTTCTATCCTGAATTTTATCAAACTTTTTATCTATTTTACTATTTAGGTTATTAACATCTTCTTGTTCTTCTTTTTCTAGTTTAGCCAGCCTTTCTTGTTGTTTTGTTATTTCATTATTAAGTTTTTCCAACTCATCTTTTTTAGATTCTAAATTTTTCTCAGCAGTTTCATATTTTTCAACAATACCCTCTTGTTCAGCTTTTTGTTGTTCTAAAGTTTCTAATTCTGTTTTTGCTTTTTCCAGTTCTTCATTAGATGTTTTTAATTGTGCCTCTGCTGTCTCTAATTTCTTTTTAGCATCATTAACCTCTTGTTTAGCAGTCTTAACACCATCTTGAGCCTCATTTAAATTATTAAATGCCTCCTCTTTAGCTTTCAGTGCTTCCTGTTCTTTTTCTTTAGCCGTCTCTACAGCTTCCTTTGCTTTCGCATACGCAGGATTGTCAACAGGGGTACCATCTGGTCCAGGAATAGTTTCTGGTGTCGCAGCTAAAGTTGCTTCTGCACTTCGTGTTGCGGCCTGTGCAGATGAATATGTTTCACAAGCTGTATTGTATGCAGTATCCATGTTTCTCAATTTCATTTCAGCGCTGTCAAGTTTTGACTCATAAGATTTGACTGAATTTTCTTTATTTTTTACATCTTGTTCTTTTGTCTTAACATCTTGTTCTTTAGTTTTTATGTCAGTTTCTAATTGTTTTATCTGAGTTTCTGCCTTAGTTGCTGCCTCTTTCAATGAAGGCAATTCATTTTGTAATGTTGTTATTTCCGATGATAATGCTGAAGCATTAGTATTTGCTGAATCTATTGCAGTCCTTAACGAAACTGAATTTTCCGCACTCCTCATATTGTCAATAGAAGATGCTCCCGTGCCATTCAAAGTACTGGCTGTATCAACTTTGTTACTAACGCTCTTCATTGTCGCAGGTGCATTACCTACACTTGAATTTAAAGTTGCTCCGACCTGAGAATCATTATTTCCAAATACGCCCAAGTGATTTAACAAACCAAATGCTGACTGTGCAGCCTTCATACCGAGTTGGACACCCATAGCTGCATCCATAGCGTTACTGCCTGAACCGCTATATACAACCGTTCCAGACTGATAATTAGGCCGCATATTATAAACTCCGGCATATCTGTTTGCATCTGCACGCATGCGTGCAATCTTATTGGCATAATTTGTTTGTGTATCGTAAGGATTAAATACGCGTTGTGCAGGAACCCATCCTGAAGAATGACTGCTTCTGCCTAATGGACGTGTGAATACACTTACTTTTTGAGCAGATTTAAGCTCCCCGCCGGCTCTTAAACTTAGCGAGGTAGTAGATTTACCTGATGAACTATTTCGTACATCAGTTAAAGATATTTTGGGTTTTGGAATACCTGGTGTAACCATATATCTGCTCTCTCGTTTTTTATATCTTAAATATATAAAAACTTGAGCAATCCTCCGATTTCACATGTTTAGAGATTTGTAACAAAAGTTAACATGCTAAAACACATGCAGCACATGAAGTTTCCCAATTTCGACCCCATTTGTATTATTCCCATAATATACAGATTCTTTACATAAATGTTAAAAAAAATTCACATCAACAAAACATCTGTAACTATCTGCTCAAGACTTATTCACAATTTTGCAATAGATTTTTAAGATAGATTAAGTATTTTATTGTAAAAATTTATCAGACACTCTTTTCAAGCGAAAATTCACACCAAATAACTATCTCTGGATTTGTTAAAAAATATTATGTAAAGAGTTTGGCATGCCTGACTGAAAACTACTTTATTTTTTTTAAATTTATCCTATGATAAATATACAAATCCGGGAATGGAGATTTGGGAAGTTTATTAGAAACAAAAGGGGTTTTGCTTCTATTTACTCCGCAACTAATCCATCCAAAGAACGATTAAATCAATTAAAAAATCGTTTAAAATATGGATAGGTTTTGTAGTCTTTTAGCATTTAGAGGAGACAGGCAGTGTTACAACATGGATACATACAAATCTACACGGGAGACGGAAAAGGAAAGACAACAGCATCATTGGGCTTAGCATTAAGAGCTCTGGGACATGGCTGGAAAGTTCTTATTATTCAGTTCACAAAAGGTGACAGTGCAACTTCATACGGTGAGATTGTTTCTTCATCAAAATTTTTGCCAAATCTTGATGTTGTTCAGTTTGGCATGGACAGAGTATGTTATTCTCACAATGTATGTATGGACGATTACAAAGAAGCTAAAAAAGGCTGGGAATTTGCTAAAAAAGCAATTCAATCAGGTGAATATCAATTAATCATTTTAGATGAAATTAATATTTGCACTGCTATGAATATGATTAAGGTTTCTGATGTTAAAGAAGCACTTCTTAACAAACCGGAAAACCTTGAAATAGTTTTAACGGGCCGTTACGCTCACCCTGAGCTTAAGGCTATGGCACACCTTGTTACGGAAATGAAACCTATCAAACATTACTTTGATATGGGTGTTATGGCAAGACAGGGCATTGAATATTAAATTTTAATGTAAATCCTTTTTGTTTCAGAAATGAAATACCGGACGTTCTTTGAGGGAGGGTCCGTTTTTATTTTATTCCTTATCTGATAACATTTCTTCAAGTTCAATGAGCTCTAATAACTCATCATGTGTTATAATTCCCATGTCTCTTGCTTCACGAAGTTCTTCAAGCCTTGAGAGAGCTTTCCCCTGAATAGCTTCTAGCTCATTGTTGTATGTAGCCAGTTTTGCAGGTGTAATATCTCTTTTTTCCTGCAATCCCTCTCTAAGCAAAGTTATAAATTCACTTTTATTTTCACTCATAAGATATTTTTGTGTTGCATTTTCAGCTATTTCTTTCAGTTTTGCACAACTAATTGCACCTTTTTCTTTTGACGGTGCACGATATTTTGCAATAGTACTATAGGGCAACTCAGCAGAAATCGGTTTTAAATTACGCCCTTTTGTTATTTCATCATCAACAGTTTTTTTAGCTATTTCTACATAATGCCTGAAAACTTTCTCAAAATTCTCACCTTCAGGAGGCATTAATTTTATTTTCAATTGAATTTTTTCTGGTCGCAGGTATAAATCTGTATCAACCATTGAAGGATGATTTGTAGTAAAGATAAAAGTAGTACCGTATCTTCCGTCCCTTTTACCTTTAGATGGTTTATCCGCACAGAAATCAAGAATGCCTTTCATTGAAGAGAGATTCGCTTTATTTTCAATACTTTCATCTAAATAATTTTCCAGTTCATTAATAATAATAATAGTTCTTTTACCATCGGACAAATATCTCTCTTTTGCTTCGTTCAATTGTTCAAGTATTATTTCTTTGAAAAGATCAACTTTTGTCCCTGTAGGTAAATCAAAGATTTCACATCCGGTTTCTTCGGCTAAAGCTCGTGCAATAACAGTTTTGCCGCAACCTGTAGGTCCATGCAAAAGTAAACCATTAGGTACCTTCACATCTTTTCCTGTTTTTTCTAACGCGATTACATCAATAAAAACCCGTCTTAAATATTCTTTCTCCTGTTTATAACCTGCAATATTTTTATCCATACTGGTAGGTCTATTTTTAAAATTTTCAGCAACTGACAGTGCTTTTACATCTGTTATTATACCTATTGTGAGAGGATATATATATGCCAAATCTTTAGCTGCTTTTGCCTCTGCCTTTTCTGCAAGAAATTTTTGTCTGTAACTTTCTTTTATTCGCAATTTTGTAGATTTTCTCAAACCGAATAAAGCGGCTTTATTCCTTATTGTAATTTCATTATCCGCATCATTTTTATATCGTTGTTCTGCTTCTTCTTCATCCCAATTCACCCCCCAAAGATATTTTGATTGAATCTTCAGTTTATCTTCTATAGAAAGTTCCTTTTCACTCTTTGCTATAACGTTTTTATTATGCGGTGTATCATCATTACCTTTGAAAGATATATTTGAATAACCCATAGGAAAATTTGATAACCTGGTTATCTGCGAAAAGTTATTTTGCTGCATTACAGATTTTAATTTTATATTTTGTATACCGTTGGTTGTAATATTTAACGGTTGAAGTATCAATTTCATTTTTATTTCTCCTTTATAATTATTTACTAAAATACTTTTTAGGTAAGATCTCTAATACTTCTTTTGCTAAACGAGAAACTTGTTCATTAGTATGATTTGTATGCGTTTCAACTGCTTCTTTTAAACCACTATAAGTATTCCTTGAAAATGTTTTCAACTTTCCCTTCATTAAAAGTTCTTTGGCTAAATATAAAACTTCAATTTTTGTATCAGAATTTTTAGAATATTTTAAGGGGAAAAGAAAATAATGTATATCCTCAGGTTCACCCAGTTTAGCTACTACTTTTGTAAATGCTTCGATTATTTTATCATCCTTTGACATCGAATATTCAAATGGTAACTTTTCAATATGCTGCATCGTACCATATTTTTCTATTGCTTTGAGACCTGCAACATTCTTTTCTACATCCATTGGGAAAATTGTGTCTTCCCAAATACTTTTCAGGTAAGCATCTTTTTCTTTAGCAAACTGAATCGGGTTTTCTTCTCCACAGGTAAACGTTGGCTCAGTTAATATAAACTTTTTGACTTGAGGAATAGACTCAGCCATACCCTTTTCTGTTTTTGAGTTAGGTTGAACACCTTTGTTAAATATATTATTAAAACCCTTCTTTATAGCTTTAGTTATTGATTTGCCTTTTATCCCTGCAACAGTAATTAAGGTTAGTAATCCTGCACCTGCTGCTACTTTCTTACCAGAAGTATCTAATAGATGTGTTCCGTTTTCTTTTTTGGGTTTGATTTCAGAACTTTGCCCTTTAAAATAATAAACTCCCGTTTTTAATTGTATTCTTTCCATAAGATTCTCCATAACTTTATAATATTCATAATAATTTATTTTTGCTGAAAAAATTTAGTATATTATAAAAATATTTACATTTGACTGTATTTCTCCAAAATTTCATCATTTAATTCTGGTTTAACTAATAATATATTTGCAAGTAGTTTTTCCTGCGTTACTATACTATTTTTATCTATATTGTTAACAATATCTTCATATACACTTCGTTTAGTATCTCTTATGATTTTATTGATTTGAGCAGCTGTATAATTTTGCGTCAATTCAGCTAACTGTTCAAAATCGACATTTTGGTTAAGTCGTTTGTAATCTTTAAACTTAATTTTAAACAACTCCAATCTTGCCTCTTTATCTAAAGGTGGAACATAAGTTTTTCTGTCAAATCGTCCGGTTCTTTTTACAGCATCATCAATTAGTTCAGGATGATTTGTTGCTGCAATCACATATACATTTTCTCCAGCGCATTCATTTAGTTGTCTTAAAAATTCAGATGTAATTTTATTATCATCAACTGTTGTATAACCTATCCCGCGAGGCGGAACAAAAGCATCTATTTCATCTATAAATAATATTGAAGGAGAATTATATTTTGCATCATTAAATGCTTTTTTTATTGCTTCCGGAGAACTTGCATTACCTGAATCCATTTCTATAAAAGTTCTTCCTGTTTCTCCAGCTAAAGCCTTAGCTATCCATGTTTTTCCGCACCCGGGAGCACCATATAGCAAGTGTCCGTTTGGGGCTTCACCAACGATTTGTTCGTATAATTTAGGATTTTTTAATGGAAGGATGACATCTTTTTTTAATTTTTCTTTTATATCTTTCATCCCTGCAACATCTGCAAAAGTCGTTATATCTGAACTCATATCAATATTCTGAGTATCAGTTGTTGAAATTTTAAATTTATATTGGTCAATGTCACCTTGTGTAATAGGAGCCTTTACTTTTTTAATTGCATCTGTTAAGTCCTTCATTGTAATAACATCACTACCATTTTTAAGTGAAGTTATATTTGCGTCATTAATAATTACATCTATTTTTTCTGCAGTATAATTTTTTGTTTTCAGTGCCAATTCTTTTATATCTACTTTGCTCTCAATCTTAACATTTCTAACTTTGCTTAATCCATCAATGAACATTACCATTCTAGCTTGAATATCGGGTGGAGCTACATAAAACATTTTAGAAAATCTATCTTTTACAGCTTTATCAATTTTTTCAGGATTATTTGTGGCAGCTATAACAAATACTCCTTTTTCCTTACATTTTACAAGCTCCTCTAATAATACACTTACTTGCTCTGCAAGGTCTACTTCAGAATCTCTATTACCCATACCGGTTCTGCTTGGAGCAATACTATCTATTTCGTCTATAAAAACAACCGTATTCTTATCAAAATAAGAAAATTGATTTCGTAGACTTTTTGCGGTTTCATGCATGTAAAAAGAGCCGTGATCTATTATATTTATCTTCTTACATTTTTTACCAAGCTCTTCTGCTAATGCCTCCGCAATAAATGTTTTACCCGTTCTTGGGAGTCCGTGTAAAATTATTCCGTTTAAAGGTTTTATTCCGCGTTCGGAAAACTTTGGATTTATTAAAGGCTACAAAACATTATTTGTTAATGTTTCTTTTAGTTCATTCATACCTATAACTTTGGAAAATCCTTTATCCCCAATAGTAAATTCTCTTAAGATATCTGATTGTCCGTTTTGTTTTGCTAAATCTATAGGATATTTTCCATTAATATCTTTTTGAAAATAAGCAGCACCATTATTTAATAAAAGAAGGACAATCTCAGTATCTCCGCTTGCACAAAATTTATGCATTGGGGTTTGTAAATAAATATCTTTGTGAAATATATCTGCACCCTTTTTAATTAATGATTCTGCCTGTTGAAAATTTTTACAATAATATAATGGCGTTCTTTTTTCAAAGTCTTCAAACATTATGTCAATAAAATCCGATTCAATTATATCATCAGGTATACTTCTCAAAACATTCATATATATAGGAAAATCCTCAGATAGAATTTGTTTAAAACTTTTATCTTTTATTTGCCAATTAAGGTGAGGAATATGTCCTTCTTGGCAGTGCCACACATTTTTATCTAAATATTCGGTTTCCAAACTTTGCTCATTTTGATAGACATTTCTTATTTCAGCAATATCTTCATTACCCAAAATATCTAATTGGGAGTTTTGAAATAGTATTATATTTTTTAAGCTTAAATTTTTTCCATTTCCAATAAGATTTCCTACATTGGACAAACCGCTAATATTAACAATACTAACCGCGATATCTTCTATATTAGTCTTATATCCATAGCCTAGTAAACCTCCAATATTTTTTGTTAACCCTAGTATTTCGGAATTATTATATATTTGTGAAATCTTTGAATTAAAATCAAATCCTATAATTCCTCCTACATCCTCGGTACCTTTAACTTTTGCAACAGTTAAATTTTGTAAAAAATGATTATTATATGAAATTCCAACTAAACCTCCTATTCGATGCTGTCCTTCTACTTTCCCTTGAACAGAACATCTGTTTATATTGGAATTTTTTGCAATACCTGCGAGAATTCCAGCTTGATTTTTACCTTTAATATATGCACCAGTTATTTTTACATTATTAATATTTGAATCTTTAATATATCCAAATAGCCCTTGATTATTAGAATTACTTTCTACATTAATATTTGAAATACAATAGCCGTTGCCATTAAATTTACTAGAAAATGGATTAGATTCGTTTCCTATGGGTGTCCAATTTTTTATGTCTGATAAATCTATATTTGATGACAAAGCAATACTTTTATTGTCCCAAAATTTTGGGGTATTAGATAGAGCTATCAAATCATCCTTTGAAGATAATAGTATATTATTATTTTTGTTTATAATCTTGCCATTTTCCACTCTGGCAGGTTCAAAATATTTTAGTCCTTCAATATTATCAGGGTGTCCATAAAAATTAACCATATGATAATTAGAAATACACATCACATTATTTGACGAATTTTGAGAAAATTGATTATTATATCTCTTTTTTATCAGATGTTTTTTATTATAATTATGTAATAAAATCGTATTTATTTTCATATTATATCTTTTATAATAATCGGATAAATTTTTTTTTGCTATTTAAGGAAATAAATTTTAACATTTAAAATTATACGTTACATAATTACACAAATAATTTGCTAATCAGCATGTTTGTATTATTATTATAGATGGTTACACCAGCCCGATAGGCATAGCTTAGTCCAAAACAGGCAAAACCGGCATAAACACCGGCAAGGTCATTATGGATGGGGCGGTTTAGCCCGTAGTACAATACATTTAACATAAGGAGAAAACCGATGCCAACAGCATCTATGATTGAACTTTTAGAAGCAGGTGTACACTTCGGACACCAAACACAAAGATGGAACCCTAAAATGAAACCGTATATTTACGGTGCAAGAAACGGTATTTATGTACTTGATTTGCGCAAAACTACTGATTTATTAGATGAAGCTTATGCAGTTGTCAGAGAATTCGCAGCTCGTAATAAAAACGTATTATTTGTAGGAACAAAAAAACAGGCAGCTGAAGTTGTTGCTGAAGAAGCTACAAGAGCAGGTGCTTATTATATTAACAGAAGATGGTTAGGCGGTATGTTAACTAACTTTGATACTATACGTTCAAGAGTTAACAAACTTAGAGAAATCGAAGACTTTATCGCTTCCGGTCATGTTGAAAAACTTCCTAAAAAAGAAATCGCTCAATTGAACCGTCAGCTAGCTAAATTAAGCAAAACTTTAGGCGGTATCAAAGAAATGAGAGGATTGCCTGACTTAATCTTTATCGTTGACCAGAAAAAAGAAGATATAGCTATTAAAGAAGCTAACAAACTCGGTATTCCTGTTATCTGCTTAGCTGATACAAATGCTGATCCGGACGGTATCGACTACATTATCCCGGGTAATGATGATGCTATCAGATCTATTAAATTAATAACTTCTAAATTAGCAGATGCTGTTTTAGAAGGGAAACAACTAAGAGAAAACAATGCTAATCAAAAAGCTAAAATTGAAGAAGTAAAAGCTGAAGATGCAGGCGTAACAGTTGAAACGGCAGAAGTAACAGAAACTGCTGCTGAATAATTATATTGAATTTAACCATACGCTGAAATTACCGGCGTATGGTTTTTATGAAAAAAGGAGAGATAATAAATGAACATTACAGCTCAAATGGTAAAAGAACTTCGTGATAAAACAGGTGCAGGCATGATGGATGCTAAAAAAGCACTTGTTGAAGTTGACGGAGATATGGAAAAAGCTATGGAAATTCTTCGCCAAAAAGGTATCGCTTCTGCTGATAAAAAAATGGGCAGAATTGCTGCTGAAGGTTTAGTTGGTTCATATGTTGATGATAAAGTCGGAGCTATGGTTGAGGTTAACTGTGAAACTGACTTTGTTGCTAAAAATGAAGAATTTAAAGAACTTACAAATTGCTTAGCTCAAGCAGTTGCAGAATCTAATCCTGCTGATGTTGACGCATTTGTAAATTCAACATGCCCTAAATGCGGCAAAACAATTGCTGATGTAATTAAGGAAAAAATAGCATCTATCGGCGAAAAAATCACTTTCAGAAGATTTGTACGCTATGAAGGTGCTGTTGCTACATATATTCACAACGGCAAAATCGGTGTTCTTTTAAATACTGATAAAAAAGACGAAGAATTAATGAACGATATCTGCTTACACATAGCATCAAATGCTCCTGAATTCGTTTCAAGAGAAGAAATTCCTCAATCAGTTATTGATGAAGAAACAAGAATCGAAATGGGTAAAGAAGATATCCAAAGCAAACCTGAAAATATCAGAGCTAAAATTGTTGAAGGTCGTGTTAACAAACTTATGGCGTCAAGAGTTCTTCTTGAACAACCGTTTGTTAAAAACCCTGATGTTACAATTCAACAATTAATCGAAGGTAAAATGACTATCAAATCATTCACAAGATTTGTTCTTGGTGAAGGTCTTGAAAAACGTCAGGATAATTTTGCCGAAGAAGTTATGAATCAGGTTAAAGGTTAATTTACAATAATAAAAAAAAGAGCCGTTTTAAAACGGCTCTTTTTTATTCTTCAATTGTATAACTGTAATTAGGTTTGTCTTCGGTTTCATCTTCTTTTGTTTTAAAACTCATAACAAATATCTGGTCTTTTTTAATCTCAATTTCTTTACCTTTGTTTGCGTATGATAGAGGAGTACTTTCATAAACAGAAACTACAGCAGATTTTGCTCTATTTCCCTGTTCATTTTTAACTGCCCCTTCAACAAGAGCAACACCCGGCCCGAAAAAGCCGTCAACAAGTTTATTACCGACCATTATAGCTCCAGATTTAGCAACAGAACCGACACTTACGCCGCTAAGCGAACTATATTTACCAATAATATTCTGCTCTATAACATAGTTTTGTTTTTTACCGGCATCATATAACCTTACCGGAAGAAATGTAAATGTTGCATTGCGTTTAAGCCTTTTAGGCTCGGTAACATCAACAATTTTACCCTCTATAACACTTCCGGCAGAAATTGTATAATCATTTTGAGTAACAAAGTCTTCAACAACACGAACTTTCCATACAGAAGGAGGATTGGCTGTTGTAAAATCAGACATAGCCTGAACTTTCACATTCTTTGCCATCACAGGCTGCATACTAACAAATGCTAAGACGATTAATGCACATATTTTCTTCATATATTGCTCCCTATTTATCAAAAATTGTTTTTAAATATTGACCGGTATAAGAGTTTTTATTTTTAGCAACTTCACGTGGTGAGCCTGCTGCAATTATCTGACCGCCGTTGTTACCGCCTTCAGGCCCTAAGTCTATAATATAATCTGCAATCTTAATTAAATCAAGATTGTGTTCAATAATTAGAATTGTGTTCCCCTGATCTGCAAGTCTCTGCAAAATTTTTATAAGTTTGTCCAAATCAGCCCAATGCAACCCTACTGACGGTTCATCAAGCAGATACAAAGTTTTTCCTGTAGCTCTTTTATTAAGTTCCGACGCTAATTTAATACGCTGAGCTTCCCCGCCGGATAAAGTTGTTGCACTCTGCCCGAGTTTTATATAATCCAAGCCTACATCGTTTAATGTTTTCAGTTTGTTTTTAATTGCAGGAATACTGTCAAAAAATTCTAAGGCCTCTTTGACACTCATTTCCAAAACATCGGAAATTGTTTTACCTTTATACTTAACCTCTAAAGTTTCACGGTTATAGCGTTTTCCTTTGCAAACGTCACATTTTACGTAAACATCAGAAAGAAAATTCATTTCAATCTTTAGTAAGCCGTCGCCCTTACAAGCCTCACAGCGTCCGCCTTTAACGTTAAAACTGAATCTGCCTGGTTTGTATCCGCGCACCTTTGCCTCGTTTGTTTTGGAGTAAAGTTCTCTTATATGAGTAAAGACATCAGTATAAGTTGCAGGATTTGAACGCGGTGTTCTGCCGATTGGCGACTGATCAATGTCAATAATTTTATCAATATTTTCAAAGCCTGTAATTTCATCAATACCCTGCGGTTTCGGCTTATTACCGCGAAGCTTATGCAATGCATATTCATAAATTAAGTCCTGCATCAGTGTTGATTTACCGGAACCTGAAACCCCTGTTAATACTACTATTTTTCCGAGAGGAATCTCAACATCTATATTTTTCAGATTATTTAAATATGCATTTTTTACATGTAAAAATTTTCCGTTGCCTTCGCGAGTCTTGTCAGGAATAGGAATAAATTTTTCTCCGCTTAAATATTTACCTGTAATTGAACGTTTTGCTGCGATAATATCATCAATTGTCCCCTGTGCAATAATTTCTCCGCCGTTAATACCCGCTTTTGGTCCGATATCAACAATATAGTCTGCATTTCGTATTGTTTCTTCATCATGTTCAACAACAACAAGCGTGTTTCCAAGATTTCTCAATTTTATTAAAGTTTTGATTAACCTGTCATTATCGCGCTGGTGCAAACCAATAGACGGTTCGTCCAATACATATAACACGCCTGACAAACCGCTTCCGATTTGGGTAGCAAGTCTTATACGCTGAGCCTCTCCACCTGATAGGGTTCCAGCCATTCGGGAAAGGTTAAGATACCCGAGTCCGACATCTTTTAAAAACCTCAAGCGTGCACGAATTTCATCAAGGATTTGTTTTGCAATTTGTATATGATAATCTGATAGTTCAAGATAAAGATTTTCAATAAAATCATATTCTTCTTCTACAGACATGAGCGTAAACTCATAAATGTTTTTATCCTTAATTGTTACGGCTAAAGAAAACGGCTTAAGCCTTGCTCCTTTACAGGCAGGACAAGGGGTTGTCACCATGTATTTTTCGATTTCTTCCCTCCAGTATTCGCCGTTGGATTCATTATAACGTTTTTCCAAGTAAGGAATAACGCCGACATATCTGTGATGCTGAGTATGATAACGTTTAGTGCCAAAGCGTTTTACGTGGAATGACACAACATCATCACCGCCGTATAAAATTATTTTCTGATGCTCCTCAGGCAAGTCTTCAAACGGTGTGTTCATATCTATTCCGTAATGGGAAGCAACCGATTTCAAAACATCATCATAATAAGTATTTGAAGTTTTTGACCATGGATAAATAGCTCCATCTGCAAGTGATTTTGTTCTGTCAGGAACTATTAAATTAGGGTCAATAACAAAATCTGCACCTAATCCTGAACACCTTTCACAGGCACCGTATGGATTATTAAATGAAAAAATTCTAGGGGCAAGCTCCTCAAAACTCAAATTACATTTAGGACATGCCAATTTTTCACTGTAAATAACTTCTTTGTCACCGATTATATCAACAATAGCAATCCCGTCAGCCTTTTTCATTGCAATCTGAACACTATCGGCTATACGTGATTGCGCGCTTTCTTTTACAACAATTCTGTCAACAACAACATGAATTGTATGTTTCTGTGTTTTATTCAGCTTAATTTCATCTTCATCAAGATTATAGATTTCATCATCAACCTTAACTCTTACAAAGCCCTCTTGTTTTAACTCCTCAAATGTAGACTGAAATTCGCCTTTTTTACCGCGTGCAACAGGGGCAAGAATTTGAATTTTTGTTCCGTCTTCAAGCTTCATAATACTGTTAACGATTTCGTCAATAGATTGCGGTTTAATTTTAGCACCGCATTCCGGACAGTGAGGCACTCCCACACGTGCATATAAAAGGCGCAGGTAGTCATAGATTTCAGTCACAGTACCGACAGTTGAACGCGGGTTATTGCTTGTTGATTTCTGGTCTATAGAAATGGCAGGAGAAAGTCCGTCAATGTATTCGACATTAGGTTTATCCATTTGTCCCAGAAACTGACGTGCATACGTT
>CANUDF010000006.1 GCA_947857085.1 Candidatus Gastranaerophilales bacterium | reverse complement strand
GGACATATAGGTTATAATAATGCCTTGAATTCATCAGCATATCTTGAATATTCTGATTACTACAATGATTTTGTTACTGCAAATGAAATTTTAAATATGGAGCTTGCTGAAACAGTAAAAAATGATATTTTTGAGTCCACTGATAAAGGTTATGACTGGAAGACATATCTGAATGGTATCAATACAGCAAATTCAATGACTGATGTATCAACAGCTAAAGATAACTTAGAAAAGATGATTAACAAGTTAAAAACTGATAATAAAATATCATCAACATATGCTGATGAATTTCTTAATGAATTAAGTATGATAACGGTTACCGGAGACAGTTGTACTATAAAACAAACTGTTAATGTTACACAAAACGGCAATACCTACAAAATAGGTAATATTGCTGATAGTCCGGATATAATTATCGAAAAAACTCAAGATGAGTCTGGTAATCCGATCTATAGTATAAAACCTGCTGATGAGAATGATGAGGACACAACATATACCATAGACAAAAGCAGCATACCTGCAGACAGTATAGTTGATAATACATTAAACTTCAAATATACAGTTACGGATTCATGGGTTGATGAAGATGACGAAGCACAATCCTATGACACGGTTTATGATTACACTTATAAACTAGGCGATAAAACAGCGACATCTGTATGTACATTAACCGGTGAAGAGGGAGTTATAACTGCAGCAGCAATAGTTCAAGATATATACTCAGAATTTGAAGCTACAGTACTTGATGCTGTAAATAAAGAATATTATGTTGCAAATGCTCCTAAAGCACAAGCAGCGAAACAAAGTTATGATAAGGCTTTGGAAACTCTTGCTAAATTCATATTTAATACAACAATAAATGGTGATAATTGGGCAAGTTTCTGGAGTAAAAATAAATCTAAGATTGAAGCGGAAGCTTTTTATTTTTCAGACCCTGCGGCAACAATACAAATAGCTAAAAAACTTGGTTTTGAAACATCTGCCAACATGGACATTATAAAAGATATTTATATAATGGATACTTTATTTGAAACTTATGGTGAACCGGCATGGGGCTGGGTAGATAAAAATGATCCTAAAGGCACCCAGAATGCTGAGGCTAAAGCTCAATGGTATACAAATTTATATAATAGAATGCAAGATGGATACAAAGTCCTTGAAGATGGTTTAGCATCAAGTAATGAATGGATACAATATGCTTTGGAAAACGGAATAGTAACAATGGAGCAGGTTGATAAATCAAACAACTGGACATCAATGATTTATTCAAATTGCAGTGATATTACTGAAGTAACTGATGATGTAGCAGTTACAAGAGCAGAAGCAGAATACAATAAAGCAATGAATAGTATTGAAAATAAAGATAAACGTTATGATATGGAATTAAAAAATATCGATACTGAACATAACTCATTACAAACAGAATACGATTCTGTTAAATCAGTTATCGATAAAAATATTGAAAGATCTTTTAAAATGTATTCATAACAGAACAATAAATTATTGATAAACGGGCAGTAAATGCAAAAATTGCCCGTTTTTTTCATATATTTATTCAGATATAAAGATTATGTAAGGAAATCAGACTTGGGGAAAATTTTGAATTATAATAATAACATAGGTAAGAAAATTATTGGAGATAAAAATGCATACAGTAAATGAGATTCTTAGCAAATTAGAAACAGCAGACAATTCAACTAAAAATGAATTAGAAAATATTTTAGTAAATATAGGAACATCAGTACTTCCGCAGCTGGTTGACCAATTACAGGTTGTCCGCGGTATCAAACGCGGTGTAGTTGCAATGACTCTTATAAGAATAGGTAGTCCGTCAGTTAAATATCTTAAAAAGGCAGCAGAAGACAATAAAGATTTTGAATGGGTTGCAGAATATTTGATAAGAGAAATCCAAGGTTCAAGAGCTGCTTAATAAAGTTTTTCAGATTTTTAAAGCCGGTATATAAATACCGGCTTTTTATGTTAGGATAAGAATATGAAAAATAATTCGTTAAAATACACATGCTTATTTGGCGGCGGAGCAATCCGCGGTGCAGCTTACGCAGGTGCGGTAAGGGCGCTGGATGAGATAGGAATTGAACCGGTAAATATTGCCGGATCTTCGGTTGGCTCAATTGTTGCAGCATTAATTGCTGTAGGTTACAATGCAGAAGAACTCAAAGATGTTTTTTTAGATGTAAATTTTGATTTATTTAGAGATTTTCAGTTTGGCTTAGGACCTAAATTTGCATTAAGTAAAGGTGAAGTATTCTTAGAATGGATAAGAGATTTAATTGAAAAGAAATACTATGGAAATAATTACCAAAAAGGTAAAAATAGAGCTGTAACGTTTAAAGATTTAGATAAAAATTTATTCATAATTACAACAGACTTATCTAATTTTGAATGTAAAGAATTTTCAAAATGTGAAACTCCTGACTTTGAGATTGCAACAGCAGTAAGAATTTCATGCAGTATGCCCGGTTTGATGAAACCAGTAGAGTATAATAATACATTACTGGTTGACGGAGATTTGCAAAAAAGTGTTCCTATGTGGAAATTGTCTAAAAATCTTATTAATGAAAGCGAAAGAATTTTGGAGTTTAGGCTTGAGGGTGACTTTGAGGGCTCTGACAGAAATGCTCTTGACTATGTAAACACAATATACAGCTGCATTACGGCAATAGCTACATCATTTATTGTTGATTCATTCGGTCATAAAGATAAATTTGACTGTATTGTAATTAATACAGGCGATGTTATTGTTGTTGATTTTAATTATCCCAAAGAAAAGCGTGAAGATTTGATAAACAGCGGTTATAAGCAAACAATGGAATATTTTTCAAAAACACTGCCGTTAAAAAAAGAAAATCTGCTGGATAAATATTATCTTTTAAATAAATATCTAAAACGTATCCAAAAATTAATTGACGACAGGAGAATTATTAAAGCAAAGCATGCCCTTTGCGAATTATTTGTTGAACTTTGCGATATAAAAGAGTTTATTGACTGCAAATTTACTGATGAAATAAAAGATTTTCAGAATATATTTTCTAAAAACATCAAATATCCGGCACTATTTGGAAAAGTTAAACTTAATAATGAAGATGAATTAAAACAGAAGCTAAAGGCAATCCTTGAACAGCTATCAAACAAAATTTATGAGTTAGAATCTTATATAATTAAATTTCCTATTTGACAATTAAAAATGTTTACAGTAATATAAAAGAGCGCAAAACAAGTGATAATAAGACCCTTGTAAATTTTATTGCATTTGTAATGTGATTGACAATTTAATATTAATGCTCCAGTGGCACTCTGCCGACGAGAACGATTGATTATCGTTTGAGGAGAGGGGAGGTAGACAAGTCTACCGATTCCGCTGTTGCATTTGATAACTTAATAAAACATGCTCCAGTGGCGGAATCGGTAGACGCGTTGGACTTAAAATCCAATTGGGTGAATAGCTCAGTGCCAGTTCAAGTCTGGCCTGGAGCAATTATTAAAAAGACTTACTTTAGAGTAAGTCTTTTTTTATGAGTTTAAAATTTTATCAATACCAGACCAATCAAAGTGTCTTGAATTCGCAAAATCCTTTAAATATTCTTCATTAAGCAGTTTAAGATTATTAAAGACCATATCAAAGTCTTCTGAAGCATCCATTGAAATAAGAGGGATACAAGCCTCTTCAGCAAGTTTTTCAACTTTTATATCATAGTTTATACCGATTGTTTTAATCCCTAGCTTCATTGACACAATAAGGGCATGAAAACGCATTGCAATCATATATTCCAAATTAGAAATTCTATTGATAATTTGTTCATTAGATAAACCATATAGCACTTCCGTTTTAATATTCGGATTTAGACCAGTAAGAATAGTTTGGAATTTTTTGCAGACTGTTAAATCAAGACTATCCTGAAATGAAAATATTTCAATTTTTTTATCGAAAAAATCTTTAACAATCTGGCGAGCAAGTTTATATAACAAATTATCGTTAATTGTTGGAAAATCTCTTAACTGGACACCGATAATACCTTTTTGTCTTACAGGAACAAGGTTTAATGAAAAAATAGGGTCACACAACAGCTCTGATTTAACACCAAGACGCTCAAGCAGCTGATTGCTTTTAAAGTCCCTTACAGAAACATAACTGCATTTTTTCAAAATTAAAGCTGTAAAAAATTCAGCAATTTTGTTATTAATAGGCCCTATCCCTTGCGCAAAGATAATTACCTTTTTTTTGTAACGCAAAGCCGTTGCAATTACCCAAAGATAATAAATCAAAGATTTTAAGCTTGTAACATCCTGCAAAAGACTTCCGCCTCCAGAAATTAAAATATCAGATTGTTTTATAAGACCGGCAACCTGATAAAAATCAAAAGATTTTATTGAGTTTACAAAATAATCCATTGAAGTTTTTCTGGGATTTGATGACAATACAACTATTTCAAATCCCATTTTTTTAAGACGGCTTATCAAAACAGAAAGAATAGCCTCATCGCCAAAATTCCCAAACCCGTAATAACCGGAAATAACAATACGTTTAGCCATTACTCACCCTTAAAAATCGAATACACTTCATCATGAAAAGGAATTGATTTAATAGCACCTATACCTTTAGCCTGAAGACCTGCAACAATTGAAGCGAGTTGTGTAGCTTCCAGTGGAGTGCAGCCATGGGTCATACCATGAAGAAAACCGCCATTGAATACATCACCGGAACAAGTAGTATCAGAAACATCATTTGTGTAGAATTTAGTAAATGAAATTGTACCGTTATATCCGGTATAATATCCGTTATCATTTCCTGATTTAATGACAACAATACTCACACCTTTATCCCAGAGATATTTTATAGCAGCATCAATAGATTCAATACCCAGAATTGCCACATCATGCTTTGCGCTCATAAATAAAATATCGACATCAGAAATAACTTCATCAAAATACTCTTTAGCATCCTCAAGTGAAAAAACAGAAGAGTTAAAATTAGGGTCATAAGCTGTCAACAAATGCATATCATGTGCAGATTTAAAACAACTTTTGACAACTTCACGCGCAGACAAAGACAAAGATTGAGTTATTCCAGAACTATAAACTATTTTTGAATTTTGTATGTAATTTTCAGAAATATCATCAATGGACAACTTTGCAGGAGCAGTCTTTTTACGATAATACGCAAACTCTTTTTCTCTAAAATTAGGACGCGCAATCAAATATAAACCATTTCGTTCATCAGATAAGGTAACCTGTGAAATATCTAATCCTTCAGATTTCCAGCTATCCAGCAAAAATTCTTTAAATGCATCATTTCCCAGTTTAGTAATAAACCCGACTCTGGAGCCCAGTCGTACCGCTGCGACAGCAGCAGCCAGAGCATCACCGCCATAATATTTGTGTAAACATTCTGCATCTTTAAGTTTTTCATCGGTAGATAACTCTACCATACTCTCACCGATTGCTATTATATCTAACTTTTCGTCCATTAAATCCTCTAAAGTTTTGAAATTGCCTCTTGTACTCTTGCTGTAATATCAGAGTAAGAATACCTCTCAAACAAATCACGTCCTACACCAACTGCAACAGCGCCGGCATCGATATAATTTTTAACCTCGGAAAGTTTTACATTTCCTTGAGGCATAATATGCAAAAACGGCATAGGTCTAAGCAAGTCTTCTATATATAACGGTCCGCCGATAGCAGCAATAGGATAAATTTTCACAAGCGGAACGCGGGCTTTCCATGCTTCGTAAGCCTCGTTGGCAGTAGATGTTCCTGCAATGTACGGGATTTTTTTATCCTTTGAGAGTTTAACAAGATTCATATGAAATATAGGAGAAGAAAAACATTTGGCTCCTGCCAAAAGTGCAGCATGGGCCTGCATTGATGTAATTATTCCGCCGGCACAAATATGGGCATGCTTTGAAACTTCTCTTATTGCTTCATAAATAGACGGATTTTCAACATTTACTTCCATAGTATTAAGTCCGCCTTTTACAAGGGCATTAACTGTATTTACAACATCATCCGGATTTTTGCTTCTTATAATAGGAAAAATTTTTTGTTCTGTTAAAGATTTAATTAAGTTTTCGTTCATAAACTATCCCTTTTTCAAAATTTATTATATCATAAAATTAGGGATAGGAAGTAACATGAAAAAATTTAAAAGCAAAGCATTTTTTATCAAATCAGCTTTAATACATTTATTTTTATCAATAATTGTTATATTAATTTCATGGCAATTTTTTGAGCCAAACGCATATAACCTTATGCATAATAATTTTACTGCCCGCAAAACGGGTTCTGACGATATTGTACTTATTGTTATTGACGATAAATCAATCGAACAATACCGCTGGCCATGGCAAAGAAATCTATACGCAAAGATTTTTGAATATTTAGATAAATACTCAAACCCAAAAATAATTGGATTTGACGCAATATTGTCCAGCCTGGATAAAGATAATCCGGAATCTGATGAAGAATTATTTAATACCATAAAAGATATCGATAATTTAGTGGTAGGCTTCAGCCCGCTGGTGCAGCCTTATCCCGCTGATATAGACGGGAAATCATACTCTGAAAAATTTGACAATAAATTTGGAGTAAACATAAATAATCCCGGCAGCCAGTTGTTATACAGCAAATATCAAAGCCTTTCCAGATTTCCTGAACCATATTTTAATGCAATTAAATATACCGGTTCTGTAAACACAACACAGAACTCTATAGGTCATATAACAATGAGTGACCAGATAGTAAATGTTAACAATAAATTGTATCCTTCTCTGGCATTAAGAATGTATTTGCTGGCAAATAAAACAGACAGCTTAACTTTAGATAAAAATAAAATTATTATTGATGAAACTAACCTGCAAATACCGTCCATAACCTCAAATGATGCAATACAAAATTTTATTCACTATTATAAAATCCGCAATAATGGTGAATATTCGCACAAAAAGTATTCAGCTATTGATGTACTTACATCACTTGACAATATAAAACAGGGTAAAAAACCTGTCATTGACCCGAAAGAATTTCAAGACAAAATTGTATTTGTAGGAGCAAATGCAAAGGCAAGCGCACTCGGTCTTGAAGATGCCCTGCCAACGCCAATGCTTCAAAAACATCCCGGCGTTGACATTCAGGCAACAAATCTGGATAACATTATAAATAATGAATTTGTGAAACAGACTACAATTTTACAGGATATCTTACTTTTAGTATTTTTGACAATAATTGTATTTATACTGATTGCCAAATTCTCCTTTTTTAAATCATTAGGGATATTAATAGCAATTGCAATTTTATATATGGTATTTACAGCAATCTGTTTTATGAACGGTATTGCGCCAAATGTTATTACACCGCTTGCAATACAGCTTATCACAATGATTTTCGGATATTCTTACAGGTTTATTCTTGAGGGCAGAAATAAAGAGAAAATCAAGCAGGCAATGGGCAAATATCTTTCGCAAGATATTATGCAAAATGTTGTCAAAAATATAGATGACATAAAATTAGGCGGTAAAAAAGCTGTTGTTACAGTATTATTTGCAGATATCAGGGGATTTACGAGTATCAGTGAAAAATTAACGGCAGAAGAAGTTTCGATTATATTAAATGAATACTTTACAGAAATCGAACCAATTATTTCAAAATACAACGGAGTCATCAATAAATTTATTGGTGATGCAGTAATGGCAATTTTTGGAGAACCAATTCAAGATATAAATCATGCTAAAAATGCTGTATTATGTGCTAATGAAATGTTGAAAAAAGTTGATGAATTAAGAGATAAATGGCTATTTGAAGGAAAACCCAAAATTGAAATCGGCATAGGCATAAACACAGGTGAAGCATTTGTGGGGAATATAGGCTCTGAAAAACGGCTGGAGTACACTGTTATCGGTGATATGGTAAACCTTGCAAGCAGGATTGAAAGTTATAACAAAGTTTATAAAACAAATTTTTTAATAAGCAGTTCAACCTATTCTCACGTAAGCAGTATTGCGGATGTTATAAAAATCAGCGAAGTTACAATACGCGGTAAATCCAAGAAGATGGATATTTATGAAGTTTTGAGGCTTACATAATTGGAAAATCTCGAGCAAATTAAACTGGCAATAGATGTAGAAGTAAAACACCGTTATATAGATATACACGGTAAAAAACAGGCATTTTCAAGTTTTATTAAAAAAGAAGCTCTAAAAAACTACAAAGCTTCTAACAAAAACCCGAAATGGGCAATTATGGCTGAGACTTTCGAACATTACCCGTTTGCATCTGTTCCCGAGCGCAGGCGTGCAATAGAAGGGCTTATTAAAGTAATCAAATCAGAAATTAACCAGCATCATGAAGAAAACAGCGGCGAAAAGCACAAAATCACAAAGCCGGCAAATCAGACTGATGTAATGTACATCAAAGGCGTCGGGCCGAAAGTTGCATATAAATTAAATAAATTAGGAATATACACCGCACAGGATCTTATTATGTATTTTCCTAAAAAGCATGTTGACTATTCAACAAGAACACTTATAAAAGACTTAAAAGAAGGTACTACAACAACTGTTTTCGGATATATAAAATCAGTTTCTGCATTCAATACAAAAAACAATCTTTCTGTGGTAAAGGTTATAGTAGCTGATGAGAGCGGGAAATTTGAACTTAGCTTTTTCCAATCCAAAAGCAACAGGTTTATGCTAGAAAGGATTAAAGCGCAATTCCCGCACAATGCAGGAATTATGGTTTCCGGAACAGTTAAAATGAACAATTACAGCCATAAATTAACAATTGATAAACCTGCTTATTCAATTATGACAGGCGAGTTTCTTGAAAATTCAAACTCTAACTTAAATATTGCAAGAATTGTGCCTATTTATACCGTATGTGAAGACTTAAGCATTAAAACACTTCGTAAAGCTATTTTTAATGCAATTCAATTGTATAAAAATGAAATTATAAATATTATTCCCGATGAAATGCGAGAAAGGCTGGGGCTGCTTGATAAAAAAATTGCCGTTGAACAAATTCATTTTCCGGAGAGCATGTCTTTACTGGAAAAAGCCCGCTTTACATTAATATTTGAAGAATTATTTTTGATTCAGCTTAAATTAATAAGGTTAAGAGAAAATACTGCTCAAAATATTTCATCAGTTGCTTTGCAAGTTAAAAAAGACGGCTTAGTACAAAAGTTTATAAAAAGTCTTCCTTTTGAATTAACTAAAGGACAAAAAGATGCAGTAAATGAAATTCTGAATGATTTGCACTCTGAAGCCCCTATGCAGAGATTACTCCAGGGTGATGTAGGAAGCGGCAAGACCGTTGTTGCTACAATTATGCTTTTAGCAGCAATTGAAAACGGCTATCAGGGAGCAATCATGGCACCTACGGAAATTCTTGCACAACAGCATTATAATAATATGGTTGAATGGCTTACACCCTTAGGTTTAAGTGTAGGATTATTTTTAGGAAGTCATGGTAAAAAAATAAGAACACAATTTGAAACATCACTTCGTAACGGTCAAATGAATATTGCAGTCGGAACCCATGCATTAATTCAGGAAAATGTTGAGTTTGCAAATCTCGGGGCAATCGTTGTAGATGAACAACATCGTTTTGGGGTTAAACAGCGAAATGTTCTAAAAAAGAAATCCCGGAACCCGCAGATACTCACAATGACAGCAACACCAATTCCAAGAACACTTGCATTGACGGTTCATGGAGATTTGGATTTAACAGTAATCAATGAACTTCCTAAAGGCAGACTGCCGATAAAGACCTCTTTAACATCTTCACACCGTGGAGTATGGGAACTTGTAAGACGCGAATTGAATTACGGGAGACAGGCATATGTTGTATATCCGCTAATAGATGAAAGCGAAACATTATCTGCTAAAGCTGCCACAATAGAAGCAGAAAAACTGCAAGAAGAAATTTTTCCTGACTTTAAAGTTGGTCTACTACACGGGAAATTAAAAAATGATGAAAAAGAAAAAGTCATGAAAGATTTTAAGGAAAATAAATATGACGTACTTGTCTCAACAACTGTTGTTGAAGTTGGTGTTGATGTTCCTAATGCAACAGTCATGGTTATAGAAAACGCGGAACGCTTCGGACTTTCCCAACTTCATCAGTTAAGAGGTCGTGTTGGCAGAAATGACTTACAGTCGTATTGTATTTTGGTCAGTGCAAGCCGTTCTCAGGAAACAAAAGAACGTCTCAATATTATGACGCAGACAAATGACGGATTTGTAATTGCAGAAAAAGATTTGCAGCTACGAGGCCCCGGAGAGTTTTTAGGTACAAGACAAAGCGGTCTGCCGGACTTAATAATTTCTGATATTGTGCGTGATGCAAAAATTCTTGAACTTGCAAGAAATGAAGCAATCGAATTCCTTAAACAACATAACATTAATGATTACCCCGTTTTAAAAAATGCTACAGCTCTGGAATTATTTACAGGGTTAGATATTTAAGCTTTACGGGTATTATGTATATAGATATATATTCAGAATTATGAAGAAACATTAAGTTAAGTTTAACAATTTAAGCAATTATATATTAAATATATACTTTATATATATAAGTAATAAGATATGGGAGAAGTATATGTCAGCAAGACACGCAATGAGTTTCCCGGAAAGGCAACCGCCGGTCATTTTTAATAGAACATATGTTGTAAACCAACCAACATACACCCGTTCAAAACCGAGTAATGGGGCTTTCTGGGGTGGAGTTTTGGGTGGTGTATTTAGCGGCGTCTGCAAATACGGTTTAAGCAGTCGTAACACACAGACAATGCAAACAGAAAACCCTTGGAGCTTATTAAACCAAAATGCAGGTAATGCTCCTGCAGCACCAAAAGAAAATTCTGATGTAAAAACATTGGAAAAACATTATGGCAGCAAATATACAATTAGTCAACACAACGATCAATTGATTGCAACACCGAAAGACGGTTCCGGTGTAATCATAGCAGACAATTTCAACGACATGCTTGCAAAACTTAGTAAACCGGAAGTTTCAGCCAAACAACAGAAAGAAGTAGAAGAACTTGCCGCAGCTGTCGCTCAAAATACCGACGGCAAAGGCGGAGTAGATGACAAATATGATATTAAGGAAATACCTGGCAATAAAACTTACACCGTACAAAATGGAAATACATGGTATGGTATAGCGTCTGCAAAATATGATTTAAGCAATTTACCGGCCGGAGTAACAGTAAAGGATGTTGCATATGCTCTTGCTGCTGCTAATTCAGGGGCAGAAGGAGCTGAAGCAATGCAGCTTGCAAAACAAGGGGTTTACTTTAAAGTTGGGGACGTCATTAATCTTCCTGATAAATTAACAGTAAACGGGCAAGAAATTTCATTAAAATCAGATTATGAAAATGCTGATGTATTAAAACAGGACTATGGATTTGTAAAAGCCACAAACTGGGCAATTACTGTTCAACAAGTCGGCAGTAAATGGGCTCTATATAAAAATGGTATTCAGCAAGGACAAGCATATGACAGCAAAGAAGCAGCTGAACAGGCTAAAAATCTTATGCAAAGTAACAATGAACAATAACTAATGTAAAGTTATGTAAATTAAAAAGTAAAAGTGGACAATAAACCTAATATTATATACTTTATATATATAGCTTAAAATAAAACACGAGAGGTATAAAATGGTACACGGATTGTACAGACCTTGGATGCGTCCAAGACCAACATTTTTTAACAGAACAGTAATAGTAAACCAACAAGCCCCACATTGTCACCACGGAGGTAATGGCGGTTTTTGGGGCGGTTTTTTGGGCGGTTTCTTAGGCGGTGGATTATTTGGTGCTGGCGGTATTTTTAGCGGTTTATTCGGCGGCATGAACTCTATGAATACATATAATAATTTTGGTATGTTTGGTGGAATGCCTATTATGTACAGCAATTGTAGTAATCTTTATGGTTATCTGAATCAAAATGCAGGTAATGCTCCTGCAGCACAAAATGAAAACTCCGATGTAAAAACATTAGAAAAACATTTTGGAAACGACTATATAATTAGCGAAAGAAATGGACAGTTTATAGCAACAGCAAAAGACGGAAATGGAGAGCCTTTAGTTGCTGACAACTTCAATGATATGCTTTCTTTGTTAGGGGGTAAACCTGAAGTAAGCGACAGAGCACGCAGAGAAGCCGAAGAAATTGAACAACAAAAAAATGGTAATAACGGTGAAGGCGTTGAAGATATTGGTGATTTAGGAGATGACGCAGGAAATGATCCTGCTGAGATTACAAATACTCAAAATAATAATACAGCCAACAACACAAGTTCAACAACTGGTAGTACCCCTGCAACAGTAACTACCCAGCAGACCGGAACTACGGCTCAGACAGAATCTGTCATTTTACCGGAATCTGAGATAGACCCAAATTCAGAAAGGAAATGGGAAGTTTCAGAATCTCCAGGATGGTTCAGCGGTGATGCCTACCTGAGAGGGGCAGACAACGTTACATATAAATTGGTATGTGATGATGGAGATAATTTAAACTTCTCTAAATTACAAGTAACTAATGGAAAAATCACTACAGATTATACTTCCCACAAAATAACATCAATACAAAATCCCAAAACGAAAGAAAGTTTACCTGTAGAACTTGAAGCTAATACAAACAGATTTTTAGTATTAATAAATGATAATGAAAAAGTGTATTTAGAAGAATTTTTAAATAATCCAGAAAAATATGCATTAGATAAATATGAAAAACCAGAAGTCAAACCTGATATTTCGCCTAAACCGGCCAGCGGAGGCTGGAGTGGAATTATATAAGAAAAAGCCCTCTTTGAGAGGGCTTTTTTATTGAATACTTTACAAACTCCATGAAAATTTGTATAATAAATACAGATACTTTGCACTGTGCAAGGGTAATTTTCAAAAAAGGAGTTAATATGGATCATTTAAAAGTAGCTATAGGAAGCGACCATGGCGGTTTCAATTACAAACAAAAGATTATTGATTATTTAAAATGCAGAAATATAGAATTTGTTGACGTAGGTACATATACAATGGAAGCTTGTGATTATCCCGACATTGCACGTAATGTTGCTGAACTTGTTGTATCAGGTCAGGTTGACAGAGGCATATTAGTTTGCGGTACAGGTATTGGTATGTCTATAACAGCAAACAAAACAAGGGGAATCCGTGCAGCACTTTGCGGTGATACGTATTCAGCAAGAGTTTCCCGTGCGCACAACAATGCAAATATTCTCTGCCTTGGTGAACGTGTTATTGGTGAGCATTTAGCTCTTGATATTGTTGATGTCTGGTTAAAAACAGGCTTTGAAGGCGGCAGACACAAACGCAGAGTTGATATTATAGAATAGAGGGTAAAGTGGCTGAAGTTGATTCTCAAAAACTCGCTTGTGTTATTGCCAGAGTATTAGACGACAAACTGGCAAGCAATATTTCAATACTTAATATCAGTAATGTTTCATCTCTCGGTGACTTCTTTGTAATCGCATCGGCAGATTCGCCTACACAGGTAAAATCTTTAATGATGAACGTAAAGGAAATGATTAAAAAACATTTTGGACGTATGCCCATCAGGACAGAAAACGACCTGAAAAACAGATGGAATTTGCTTGATTACGGTGACGTAATAGTCCATATATTACACAAAGATGAGCGTGAAACATACGCCATTGAAAAATTTTGGAGCCACGCTTTTAGTATATCGGAAGATGTATGGAAAGAGGCCTCTAAAGAATACAGTGAGTATAATTAATATTTCTAAATAATTTTACAATTTTTATTAAATAGGATAAAATTAAAGCATGGACAAAATAGAATTAGATAAACAAATAAATGATGCCATAATGGAAATGGCAAAAGACCCTCAAAATGCAGATGGTTATCATAAGCTGGCAGAATTATATATGCAGCAGGAAAATTATGATAAAGTTATGTCTGTATTAGAAAGCCTGCTTGCTATTCATCCTGATGATATTCAGGCATTGGTAGGTATGGGTACAATGTGGTTTTATGAAAAAGATTTTAGAAAATCTTTATCCTATTATAATAAAGCATTAGAAATTAATCCTAAAAACTTTTTAATTTATTTTAATATAGGTAATGTTTTTGCTGAATGGAAAAACTTTCCGAAAGCTTTATTTTACTATAACCGCGCAATAGATTTAAATTCAACAAACCCGGAAATTTACAATGCTATTGCACTTTTGTATGCTGATTTCGAAGATTATATAGAATCAAAAGCATACTATGAAAAAGCTTTATCTCTTGATCCGGAAAACATAACAGCACTTGTTGATATGGGTAATGTTTGTTTTAAATTATATGATTATCAAACTGCTCTAGATTTATACAAACGTGTTTTTGTTTTAAATCCGGATAACAAAATTGTTGCAATTTGTATAGGTAATACCCTGACGTTAATGAAAGAACGCGAGCAGGCTTACAGTTGGTTTGAAAAAGCATTAACAATGGAAGGTGATAACTACAAGGCTTATATCTGTTATGCAATTGCGCTTTCTGAATTTAAAGAATATAATATGGCAGAAGAAATGTATAAACGTGCAATGAATTTAAACCCGAAAGAGAAAAGCGCATATGTACTGCTTGCAAACCTTTATACAAACTATAACCACATAGATTTGGCAATGAATTTGTACAAAGAAGCTTTAAGGGTTAAGCCCAACGATGCAGAAACCTATATGCTTTTAGGTAATGCACATTACCTTGACGGTGATATTGAAAAAGCGATTGCTTCATATAGATCTTCTATAAGTATAGAACCAGAAAATGATGAATTTAAACTTGTTTATACTCAGGTATTAGAAGAATATATAGACAAAAAACGTAATGGAGAACTAGAAAAAGCATAATGAGCGGATATAGTGCAAAACCATATATGATAGAACGAATTGTTGCAGCATTAAGTTACATCACTATGGGATTTGCAGGATTTATATGGCTAATCCTCGGATTATTTACAAAAGCACAGCTCAGACAATTTATGCAATATCATATTTTTCAATCAATATTCATTGCAATCGCATATTTCTTATTGAGTATGATCTTAGGATTTTTACTAAACATACTAAGTTTCATTCCGTTTATAAATAAAATAGTAGCGCAATTGACTTTCTTTTTAAACACACCTGTATTCGGTCCTTATTCACTTATACAGGCAGTAGTATATGCTATTATATTATATCTGGCTGTAACTTCATTTATGGGACAATACAGCAGAATCCCATATATTTCTGATATAATTGACCAGAATGTTAGACGTTATTAGCTTTTTTTACTCAAAACAATCGCATTAGATAGGGCAATACCGCCTTTAACGTGCGGATTGTTAACAATTTTACCGTTAACATACATAACTGTTGAGCCGCCACCGTCTAAATTCATTGCATTAACACAGCCTAATGACTTCATAAAATTCGCAAGCTGCATTAAAGTCATGCCTACAGAACTGCCCTCTCTGCCGTCTACCGCAACTAATATCAAATTATTATCTTCAGTATAGCCGATAGCACTTCTTGGATTTTTACCGCCGATAGAACTTAATTTTTGAGCAGTCATATCAACGAAAACTTCGCTATTTTTCACGAGATACGGGCCGCCGCTTATTATGTGGCGAACATTCTTCCATTCTGGGATTGTATCAATATTTAATTTTATTTTATCTCCGATTTTAAATTTGTTTAATGTAGAAGCAGGGCCTACAATTACATATCCGTTTTCAGGAATTTTAAGTGCCGCGGTTGAAATTTCAATAATCCTATCCTCATCAACTGCAAATTGCAGGCCGTACTTCGGAGACGGAGGTGCGATTTTTCCCCAATCAGGGGTATAAGCCAAAACATAAGTTGCAAGCATTCTCGGTTGATTAATATTATCTACTTTAACTTGCGTTTTACCGGATTTTATAAATGCATCCAATTGGACTCTTGCAATATCATAACCATCATCAAAAATTCCCATAGCTACTCTGTCATAGATAGGACCCGTATACATTTTTTCATCAATCATTAAAGTTCCGAGAGGAACACCCGTCTGGGGTTTGAAAAAAGTACCGTTTAATGCAATTATTGAATTTGAGTTTTGAGCAATAGTTGAAATAGTTCGTTTATTATGTAATGTTTCGGAAGCTAGGGCCGGTGTAAGCGTATAGTTTTTTGCAAGCTTATTGTTAATTTCTACAACATTGATTTTTACAGGTCTGCCGTCGTAATATTTTGTTAACTTTATATGTTTTATACCTTTGTCTACATCAGCTATTATTGCATTCGGATATTTTTTCTTAATCATTTCATCAAAATTTTTGCTTTCAGCTTCAGATGAAACTTCATTTATAATCTGCATAGATGCCTGACCGGTATCAATAATAGGGTTTGTAACTTTTGCAAACAAGTCATTTGCCATTATAGGCACAAATATTGATTGAGTGAAAATAAAAGCACTTACAACTGCAAAATTTACAGCTATCCCAAATATATTCCATAAACGTTTTTCAGGGCACAAAAATATAGTATCCATAGATTTACCTCATCAATTAAAGTAACAGGATACCTTTTTGTTTATAGAGTGGGGTGGGGAATAACACTCTCTGGTAATATTATTATTCCCTGAAAACGCCCATATATAACAGCTTTAACAGGAATTTTCACACCTTTTTACAAAACTAAATAATGGCAATTATACACTTAAATTAATCCACATCAACAGGTTCACGCATAATTTTTTCAATTGCTTCTCTTGCTGTAAAAACTAAACTTTCAGGTACATTGTCAATTGTTGTGAATTGACGAAGAACATCGACCGTACGTTTAAATGCTCTAACTATATCTCCTTCACCCATATCTATTTGTTCAATAATTGTCTCCCACTCAGCACCTTCAACCCACAATTCGATAAGGGAGCTAAAATACGGATTAATATATAAAGGTGCTTCAACAAGATATCTATTTTGCACTTTTTCAATTTTGCGTCTGATATTTCTTATAAGGTTTAATGTTTTACGCACAACCTGAGAAAAAGGCAGATATGGAATATCAATCCTCAAGTCTTCTGTCGTAATAGCACAAACCACAGCCGCAAGCTGAGCTGGAGAAAGCCCATCTAACACATTTGAAAAAATAATTTCTGAAATATACAATTCATTTTCAGAACGAATTTGAGATGTTGTAACACCCTGTTCGGTAGGAAAATCTGCTTTTAAATACCCCATATCATACAAAACACTCCTGTGCGCAAGAAATTTATTCCAGTAAATATCACGCTGGCGTTCCATTTCTTTTTCAAGTTTTGCCTGCCGAACTTCAAGACGAGCCAAAACTTCAATATTTTTGGCATGTTTTTTGTAACGGTTACAATTATCACATGGGTAACTGTGAAGCTGCTCAAGAATAGTCCTGTTTGCGTCACGAAAAGCAATGACTTCAGGAGAAAGCGGACGCTTTTTAGATTGCTCCTGCTTACATATTTTTTTATAAGTAAGCCTGTTTTGTACATACAAATGTCTTAATTTATCATACTTTATAAAATCAGCATCAGACATTTTATGTTGACAAACAAAAATACGCTCATTTTTTTCACGTTCGTTAATTTCATACTGTTTCAAAAGCGGCTGCATTCTTGAACCTGCTGAAAAATATCCGAAACTTTTCATTATAAGCTCTTTGGCTTCTTCCAGACTAAACCTTTGCAATAAATTCAGCACCATTGAATAGCTTGGTGAGAAACGGCTTTCAAGAGGGTTTGCATCACTTAAAACAAGTTCTGCCACCTCTTCAGGAGTTTGAAAAGGAGTTCCGACAATAACAACATAACCTATTTCATCCATACCCCGACGGCCGGCACGACCTGACATTTGCAAAAATTCACTTGCAGTAAGCATCCTATGCCCCGAATCGGTCCGTTTGCTCGTTGCACTAATTACAGTTGCCCTTGCTGGCATGTTAATACCTGCGGCAAGAGTTTCAGTAGCAAAAACAACTTTAATTAAACCTTTTTGAAACAACTTTTCAACAAGGTTTTTCCAACCCGGTAAAAGTCCTGCATGATGTGATGCAACTCCCTGCAATAAAAACTCGATATGTTTATTCCCGTATAAATGCGGATTTTCAGCAATATAATCATCAACAAATTGGCGAATCTGCGCCTGTTCTACCGGAGAGACTAAACCCAGCGACGCACATTTTTCCATCTGTTCATCACATTTTTTACGAGAAAAAGTAAAATAAATAGCAGGAAGCATATCTTGGTTTGCAAGATTTCTCACAACGTCTTTAACAGGAGATTTCTGCTTATTTTTACCATGTTTTCCCCATTGATGCTTTTCAGGATTAATTTTTTTATTCAATTGACCGCTAGGTGTTAGAAGCGGAAGTAATTTATTCGGCTGAGAGCTGTCAAAATAGTAAAATTTTAACGGAACAGGACGAAAATCAGTATCAACCAGTTCAGTTTTGGAATGTACAGTATTAATCCAGTCTGTTAATTCATCAGCATTAGCGACTGTAGCAGAAAGTGCAATAATTTGAACATTTGTAGGACAATAGATTATACTTTCTTCCCACACAGTTCCGCGCTGCTCATCATTCATATAATGAACTTCATCAAGCACCACATATTTTACATCTTTCAAATTGTCAGCCACTGCACCAAAGTTTGTACCGTAAAGCATATTCCTAAAGACTTCGGTAGTCATAACAACAATTTGTGCATTTCTATTAATTGAAGTATCGCCTGTGAGCAGACCGACATTTTCCTGCCCGTATTTTTCACCGAAATCGTAGTACTTTTGATTAGACAAAGCTTTTAATGGAGTTGTATAAAAAATACGTTTACCGCTCTCAAGTGCCAGATGAATTGCGTGCTGGGCAATAACAGTTTTGCCGGCACCTGTAGGAGCGCAGACTACAACACTCTTGCCATCACTGATAAGATTACATGCTTCTTTTTGAAAATCATCTAGCTCAAACGGAAAATCAAACATAATATTTATATTTTACCCGTTTTTACTTAATTACGTCAAATCCAGTGTATTTTCTTAACACTTCAGGAATAACAATAGAGCCGTCAGCCTGCTGATAATTTTCAATAATAGCAGCAAATGTTCTTCCAACAGCTAATCCTGAACCGTTAATAGTATGTACAAACTGAGTTTTGCCGGTTTCCTTATCACGATATCTGATATTAGCTCTACGAGCTTGATAATCGCCATAATTAGAACAGCTTGAAATTTCTTTATAAGTTCCGTAAGACGGCATCCATACTTCCAAATCCCAACATTTATTTGCTGAAAAACCTATATCAGCAGTACAAAGAGCCTCACGGCGGTATGGAAGTTCTAGTAATTGAAGCATTTTTTCAGCATCTTCCGTTAACTTTTCATGCTCCTGAGCACTTGTTTGAGGTGTACAAAGTTTTACAAGCTCTACCTTGTTAAACTGGTGAACTCTTATCAAACCTCTTGTATCTTTACCGGCAGAACCTGCTTCACGTCTGAAACAAGGCGTATATGCAGTCATATACATTGGTAATTGATCTTCTGAAAGAATTTCACCTGCATAAATGTTTGTTACAGGAACTTCCGCAGTTGGAATCAAGTATAAATCTTCATCAACGCATTTGTACATATCTTCTGCAAATTTAGGCAATTGTCCTGTACCGGTCATAGTTGCAGCGTTTGCCATAAATGGAGGAAGAATTTCTTCATATCCTTGATTTCCTGTATGGTAATCAAGAAAGAAATTAATAATAGCACGCTCTAATTTTGCCCCAAGACCGCGATATAATGTAAATCTGCTTTGTGAAAGCTTAACACCGCGTTCAAAATCCACAAGGCCTTTTTCTTCACAAATATCCCAATGAGGTTTAAATTCAAAATCAAATTTTCTAGGTTCACCCCATTTATAAACTTCAACATTATCATCTTCAGAACTGCCTATCGGAGTAGTTTTATCAGGAATATTAGGAATATGAAGCAACAAATTTTTCTGCTTTTCATCTAAAGCATTCTGTTTTTCTTCCAAAATTTTGATATCATCACCTATTTTACGAACATCTTCCTGAATAGCATCAGTATTTTCACCTTTTTTCTTTAGCTCACCAATTTTTTGAGATTCCGCTTTGCGTTTAGCACGAAGTTCATCAGCCTGTGTTTGAATTTTTCTGCGTTCAACATCTATAAAAATAACTTCATCAATTGATAATTCAGGATTACGACGTTTTAATAATTCATTAATTTTTTCGGGATTTTCTCTTATTAATTTGATATCAAGCATTTTTTAAACCTCTTTCTACTTATATTGCTATTTTAGATTAAATAAAAGTTATAATCAAGATATAATACTCCTAAAAGTCAATCCAAAGATTGATGCAAGTTTACAATAAAGTATAGATAATATATAATGAAGGGATATGGTAATGTTTAAAAAGCTTGCACAACAATTAAAAATGGCAAATAGCAACAACAACAACACTTCAATGACTTCACTTTTTGGAGATGAGTTTTTAACGCCAAAAAATGCCTTTTTAAAAAATATTTCTAAAAAAGCAGTTGAACTTTATGAAAAGCAAACTGATATAAATAATTTTTCAAAGCTAGTCTTATCAAACCCTGAAAATGTAACTCATAATGAATTAGTGCAAAAACTATTTGACGATGGAGTAAGTGATCCTTTTGTTGACGATAAATTGGCTGATTTAGCAAACAACCAAAAATTTCTTAGAGATTTAGGCTTAATGTAAATTATTTTAGCAGACTAAAGTATTATTGGGACTCATATACACTCAGGCTGTAAATGCTTTGTATATTACATTTAAATTAACTTATCTTTTTCCGGTGGACCGTCAGGATTGATTTTTTCTTTCCACGCTTTTATAATACGCGACTTTATTGTCTTTCGATCCGTTTCATTATACTTTTCATAGTCTCTGGGCATATGAAAATAACTCCATGAAGCCCTTATATGTTCTTCTGTATCTATTGGATATTTGTTATTTACAGGATCCGCAAATTCAACATCACCGTATTTGTGCAATCCCCTATTAGGATAAATGTCATCTCTTTTTTCCATATAATTATTTAACACTGTACAAACTGTTAGAGCATTCCACAATTGGCTATAAATAAAACTATTAAGAAATATTAACAAATAATTTTATAAATAAGCAATAATCTTGCATACAAATTTTTTATATAAATAAGGTTAGGTTATATAAAGGCAGGTTAGTAATGAGTGGAATCGGAAAAGTGGTTTCAAAATTCTATGGTTATGCAAAACGCGGCATAAATGTCTATGCACCTACAGTTTTTGGTACAGGGCAAGATGTTATGGCAAAAGCATACAAAGATGCACTGACAACTAAAAATCCTCTTAAAGGACAATTCTGGCAGGATGTCTGGACAGGAACAAAAGCCGCAGGCAACGCTGCCGAAAAAAATGCATTAAAAGAAACAGCTAAACATGGAAGTTTCTGGAAAAGCAGTTTTAACGGTGTAAAAACAATACCTAAAAAAATAGCTCAAGGCTGGAAAGTCGGAGGATACAAAGCGGCTAAAAACGGCAAAAGTGTAATTATGGGCAATATAAAAGGTATATTTAAGGGTATTGGAAAACGAATGCCAGTAATAGGTTCCTTATTAATCCTTTTAGGTGAATTACCAAATATACTAAAAGCAACAAAAGAAGAAGGTATTGTACAAGGTGCGGCAGAAACAGCAAAAGCAGGAGCAAGACTTGCCGGAGGTACAGTTCTTGGTGCTCTTGGCACAGCACTAGGCGGACCAATCGGAGGTATCGTAGGCTTCATCGTTGGAGATTGGCTGACCAGCAAGGTAGTAGGTAAAAGTTATTCTGAAAGAAAATTTGAAGATCAAGAAGAACAGGCTGCACTAACTCAACAATCCGAAACATATAATGTTTATAACCCTTACAATACTAATATGTTTCAGCCTAAAACTCCATCCCCGCAGGAACTCGCAATGTACCAGCAACTTCTATACAGTAATAATATGAATAATGATTTTATGGCAAATGCCTATAAGCAGCCCCAATTCAACATACAAGCATAATGTAAAGTCCGGCTTACTACCGGGCTTTACATTTCTTTACATTATAGGCAATTTATATTAATAAAAAAACTTTATAAATATACGGGGAATAAATTTTTAGGGGGAATATGTCAAGCAACATTCAAAGCTTAACATACAAAGATTTAAACAATCTAGCAAGATATGCTACCGGCGCTACAATAAACCATACCGATGTACCACCATTTGAAGCAGTTGGCGGATTAGCATTATTTGAAGGCGGCAGCTGGCTCTGGTCAAATCGCAGAGATATTAAAGGCGGCTTCAGAAAAATGTCTGAGGAAACAGCCGCTAACAAAAAAATCATGCAATCTTCTCAAAATATATTTAAAGGAACTAAAGAAATAGTTGCAAAACAAGATTTGGTTAACTTTGAAAAATCGCTGCCAAAAAATGAAGCTTACAACGCAATACGTTCGGAAGCACAAAGAGCTATTCGTTCAGGAAACTATGGCAAATTAAAAGAACTTGAAGAACTAAAAGCAGTTACTGACTACAATGTAAAGTTAGCAAAAAATGCAGCTCAGCCTGCTGGTAAAATAGGCAAAACAGTAAAAGGTATTAAAGATAAAAGTGGAATAACAAAATTAACAACATTAAACAAAAAAGCACTCGCAAATAGCTCCGCTTACCGAAGCGCAAGCAAACTTGTAAAAGGCGGCGGTGGAATGGCACTTATTTCGGCTGCTATTGAAACACCTAATGTTTATCAAACATATAAAACTCTTGGTACAAAAGCCGGAAATAAACAACTTGCAAAATCAGCAGTTAATGTTGCGGCAGAAACCGCCGGCTGGATTGTAGGTGCTAAAGCAGGAGCGTCATTAGGCGCTGCAATAGGTTCAGTAGTTCCGGGAGTCGGAACGGCTGTCGGTGCCGTAATCGGGGTAGCTTGCGGACTACTCGGCAGCTGGGTATTCGGAAAAGCATCAAGAGCAATAGTCGGCAAAGATGAATTAGAAATTGCTCAAGAAAAACAAGCAGATCAGCTAGCTCTAGAAGCTGAAAAAGATCCTGAATTAAAACAAGAACTGGCTCTTGCAGCAGCTGAAAGACTGGCTTCAGAGGGTGAAGAACTATCTGAAGATGGAAAAATTGCAGCAAAATCTCTGGATAAAGTTATTCAAGAAAGTGAAAATACAGAATTCAGTGCAGTTGAACCTGGGACACAAACTCAGAAAAAATATGTAAAAATGGACAGCGGCCTTGAAGCCTTATACGCTCTTGCCGGAGATTCATTGTACTCAACATCATTTAATATAAATTACAGCTTAAATCCGCAATACAGCCATATGTATAATGGTTTCAATTCAATATTTAATAATCCATTTATGGTAAATAATCAATATATGTTCCCAAATCAATTTCAAATGAATTATTTTAATCCGTTTTTCAACAATATAATGGATTTGCAGCATAAGAAATAAAAAACCGGCAAATGCCGGTTTTTTATTTTAGAATGAAGTTACATTAAAATCACGCTCTGAAACAGATGATGTTGTTTCAAATATCTTAGTAAAGAAACGCTCAATCGCTGCTTCCATACCTTTGATTTCTGTAGTTAAAGCATCATAACCATCTCTCTTTGCTTCTGTCATTGCGTTAGAAAAAATTTCTTCTTGATACATGATTATACTCCTATCTATCTTCACATGTTTATATACGTAAATTTATTCCTTTATCTTTAATTTTTTAAACAATATTGTTACAAAATTTAGTATTATAGGAAAATTCTGAAACTTTAAAGTAAAATAAATAGTATATAAGGGGAAGTTTTATGAAAGATTTTCAATTAACCAGCTATGAATATTACTCCAGCAGACGTGACATGGAAGTTATATCGCAGATTGTAGAAGCTTTAAAAAAAATTTTGGAAGAAGATAAACACGCTGTACAGCCGCTGTTTTTAAAAACATCTGAAAACCTTATTTTAAATATAGCAAGAAAAGTTGTTCAGGAAAAAAAGAAAACTTTTCTGATAGGAATAACCGGTGAAAGCGCATCTGGTAAAACTGTTTTCGTTGATAATACAATAAAGGCCTGTGTTAAAGAAAAGAAAGAAGGTATATATACAGTAATTCGCTGTGATGATTATTACAAAGATACATCTAAAGAATTGCAAGAAGCAGGAAGTTATGAAGAATTATTCAAAACAGGATTCAGTTTTGATACCCCCAATGCAATTGACTTAGAATTAATGAAAGACCATCTAATTAAAATAAAATCTGGAAAAACTGTTACATCTCCTAAATACGACTTTGTAACGTGTGTTTCGGACCCGAATGGTGATGTAAAAGAACCGGCTAAAGTTGTTTTGACTGAAGGTTTGTACGTATTAAATAACGGGCTGGCTGATATTATGGATGTAAAAGTTTATGTGTTCACACCACTTGAGGTAATTAAGGATCGTTGGTACAAACGTGCTGCACTTAGAGGCAAAACCGGTGCAGCAGCTGATTTACAGTTCCAAGATGTAAATAAGACTGCACAGGAATATATCCGTCCCAACTATCAAATCGCAGATGCTGTTATTAACGGAATGGTAAGTCAGGAATATATCCAACAAATTACAGATAAAATATTTAATGCTTTAAAAAATATTGATTATTAAAATTTATAATCATAAAACAAAGCCGCAGATTTTATCTGCGGCTTTGTTATTGCACTAACGCACTCTCTGGCATGGGCAGTTTTCTTCGGTGTTGAATGCTTTTGTACATTTTTGGCATCTTGGCAGAATTTTTATTTTAGCACAAGAATTACAATCTGATTTTTTCACCTTGTGACACTTTTGTTTTTTTACTTTTTCACACTTATTACAAGTTCTAAATCCCGTAAAAGGATTTAAGCTGTTAATACCGTCATATGTCCAGGCGAAAGCTCCTTGAGCCGGTAATAAGAAAAAGGCAAATAAAGCCAGTGATGCAATAGTTTTTTTCATAATCTACTCCTTAAAATTTTGTATTACTAAATTAGATTAGCCACATTACTATTTTAAACTTATAAATTAATATTTCGACGTTAAAACGGGCTATAAAAATTAGCCTTATGCAGTCAGTAAAAAGTATAATAATTATAAAAAGAGACGAAAGTTAAAACTTTCGTCTCTTTTGCAAAATATCAAAATAAATTTATTTCATTATACTTGCATCATCGCAAAGAATAACATAAATTTGTTCACCGGCTTTTGCATGATACTTAAGCCCAGGAGTTACGAGCCCTGTAACCAAACCAACACCTGCACCGATTGGTGTACCTATTGCAAATGCGTTGCCTATTTTAGAAGGATTTGGAATAAATGCAAACCCGATACCAGCACCTGTACCAACTGCACCTAAACCTACAGTATATAATGCAACTTTTCCGGCTGTCATCCAAGGACCTTCTTTTAATGCATAGTCTTTATAGAACGGTTTTGCATTAAGATCAACTTTTTTGCCATCCGGCATACAAATTTCAGTCAATTGAATATAAACTCTTGCATTTTTATTGAACCATTTTTGCGGAGTAACATTCAAGACTTTACCTGTAAACAGAGAATTAGCAGGGATTAACAAAGTACCTTCTTCAGTACAAATATCTTGAGGATTAATAAATTTAACAGTTTCTCCCGCTGAAGCAAGTTCTGATTTAAATTTATCTGAAAAAGCTATCTCAAGAACATTACCGCTAAGCACAATATTACGTTTATTAGTAATTTTTACGGAATGATTAGGTGCATTCTTTTTAATATTTAAATGTTCAATTGCAAGAACTTTCTCCAAATCAGGACCTATATATTCTTCTTTTACCAGGCCTATTTTATCTCTTAAACGTGCTAACAAAACAGCAGCTTCGGCTCTTGTAAGTGCATCCATAGGTCTCAATTGTTTTGCATTAGGATAATTTACATAAATTCCATATGCTAAAGATTTTGCATAAACTTGTTTTGCCCAATCAGGAATACTTGAAGCATCTTCAAAATAGTTTAATACAGACATATCAGAAACAGTATCTTTAGTAATATGACTTATTACAGACTGAGTTTCTGCCCTTAACATCACCTTTGAAGGTTTAAATGTTTTATCCGGATAACCGTAAACCAAACCTAATTGTTCAGAACGTAAAATGTCAGCATAATCAGGACTTGAAGCTGATACATCAGTAAATTTATTTTTAATATTTACATCAAGGTTATCATTTGTTAAAAGTTTAAGCAGAGCTTTTACAAATTCTACTCTTGAAACAGTGTCCTCCGGATAAAAATTTCCAGACGCATCTAAAGACATAACATTGTTAGATACTACATCAACAATTTCTGTCCGAGCCCAATAATCTTTGCTCACATCCATAATTTTAACGTCAGCAGCCAAGACAGGAACAACGTTCCAAATCATTAAACTCACTGCCATTAAACCAGCTAATAATTTTTTCATTTTTCATCTTCCTTATTTTACCACTAGTAAACCATCTTTTTTCATAGTATAACTTAATTAATACATTTTGTAAATACTTATAAATAATTTGAATATACATTACAAAGAGGAATTGAACAATGCAAGATTATACTATGACCAAAATAGTTGCCACAATAGGCCCCGCAAGTAATACAAAAGAAAAAATAAAAGAATTATTTAAAGCAGGAGTTACAATGTTTAGAATAAATTCTTCGCATGAGACTCCCGAAATTCACAAAAAGACACTTGATATAGTGCGTGAAATTGAAAAAGAAGAAAAAAAATTGATACCTGTTTTACTGGACTTGCAGGGGCCAAAAATACGAATAGGAAACTTAGAAGAGCCTATTGAGCTAAAAAAAGGTGATATTGTCAGGTTCAGACATCAGGATAAAATGGAACAAGACATTATACCTGTTGATTATGCCGGTATGGCAAAAGATGTAACTGCAGGCGAAAAAATTCTCATTGATGATGGGAAAATACAATTAATAGTAAAAAAAGTAGAGTCAGACATCATATATGCAGAAGTAATAACAGATGGAATTTTAAAACAAAGAAAAGGCATTAACATTCCTGGATCAACCGGCAGCATTGACGTATTAACAGACAGAGACAGGATTTTTATTGATTTTGCAGTTGAAAATAATATAGATTATATCGGTTTATCTTTTGTTAGAACAGCGAATGATGTTGCACAATTAAGAGAAATATTAAAATCAAAAAACAGCAGCATAAGAATTATATCGAAAATAGAAAAACCGCAGGCCGTAGAAAATATTGATGAAATTATTGAGTTATCAGACGGCATAATGGTTGCCAGAGGCGATTTAGGTATTGAAATTTCGACAGAAAAAGTTCCAATAGTGCAAAAGACAATTATTAAAAAGGCTAATCTAAAATGTAAAGTTGTAATTGTTGCAACCCAGATGTTAGAAAGTATGATAGAAAATCCTATCCCGACCAGAGCAGAAGCCTCTGATGTTGCAAATGCAATTCTTGACGGGACTGATGCAATTATGCTTTCGGGGGAAACAGCTGCAGGTAAATATCCGGTAGAAGCTGTAAAAATGATGCATCTTATTGCGGAGAATGCGGAAAACAGCCAATTTTTACATCATAACAATTTTCCGGCAAAAATGATTGAAGATAACAATACCCAGGCAATGGCCATTGGATTAGCACTCTCTGATATGATAAAAAAAGTTCCTAATATTAATGCTATCGTAGCACTTACAGGCAGCGGATTTACACCTGTATTTCTTTCTGAAAGTAAACCCTCCGTGCCAATCCTAGCATGCTGCCCAGATATAAATATATGCAGAGCTATAAAACTATACAGAGCTGTTTTTCCAATAAATTTCAAATTTGAAAGAAAGATTGACAGATCCTCACTTGACAGAATGGATAAGTTTTTAACTAAAAAACTCAACTTTAAAAGCCATGATACTGTAATTATCACAGGTTCAGTCCCCAATGTTCTGGTTGGAGGTACAAATTTTATAAAAATACATAAAATTAATGAAACAACATAACAAAAAGCCCCTATTAAGGGGCTTAAATTTTTTCTAGGAAAATAGGAATAGGAAGTGTGTCTCTCTTTACTTAAACGGAAATACTCTCTCTTAACATCTCTCGTATTGATTAATGTTATCTTATATATATAAAGTATATACTAAATATTTAATTTCAGCAGTAGTAAATTCTGTTACAAAAATTAATAAAAAAATTTGCTAATTAATGGTGTTTAAGCTACAATTAAAAAGTAGTTAAGAAATTTGGGGTTAAGAATACATGCTAGTATCAGTTATAGGCAAGTTTAATGCTGTAAAATCCTCTAATAATACAAAGCATCAGGTGCAAAAGCCATTTAGCGGGGACAAAAATATAATTAGTAACGAGCGTTGCAAGCCGCATTATGACGTCAAGTCAAAAGTATTATCAAATATACCAGAAAAAAATGAACCCGCAACCAAAGCAAAGGGATGCAACACAATTTCATTACTGGCTTAATTTTCATTTTTAAACAAATATTTTACAAAAAACACAGAGAATACAGCAGGGATAACAGAAACTCCCAGCAAAACTTTTGTAATACCAAAAGTTTGCGCAACGTAGCCGTTTAAAGACATTATTAAAGCAACTATACCCCACGAAAATCCATTAATAAAGCCGCCTATAATACTTTTATATTCAGGAATGATACTTTGAGCCATATTCATTGTTACCGGAACTGCAAGCATAGTTACAAACCCCATAATAAAATAGACTGCAAAAGAGAAAATCGGAAACGCTTTATATGTCATAACAAATAAAAACATAAGGGGCAAAGTAGAAATCATCGAAAAATAAAATACATTTCGGGTACCAACCAATTTTTCAAATTTACTGCTTAACATAGAGCCAATACCGCCTACAAAAATGAATACAAATAAAGCCATGCCTATAAAAAATGGTGAATAGCCCATGTTTTTCCATAAAAACGGAAGCAGTATGAAGCATGAGGTAGATATTAAAGATTTCAGCATTGAAATAACGTTTAAAATATTTAACTTTCTGTTAGACAAAATCGATTTAAAGGCAGATTTCAAGCTGTAATTTTTTCTTATTATTTTTACGTCAGACATTTTAGGGACAAATTTAAACATCAGCAGCGCCCAAACAACACCTATAACAGACATTACAGGCATTTTATCCATTCCCCAAAATTGAGCAACATATGCAGATAATAAAGGTCCTACAGAATAGCCTAATGTTCCCATACCAAGGAAAATTCCCATCACTTTTGCAGTATCATTGCCTGAAAATCTATTTACAAGTCCGAGTGCCTGCGGGTGAAAAAAACTTGAACCTAAACTTCCTAAAATTATGAAAATAATCATATAAGTTATATTTGTTGATGCAGGTGCAAGTGGAATAAATAATGAGGTCATCAACAAACCCCAGAAAATAAATGTACGCTTGTAATTACTGTCTGCGAAAAATCCAAATATCGGCTGCAATAACGAAGAAAATATATGGGACATGCTCAAAATAACAGTTGCAACAGCCATTGAAATGCCGATTTTTGCAGCTATAAACGGCATAATAGGATTTAAAAATCCCGTGTATATATCGTTAGCAAAATGAGCACCGCTCAACCATATTCGAGGTAATTTTTTATTATCTTCAACCATAAAAACATTATTGAAAAAACAATACATAAAATCAATCAGTAGAGCGTAGCGTTTTATAGAACAACAGTAAAGAGAATAAAATTATAATAACAGAAATTAATTGAGCAACAGGAACACCAAGAATATTAAGAACACTGTCAATTCTTATCTGTTCAATAATTATTCTTGCCGCAGAATATAAGATTAAATACATGCACAACACAGTGCCGTTCTTATGCGGAGTCCGCTGCATTCTTATCAAAATAAAAAAGATGATTAAATCCAAAACTGATTCATACAAAAAAGTCGGATGAAACAGTTCTTCCTCCATATATTGCAAGGGTCTGTGAGAGGCTGGGATAAAAAGTCCCCAGCTTGATGATTTAACCGGCAAACCAAATGCTTCAGAATTAAAAAAATTTCCCCACCTGCCAATTGCCTGTGCCAATATAGTTGAGCATGCCAGTATATCAGCCAATCTTAAAAAACAAATCTTATATTTTTTTGATAAAAAATATACAATGACAGCACCTGCAATAAGCATTCCATGTATTGAAAGCCCTCCTTGTCTTATATCAAATACTTCAAATGGTTTGTTAATATAATAGGAGAAATTAACAGCACAATAATAAAGTCTTGCTCCGATTATTCCGAAAATTATCACTATCGGCGAATTATCAATAAAAAAGTTTTTAGGAATATCTGAATATTTTTTGGAAATTAGCTCGGCACAAAAAACACCGGCAAGTACAGCAAGTGCCAAAATTATTCCATACCAATAAACTGAAAAACCTGAAATACTAAATGCAATTTCTCCCGGAGACTGAATTATCATATTAATCTTCTGTTTCAGATGGTGATTCAAGCTCTTTTATTTTTTGCGCTACTTCTGCTGCATCCTCTGATGCGGGAGCTTTTTCAAGATATGTCTTATAATTTTTTAAAGCATCTGCTTTTAAACTTTCTATCATACCTAATACCTCTTCATCAGGTTCATAGGGAGCTTCTTCATTTTCTAAAACTTCTGCATCAGGAGTATAAATATGATCATCTTCACCCAATCTTACTGCTCCATTAAATAAATCAACAGCTAAGTTTTCTTCTGCTACAGCTAGTGAATAATATGAATCTGGAACATTAGGGTCAATATTAATTGCTTTTTTATAAGCCTCCATAGCATTTGCATAATCTTCTGCTTGGGTATATGCAACTGCTAAATTATAATGAGTTTCAAATATAGTGTCATCTAAGTCAATACTCGACTCTAAGCGGTCAATTGCAGCTTCATAATTTCCTTCTTCAAGATATATCTTAGCTTTGGAATTTAATTCCTGAACTGCAAAATTATTAATACAGGCAGTTGAAATTACGGAAACAAATAATATACTTACAAGTAATAATGCTTTTTTCACTTCATCCCCTCAAAAAACATATCAAACAACGTGTAAAGTAATTATAAGTGAAAAACAAAAATATGGCAAATTTTATTAATTTAAGTTACAATTAAATCAAAAGGAGAATACGTTCATGGCCAAAGTTGTTAAATTAGGAGCTAAAAAAGAGACTCAAGGGGCAGAAAATTCAAACAATGAACTGGTATATTGCAGTTTCTGCCACAGACCTAATACACAGGTGTTAAAAATGGTTCAAGGACCCGGAGTTAATATTTGTTCCGAATGTGCAATGATAGCAGTTCAGTATTTAATTTTAAATGATAGAATGCCATCTGCGGAAGCACAACAAATACTTGATGCTTTTTGGGGGAAAGCTAAAAAATAATGACAGCTGAAAATGTTAAACAACTAAATCCTTTTGAAATAAAAGCTGAAATTATACATCTTATTAATGAATTTAAAGATGTAAATGATATTTCACATTATATTGAAAGCATACAGTTTCTGGATGCTCAAAATGATAAAAAATCAATTGTAAAAATTTTATATAAAGAGTTATATAATCTTAAAGATGAAAACGGCACAATTATTTGTTTTCTTCTAGAAAGATATGCTGAAAAAGATGAATTAACTAAAAGACTGTGGGAACTTCTTAAAAATCCGGTTGTTGCAAATAATGTCAAAATCACAGCTGTAAACTTTTTAAGAGGGCTGGACACTAATTGGGAATTAGATACAGGTGATGAACTTTTAAATGCAGAAATTATTGACAGTGACACAAGAAAATTATTAAACAATGCAATTGTAAATCCTGAAATCCAGATTGATTTTCTTGATTTTCTTACCTCATTAAGCAGTAATGACAAAATTACTTTGCTCCATTCTTTAGGGGAAGAATATACACAGGATGCTCTGGCTAATATACTGATACCTGTTTTTTTATCAGAGCCGGACAGTGAAGCCGGTATTGAAGCTTTAAAGCTTTTAGGAGAATCAAAATCACAGCTGGCATTTCACGCACTTAATACATCTATGGATTTTATTACTGAAAAAATAAAGCCTTTAGTGCAAAAAAGTCTTGCCACATTAAAGATTGCAGGTATAAGACAAGACAATTCTAATGAATTTTACAGAGAAATACTTTCCGAATCGCAGCCGTACAGATGCTGCGTTACTTATCCGGACGGGCATGGAAATCAGGCACTGATTTTCACAAGAAAAACCAATGATAACAAAATAAGATTTACAGCTATAGTCATTGACGATTATCATGGCATAAGAGACTGCTTCGGATTTAATGAGATTTCACAATTTGAATGCGACAAAATAATTGAACGCTTTTATAAAGATGAAAAAGAGCTGGAAATTTCTCCTGAATATCTTAAGATAATTCTTGACAACGCGGAGAAAATTTCAAGACAGCAGGCAAATAACTGGCTTTTGCCATATGAATATGTATGCTGGAAAAACCTGCTGGCAGATATTGATTGTAAATATTGTTCTATCGAAGATAATTTAAACAAAAATCTAAAAATTAAAAAGTTATCCCAAATAGATCTTGAAAAAATAACTTCTATGGATTTTATGGATAAATGGTTTCTTGATGCCGGATATAGTGATGAATTTGAGGCATTATTAAAAGAAACTCCGGGAAATTTTGAACATATAATCTCATCTTACATTGATAAAATATTTTATACTGAAGAAAAATCAGTATGGAGCAGAAGGCTCCTTATGTCAGCATACCTGAAATTTGCTGAAAATAAGAACAGCGACGCTGAATTACTTTATTCTTTATATTATCACAATGAATTAAAAGAAGAATTTTTCAAAAACATTTTAAGAAAAAGTATCTATGAGTATTATGTCAGACTAAAATTTGACACAGCATTGAATAACGGCCGGTATACTCTCGCAGAACTTGATAAAATCATTTCAGAAATTGAGGATTTATGGGTATGTACAAAGTAATGGCGCTGGATATAGGAACAAAACGTATTGGAATTGCGCTAAGCGATTACCTTTTGCTTCTTTCGAAAGGACATTCATACATACAAAGACAACCGGAAAACGAAGCACTGTCACAAATTTATAAAATAGCCGCTGAAAACAATGTTAAAAAAATTGTAATAGGTTTACCTTTAAATATGGATGGAACAGAAGGAGCACAAGCTCAAGACTGCAAAGCGTTTGCCGGCAAAATCAAAGAATTTGAAGTTATATTTGAGGATGAACGGTTAACCTCTGACGCAGCTGAACAAAATTTGAAAGAAAAAAAAATAAACTATAAAAAAGATAAGGGACTGGTTGATATTGAAAGTGCTTGTATTATACTAGAACAATATCTATCAAGAAAATAAAGAAAGGAGCCAGAAATGGAAAATACTGAAAGACAATTAATTGAAACAGAAGATGAGCAAGGAAATATTATCAACTTTGAATTATATGATATAGTAGAAGTTGACGGACAGGAATATGCACTTTTATTACCTGCTGAACCGGCAGAAGATGATGAGGAAGAAGAATTAGTTTTGATGCGTTTATCAAAAGACGGTGAAGACTATATTTTTGAAAGTGTAGATGATGACGATGAGTTTGATAAAGTAGCTGAATACATAGAAACAATGGACGAAGTAGAGGAATAATAATTTGTTTGAGAAATTTACGGAAAAGGCAATAAATGTAGTAACCGAGGCACAGAATATTGCTAAATTGCAGCGTTCTGTAAGTGTAATGCCGGAGCATTTACTTCTTGCATTAGTAAAAGAAGCAAAGGGAATTTCTTTAAAAATTTTTAAATCATACAATATAAATTTTGAAGATTTAGAAGCTGAATTAAATCAATCCATAAAGATAGAGACTACAGACAAAATTTTGCCTGCACTTGCATTCAGCGATGCATCGAAAGTTTTGTTAAGACAGACGCTTGATTTGGCGACTAAATCCGGAAATTCTACTGTACTATACGAACATTTATTCCTTGCAGTAATTATGGACAAAAATTCAAACAATTGTAAATCCCTAGAAAAACTTGGATTTGACACAGTCAAATCAAAAAATTTACTAGAAAAACTTGTTCAAAGAAAAACTAAGAAACTTTACCATCCTGAAGTTGAGGATATAAAAGAACCTGAAATAAATTTAACTCAGGAAACCGATGCTATATTTGACAGCAAAGAATCTTCAAAAGTATTTGAGCGTGCTGTTTCAAAACTTTCGGCATCTAACTACGAAATTTTGGGTACAGAACAAATAATCTCATCAATACTGGAAGACCATAATTCTGAGCTAAGTAAAATATTTTCACAGTTCGGAATAACAGCAGAAAAATTCGAAGAAAAATTATCTAATATTCAGTCAAGACAATCAGAATATGAAGGAAGACAGATAATTTTTACGCCTAATGCATTCAGAACTATGAGTCTTGCGCTGCAAACGGCAAAAGAGCTCGGCTCATCTGTTGTTTTACCTGAACACATGGTGCTCGGGCTTCTAAAAACGAAAAAAGGAGTAGCTTACGACATTTTCAAAGAATTAAATGTATCAGATGACGATTTAGCTCACAGCATTATAAAACCTATAGAAAAACAAATGCCGGAGACATTAACAATTTTACGTCTTGCAAAACAGGAAGCACGCCGATTAGGCAGAGCAATTGTAGGAACAGAAATGTTTCTTCTCGGTATACTTGGTGAAGCAACCGGCGTTGGCGCTGTTGTACTTTCAGAATTAGAAATTAACATTAAAGATGCAAGAAATGTTGTTGAAAAGCTTATTGGTTTTGGAAATGAATATTTTGATAAGGAAATAGTCTTTACTAAACGCGCTAAAAGAGTTCTTGAAAAAGCCTGGGAATTTGCTAAAAGCGAGCACAAAGAGCGTATTGAATCTGCACACATGCTTCTGGCGATTACAACCGAACCTACTTCTCTAGCAATGAAAACACTGGAACTTTTAGGTGTTGATGCCGTTGAAATAAAAGAAGGTATTAAAAAACACTCATGATTATTGACACAGTTGAGTTATTTTTAGAAAAATATAATTTACTAACACCTAAAAATAATATCATAGTGGCTTTTTCAGGCGGATATGATTCTTTATGCCTGTTGAATATAATGAAACAGCTTTCAATAAAATATGATTTAAACCTTTATGCGGTTCATCTTAACCACAACTGGCGCGGAGAAGAAAGTGACAACGAAGAAATAAACTGCCGCAATTATTGTCATGACATAAATTTTTATAGTGAAAAATTATCAGAAGATATTCCGCATACAGAGACTGCTGCAAGGGATGCGCGGTACGAGTTTTTTAAAAGATGCGCTGAAAAGTTCAATTCATGCATTGTGCTGACAGCACATAATGCAAATGATAATGCTGAAACTATTTTGTATAGAATAGCAAAAGGTACCGGTTTTTCAGGATTAGAAGGCATACTAGAACACAGAGATATTTACTATAGACCGCTTTTATCTGTATACAGAAATGAAATTGAACAGTATTGTGAAGAAAAAAATTTAAACCCCAATAATGACCGCTCAAATTTTGATACCTGCTATGCAAGGAATAAAATAAGATACGAAATATTACCCAAATTAGAAGAAATTTCGCCGAATATTATAGAAAAAATAAATAAGCTTGCAAATAATACACGTGAAATTAATAACTTGTTTGAAAAAGAATTAAAACTACTTGAAAAATACTCTGCTGATGAATTTCTTAAGCTGCACAATATATATCAGACAATCGTTGTACATAAATTTTTAAGAGAAAAACATCTTAATTATGACAGAAAAAAAGTTGAAGATATTGTCAGCTTTATAAATAACAGCAAAAATTCAAAATCAGGAAAGACATACTCTTTAACAAACAATTTATGGCTTTTTGCAAGCAGCAAAGAAATAAGAACTATTAAAAAAGAAAACTTACAGCTTCCGGAAATAGATATATTGTCAGAAAGTGAATACACCATAGGAGAATATATTTTCAGCATACAAAAGTGTGAAAAACTACCGGAAAAATTTCCGGAAGATAATGAGTTTATAGCATATGTAAATTTAAATGAAATGAATTTTAAACTCAGACAACGAAAAAATGGTGATATAATCCAGCCGCTCGGGCTTAATGGCACCCAAAAACTTAAGAAATATTTAAATGAGAAAAAAATACCTAACCATGAAAAAGAAAAGCTGATTTTTTTATGCAAAGGCAATGAAATTTTATGGGCACCCGGATTAGGAATAAGCGATAAAATAAAAGTTGTAACAGTTCCTACACATGTGATAAAATTAGAGAAGAGGTAGAGATGGAAATTAAAGGCGAAGAGTTAAAAGTATTGTTTACTGAAGAACAAATACAAAATAAAATATCAGAACTTGCAGAAGAAATGAACGAGTTTTACAAAAACGAAGAAGTTATAGCTGTCTGTGTTTTAAAAGGAGCGGTAATGTTTGCGGTTGACCTGGTCAAGAGTCTGAAAATGCCTTTAAAAATGGAATTTATAAGATTATCAAGCTACGGTTCAGGCACTGTTTCTACAGGGAAAGTACACGCCGTAGATATATCACTTCCCGACTTAAACGGTAAAAATGTTTTGATAATTGAGGATATTGTTGATACAGGACTTACTGCTAAATTTTTGTTAGATTTTATTAATAACAACTTTAAAACAAAATCAACAAAATTTTGCTCCTTACTTGATAAAAAAGTTTCAAGGGTTACTGATATAGAACCTGACTATTATGGATTCCATATTGATGACAAATTTGTAGTCGGTTACGGGTTGGATTATGACGGTTATTTCAGAAACTTAAGATATATAGGATATTCAGATAAGGCTATTTAAAATTGTATAAAAATGCATTAGAACAAATAAATGAGTTTTTCAATATAAACGCAGCCGAAAAGCCTGAAGATATATTTACAGTGCTAAAAGGAATAATTAATTTTAAAAGCGGTTATATATCTCTTTCCGGATTGCGTGTTTTTAATTACAATACCGGTGGCGAATTAAAATATAAACTGACGAATATATTAAACATAAAAAACTCACCATTTGGCGAAATACAAATTTCAAGAGATTATGAGTTTTCAAATGAAGAAAAAATCGTCTTTAAAACTTGTTCATCAATCATAGCAAACTTAATAAAAGATGCAGAACTCTCAAAAATTATAAAAATACAGCTAAAAGCATTACAGGATGGGCTTTCAGAGACAAACAAAGCTTATAAATCTGAAAAGATTAAAAACGATTTTTTCTCAAATTTTTCACATGAATTACGCACCCCTTTGAATGCTATAATCAGTTCATCAGAACTTTTATCCGAACAAATTTTTGGTGAATTAAACGAAAAACAGCTTGAATATACAAATGATATAAGAATTTCTGGCTTACATCTTCTTGGAATGATAAACGACATACTTGATATGACAAAATTAGAAGCTAAAGCAATGAAATTAAATAAGACAGAATTTAAACTAACACAAGCTGTAGATGAAGTTTGCAATATAATAAAACCTTTAGCGCAGAAAAAAAATATAAAAATTATAAAAAAGTTTTGTAAAGATGTCAAAATTAATGCTGATTACCAAAAAATACAGCAAATTTTATTTAATCTTATAACAAATGCCGTCAAATATACAAATGCAAACGGAGAAATCCATTTAATAATAGATAAGAAGAGTAAATATACCACAATTTCAGTTAAAGATAACGGAATAGGCATTGACAAAAAATACCATAAAATAATATTTCAAAAATTTACTCAATTAGGATATCAACAGAATTCAAACGGATTAGGCTTAACAATTACAAAAGAACTTGTCAAACTCCACAAAGGCCGAATTAGTCTAAAAAGCGCGCCTGACAGAGGTTCTGAATTTATAGTAATGTTACCTTGAGGCTTGTTTTTTATTTAAAAATATGGTAAAATAAATATGAGCAATTTTTTAGGAGGATAAGTATGGCATCAATTAAGGACGCCTTGGAAGAATCATTATCAGATAATATGGCTTTCGTTAAATATTTTTTATTTGCAATTCCTGTTTTCATTTGCTACCAGCTTTTCAGCCGCGGCAACATGGGTATGTTCTATTTCCTTGGATTTTTTACATTATTAATGCTTGTGAGCATACTTATTCAATGCATAAATAATGTACGGAACGGTAAAAACTACGTACTGCCTACATTTAATATAATAGATTTTGGAGTGACAGCGTTTAAAGCTTTATTTGCAACAGGACCGGTTATAGGATTAAGCCTGTGGCTGGGAAGTCTTATTGCGTCAATAAAAATTCCTATCCCTTTGCCAAATATTCAATTAATATACGCAATTATTGTTTGGCTGATAATCGGGTCTATAATGATAACATCTCTCATACTATATGCCAAAACACAGCATATAAAAGATGCATATAATCTTCCTTTAATTTCAAATACATGCATTGATATTCTTGTAGCTATAATCTTTTACATACCTCAGTTAATACTTGTAAATGCACTTATCGTCGGAGTTATAGCGTATCTTTTCGCCATATTTTTCAATCTTGAAAATCCAATATTCATTTACCTGTGCTGTATGGCATTAATAATGAATATTGCAATTACAGGAAACTATTTTGCCCAGATAGACTATGAACTTGTACCCAGAGATGAAGACAATTAAAGCATTTCGCGTAATTTTTTAAGTTTATCCCTGATTTCAGCCGCACGTTCAAAATCAAGAATTTTAGCAGCTTTATGCATGTCTTTTTCCAATTTTTCAATAAGTTTAGGCAAATCCTTGGTATCAATACCAAGATCAACCATTTCCTCCGCAACAACATCTTCAAAGTCGCGATAGCTGGCAACCAGCGATAACAAATTATTTTCAATAGGTTTTTTAATAGTTTGAGGAACAATGCCATATTTTGTATTGTATGCAATTTGAATTTCACGCCGGCGTTCGGTTTCGTCAATTGCTTTTTTCATGGAGTCAGTAATCTTATCTGCATACATAATAACTTCACCGCAAGCATTACGTGCCGCACGTCCTATAGTTTGAATTAAACTTGTTTCCGAACGTAAGAAGCCCTCTTTATCGGCATCCATAATAGCCACAAGAGAAACCTCCGGAATATCCAAACCTTCTCTCAGCAAATTAACCCCAACAAGTACATCAAACTCTCCAAGCCGCAGATCACGGAGTATTTCAACACGTTCAAGAGATTGAATTTCACTATGCAGATAACGCACTCTTATTCCTTCCTGAATAAAGAAATCAGTCAAATCTTCAGCCATTTTTTTAGTTAAAGTTGTGATAAGAACACGTTCATTTTTCTCTGCTCTTTTATTAATTTCATTTTTTAAGTCGTTAATTTGTGTATCAATAGGTCTAACAGAAATTTTCGGGTCAACAAGTCCTGTAGGTCTGATAATTTGTTCAACAATTTGTTCAGACGTTTCCCGCTCAAATTCAGCAGGTGTTGCGGAAATATAAATTTTTTGACCTACTCTATCAAAAAATTCTTTTGAAGTCAGCGGCCTGTTGTCTTTTGCACAAGGAAGCCTGAAACCATATTCAATCAATGTATCTTTTCTGGAAGCATCGCCATGGCTCATACCTTTTAATTGAGGTAAAGTTACATGAGATTCATCAATTACCGTTAGAAAATCACCCTTAAAGTAATCTAACAGCGTTGCCGGAGGAGACCCCGGAGGGCGGCGCTCTATAATTCTTGAGTAATTCTCAATACCTGAGCAATACCCCATTTCTTTAATCATTTCCATATCATATTTAACCCGCTGTTCCAGTCTTTGTGCTTCAACAAGTTTATTTTCATTATTCAATTCTATTAGCCTGTTCTTCAATTCCGCTCTAATCAAATCCATTGTTTCATCAATATTTTCATCATAAGAAAGATAGTGAACAGCAGGATAAATCACAACACTTTCTGGCGTCTCAATAATTTCACCGGATACATTATCAATCCGTAATATTTTTTCAATTTCATCACCAAAGAAATAAATCCTTGTAACAATCTTTTCATAGGCAGGCATAATTTCTACAATATCACCTCTTGCTCTAAACGTAGAGCGTTCTAAAACAAGATCATTACGTTTATACTGAACGCTGACAAGATGTCTTAACAAATCATCTCTGTCAATTGCATCCCCTACATTCAATTCAACAGAACCTCTGAAGTAATTTTCAGGCAGACCTAAACCGTAAATACAGCTTACAGATGCAACTATAATAACATCATTTCGTTCATTAAGGCATCTTGTTGCATTATGCCGGAGTCTGTCAATTTCTTCGTTGATGGATGCAGTTTTTTCAATATAGGTATCAGTTCTGGGAATATACGCTTCAGGCTGATAGTAATCATAGTAACTTATAAAGTATTCAACTGCGTTGTCCGGAAAAAGCTCCCTGAATTCGTTATACAATTGGGCAGCAAGTGTTTTGTTATGAGCAATAATAAGCGTAGGTTTCTGTACTCGCTCAATAACATTGGCAATAGTAAAAGTTTTACCGGAGCCTGTAATCCCTAGCAATGTCTGTGCATCATCACCTTTATTAATACCATCAACGAGAGCATCAATTGCTTTAGGCTGGTCACCGGCAGGTCTGTATTTTGAACTTATTTTAAACTCTCTATACTGCATAACAAAAGTTTATTACAAATACATGTATATTTCCACCTAGACAGAGGCTAATATTTTGGTTACAAAAGTATCTTTTTCATCTTCTGTCAAAATTAATGCAGCATTTTCAGGAAGTGCCAAACGTGCATTTAAATAATCTTTTATAAGTTTTTTCTGCTCCGTTTGAGTAAATTCAAACCAAACCGGAGTGTAAGCAATTTTGTTCAAAACCATACACTCAATATCTTCAAGCATTTCCAAATCAGCCTGTACATGAGACGGGTAAGCTGATTTTTTCTCAACCTTTTTAGAAGTGCTTTTCTTTTTTTCATCTTTAAATCTGTCGCTTAATCCCAAAATACCTCCTAATTAATTATATTTGTAAATTTTTTAATTAAATTATCACGATAAATATTATCAGCTAATTGTAAGGCTAAATTTCTGTAGCTAACTGCAACATTAGAATCCGGATTTACATCACTAACCGGAATTCCTTTATTTATAGCAGACATCATTGTAAAGTAATTGTTTGGAATTTTCCAATAAATCTTACAACCCATAACATTTTCAACATCTTGAGCACTGACTTCGTCATTTTCCATATACCGGTTTAAAAGTATCTGAGTTTTGTTTCGGTCAAACCCCAGTCTATCAAACAACTCTATGCAGCGCTGTGAATTTCTGAGTGCAGGCAGGTTTGCAATAGTTACAAGAAAAATCAAATCTGATTCTGTTAATGCGGCAATATTTTTAGCATCGAAACTGGATTCAGCGTCAACAATTATATATGAGAATGTTTCTTTTAAAATTTCAAATAAACGTGTAATTTGCCTTGGAGATATGTCGTCTGCCTGTTTAAAATAAGGCGGATCCGCCAAAATGTACAGGCTTGTTTGTTTATACTGTTCCAGCGTACTTAAAAGAAAATCATCATTAATTTTATCCAGATTCTGAAGCATATAGGATATATTAAACGATGGTTTCAAGTCCATAAAGGTAGTTATATCACCGAGCTGAAAATTCAAATCAATCAAAGCAACTTTTTCTTTTGTAGTTTTTGCAAGCTCCAATGCAAGATTAGAAGCAATTGAAGTTTTTCCTATACCGCCTTTATTTGAAAATATCGAAATAATTTTACATTTAGAATCTCTTTTAGCAACGCAGAATAACGCTTCATTAATATTTTGGAGCGCTGACATGAGCTCTGTTTTTATAACAGGCAGTGCAAGAAACTCTTTTGCACCGGCTCTCATAACTCTGACAATCAAATCAACAGATGGATTATCTGAAAGTACAAGTATCTTACAATTTTGAATATCCTTGCTTATTTTTAAAATGAAATCTAATTTAATTTCACAATTATTGGAAATATCAACAACAAATATCGATTTATCAAGTGACAGAAGTGTATCATAAATTTCCAAATAATCACTAAATTCCGGTAACACCTCATAATTTTCAAACTCTTCAAGATACATTCTCAATACTTTTTGAGTTTGCATATTATCAGATAAAATTATAGTAGAAACCTTATTCTGCATACCGTAATTTTAACACATTTTTTCAAAACTATCAACTAAAAAAGGAAAAGGAGCCGGAAGCCGGCTCCGTAACATCCGGGGGGATGTTAGAATTTACTTTCTAATGCCTGAATACGCTTTTCAAGCATTATGTTTTGTTCTTTTAGTTTTTTATTTTCTTTTTGCAATGCTTTTATTTCATTATCGTGCTTGGATATTTTACATAATGCATTTTTTAAATCAGCAATAACATCCTGAACAAGAATATCAAGCTGCTTTATAGCGTTAATCATTGCATAAAATATATCTTCTTTTCTTATTGCAAGGTAACCATCATCCCCTTTGGATACAGCATGAGGAAACACTTTTTGCAAATCCTGCGCAATAACACCAACACGAGGAGTTTTCCTTTCATCATATTTAAATGTAAAGTTATATGGCTTTAACTTTCTTATTGCAGCAATCCCATCAGTAAATTCTGATTTTATATTTTTTAAACGCTTATCAGAAGTTTGCATACTTATACCGCGTAAATATAATTGCCCATCTATAAACACCATAGCGTCTGATGTTCCCAAAAATATTGCCTCAGATTCATTATTTGCAATTGCACTATACGACGGTCCTGAATAAGCACCTATACAAGTTTTATTTGACCCCTTTACATTTTCACAAGCTTTATAACCTAGTGCTGAATTAAGTCGACCATCTACATTGTTCCATAATGCATCCATACCAACTGCAGTATTAGATGAGCCTGTTTTATTACCCCCCATAACACGATAACCAATTGCAGTGTTATAGAACCCATCGGTATCGGAACTCATTGCTTGATAGCCCATAACAGTATTATAAGTCCCCCTTGTATGCTGTTTCATTGCCTCATTACCGACTACAACATTATAACTGCTTCCGCTGGATGCAGGTACCGACGATGTCATACTCTCAGCCATTACATTACGCCCTACAACAACATTATCAGTATTATTATTTTGTCCATTCACATGGAAAGAATTGATTCCAACTACAATATTATAAGATCCCTTTGTGGATAATACATCTTTACCTACTGCTAAATTACCAGTACCAGAAAAATCATCGGCAATAGAACCTATTCGCAAATTATCGTTTTCATAAGAGAACGCTCCTAAAATATTTGCTCCCTGCTTGAACAATAAATGCTTTTGATTGTCATTTGCAGTATTTATAATTAATCTTGAATTTGGGTCACTACCGCTCTTGGAGTTTTGCCCTATCATTGCAGTCTGTGCAGAGGCTAAGCCGTAATATATATCACTGTTATTGGCCGTATAACGCCATGGGTTGCTTAAATCAACTGTTTTCCGCTTCGTCATCAGTGGTGCAAATGCTGCTAATATTATTGTTAATATCAGCATTACTACCA
>CANUDF010000005.1 GCA_947857085.1 Candidatus Gastranaerophilales bacterium | reverse complement strand
CCCAGGATGCGTTATCAAATGCGATAGGCTGAATGCCTTTTACAATCGCATCTACATCAATGCCTTTTGATAAGCATAATTCGCGAGCCTCTTCCAAAGATTTGAACCCGTATTCAGGCAAAACTTTTTTAAGAGTAGCTTCACGTCTATCTTGTCCTTCAAATTTAACTGTCATATATTTTTCCCTTTATATTAATTCTACTTCTACAATACTACTCTTCACGCGGGTCAATATATTTAACCGCATCGGCAAATCTGCCGTATGTACCTATATTTTTTTCGTAAGCTTCTTTCGGGTCAACACCTTTTTTGATAGCGTCCATAACTTTTCCAAGGTTTACAAATTGATAACCGATAACTTCGTTATTTTTATCCAAACCTAATTTAAGGATATAACCTTCGGTTAAAGAAAGATATCTTACGCCTTTTTGTTTGGTTGAGTGAATAGTACCAACCATAGAGCAAAGACCTTTACCTAAATCTTCGAGCCCTGCACCAACAGGAAGACCGTTTTCAGAGAATGCTGATTGTGTTCTTCCGTAAACGATTTGTAAGAACAGTTCTCTCATTGCAACGTTAATAGCGTCACAAACAAGGTCAGTATTCAAAGCTTCGAGAATAGTTTTGCCCGGAAGAATTTCACCTGCCATAGCAGCAGAGTGAGTCATACCTGAACATCCGATTGTTTCAACAAGCGCTTCCTGAATAACACCCTCTTTAACGTTAAGTGTTAATTTGCAGGTACCTTGTTGAGGCGCGCAGCATCCGCAGCCGTGTGTAAGACCTGAAATGTCTTTAATTTCTTTACATTTTGTCCATTCGCCCTCTTGAGGGATTGGAGCCGGTACGCCTTTAACTCCTCGGCATACACAGCATTGATTTTCAATTTCGTGTGTAATTTCTATTTTGCCCATTTGGCCTCCTTTTTCATATTACTGTCTATTCATACATGAATTATACTATAAACAAAAATGCTTTAGATATTTTTTTAGTATAATTTTAACAGGGGGTAAACAATGGATATTTTAGAAAGCATAGTAAAAGAATTCAAATCTGTTGAATGTATAAGAGCAATAGCTCTGGGCGGTTCATCAGCAAGTCATTATGATGATAGCATATCTGATTTTGACTTATACGTTTATACAGACGGTGCAGTTGATGTTGAAAAACGACGCGGTATTGCAGAAAAATTTGCAGAGAATTTTGAAGTTGATAACAATTTTTTTGAAAACGGCGACGAATGGATACTTCGCGGCACAAAAAAGGGAATTGATATCATGTACCGTTCTCCTGAATGGATTGAAAGCCAGATTGAACGTGTATGGGAGAATTATGGCGCATCTGTCGGTTATTCTACATGCTTTATATATAACGTAAAAAATTCCGAAATTTTATACGACCCCAAAAACTGGTATGCATCATTGCAGGAAAAAGTAAGCGGAGATTATCCCCAACAGCTTGCAAAAAATATTATAGATAAAAATCTGCCGTTAATTTACGGAAAAATGGCGGCGACATTTACGGAACAGATTACGAACGCCGTAAAAAGAAATGATTTTGTAAGTGTTAATCATAGGATAAGCGCATTCCTTGCAAGTTACTTCGATGTAATCTTTGCATTAAATAAACAGCTGCATCCGGGCGAAAAACGCCTTATAAGATTTGCAGAAGATAACTGCAAAATTTTACCTAAAAATTTTGAGGAAAATATAAACAAACTTTTGTTTTCACCTGTTGAACAAAAAGAACATGCGCTTAATAATATAATTGTAAATCTAAAAGAAATTTACAAGTTATAACTTTCAGCAAAGTAACACTGCAAAATTTTCCCTTCCTCAATCACTGCTGATTTACCTTTTACAAAACCTATAACATCAAGCGGAATAAGTATTATTGTTGCCGTAAATAATCCCATGCAAGCGATAACCCAGTCACGGTCATCACCTTGAATTTTTTGTTTTGTGCTGAGCCTGTATTCACTTCCCGATTTGTCTTTTATAATTCCGCTTCTGATTTCAATATAGCCGCCCTTTCCGGCAAAGCCGCGTTTTTTCACTTTATCAGGAAAAAATAAAACTTCTGTGCCCTTGCTGAATATTGTTTTGTTGTTAATCTTGAAATCCGAAACTGTCACAGCTTTTATACAGTCCTTTGCAAGGAGTGACTCGCTTGTGTGTCTTTCGTTAATCCGTACAAGGATTTCGGTATCTTTTGCTATTTGTGCGGAATAGCAAAATTGAGCAGACAAAAATACCAGAACCAATAATGTTAAAAGTATTTTTTTCATTATTCACCGTATACTACGATTTTAGCTTTGTGGTAAAACAGTATGCTTTTGCTTACAAAATCAATCGAGTTAATTCTTGTAATTCCGCCGTCGTCCATAGCATCTTTAATCCCGCATTTGCCGGTTGAAACAAGTTTAAAATAGGATGTGCATTGAGCTTCACCTGATTTAACAGGTCTTACACTACCGTCAAAATAATCTGAATAGGGGCTTGTTGTGTTGTCATATATAACAGAATTGGGCATGGGAATAGTTGAAGCATGCACCGTCTGCATGCCTAAAATTAACAAACTTAACACTAAAATCTTTTTCACCTTTTCTTCTCCTTATTTAAAAATATAATTTTTCCATAAAAAATTATAACATGCATTAAACTTTAGTGCAAGCACTAAAATTTAACTGATATAAATATATGCGCGATTAACATTTATTATTAAATAACCTATTATTAATAAATGGACATAACAGAAAAGAAAATAATTTTAGGTAGAAAAATAAGAATTGAGCGCGAAAAGTTAGGTCTCACCCAAGAAAAATTTGGTGCTTTGATTAATCTTGACCCCACTAATTTAAGTCGTCTTGAAAAAGGTAAAAGTTTTCCTGACTTTACTACTTTTTGTTCTATTATAGAAGCATGTAAAATAGAACCTAATTATCTCTTGGATTTTATACAATTTACAAACAAAGAAGTTACTAAAGAGGATATAGAAATTTCTGACTGCCTAAAGATAATTCCTCAAAATACTAAAAAAGCCTTAAACCAATTAATTATAACCTTAGCTGAATAATTATACAATATTATAATTATTTAACATAAATACTATTATTTACATTAAAAAAATTATACATTTACATAATATTTATAGCTAAAAATGATAAAGTAGATAATTAACTATTGTTTCAAAAAAAGTTATCATTTAAATATGATTTTTGATGATACTAAATTAGCCAAACGGATAAAAGAGATAAGATTAGGCAAAGGTTTAACGCAAGAAACTTTATGTGAACAAATTGATATTGAACCTCCTAATTATAGTAAGATTGAAACGAATAAATCTGTTCCATCGTTAAAAACTTTATGTAAACTGGCCAGCGTTTTAGGCGTAACTCCTAATGATTTTTTTGAATATGACCATTTCAGTAATGAAAAAAAACTTGACGAAATGAATATGAAAATTTACAACAGTTTCTCGTTACGTAAAAAACAAAGTTTGTATAAAATTTTGCGCGCATTAGAAGATTTTAATTGATGAGTTTATAATTTCGACTATCCTTGAATATTTTAAAACAGATTTCTAAAAAATAATTTTAATGTATAATTATAACAAGGAGGTCATTATGACAGAAAAAACTATTATAAACCCTGGCATTACAACAAAATTTACAGGTATTGATTTTGATAAGTATTCATCAAAGGTATCTGAATTTGTAAGTGAATTTGCTTCACGCGCCAACAAAAAAGGACAATTTTTAAACTGGGTAAACTTACCGCAGGAACAAATCAAAAGAGTTGACGAAATTTACACACTTGCAGAAAATCTTAAAAAACAAACAGGTGCAGAAAAGTTAAGCGTTCTTGGTATCGGCGGTTCAAAACACACTGTTGAACATATGCTGAGCATCAACGGTTTGAACGTTAATCAGGACAAAATTCTTTTCTATTCTGATGTAGATTCAGCAAGCCTTGAAAGATATTTATACAGATTAGGCGACATAACAAAATCAAACTACTTAATTGCTTCAAAATCAGGTTCAACATTTGAAACAAAAGACGGATTTTTAAGAATTCAAACAATGCTTGAAAATGAATATAAAGCTAAAGGCCATTCAAATTACGAAGAACTTGCAAGCAAACACTTTATTGCAGTAACAGACGGAAACGCTGAAAAGAGCGAGCTTAGAAGAACTTCAAACGAAAAAGGCTGGTTAGGCGACTTATATATTCACGACGATGTAGGCGGAAGATTTTCAGCATTTGATGACCATGCTTTATTCACACTTGCATACGCTGGTATGTCTAAAGCTGATATGATTAAAATGCTTGAAGCTGCTCAGGAAATTTCATCCAGAGCTCTAACCGCTGACTTAGATAAAAATGATGCACTAAAAGAAGGTATTTTCTGGGCAGATGCTGTGTTGAACAATATTACAACATCAGTTCACCAGTATATGGGTTCAATCTTTGAAAACACTGTTTACTGGCACGCACAAATGCAGAATGAATCAGTTAAAGATACATTAAAACAGGTTGCAAAGGTTCCTGACGCAATGCACCACAGCGCAGAAGCCCACTTTAATCCTGCAAACAAATTTGCATTTGCTTTAACAACACCGAAAGATAACGGAGTTTGCAGAGAGAACGCTGACGCATACATCGGAGCGCTTGAAATGTCTTACGAAAGCATGGGCGCATTCTTTAATGAATCAGTCGACACGAAAGGAATGGGCTTAACTCCTGAAGCAGCAGGTGCAATGACACAATTAAGAGCGTATGCTACAGTTTATCAGGAAATCGTACAAAAAATTATGCAGGGCAAACAGTTCCCCGAAGTTCTTGACAGTGTACTTCAGCCGCACGTTGAATACTACAAAAAGAATTTAAAAGGCGGAGTTGTTGTTCCGGGCAGAATTTCAAAATAATCAAAGGCGGGGCTTAATGCCCCGCTTAATTATAGAAAAAGGAATATATCTTATGCAAAAATTACTCAGAGTGTTTATCAGTTTAATCTTATTACAGGGAGTTTGTCAGGCACATGAAATCAATCCTGATAATACGGAAATGGTTTCTAATAAAGCGTATGAAGAATATTTTAAAGATTATACCCAGCGGCTTTATGAAAATTATAAACCGGAGAAACATTTCCTTAAAGGCTGGTCACAGGGTGATGAGTTCATGTATATTATCAGACGTGACGGAACTGTTGCTTTAATAACCTTTTCTCCATATCTTTCAAATCTGTCTTTTTTGAAAAATGGTATTAAATTTTCTATAGTGCCATCACGGCGAATTACATATAAAAAATTATTTCCCTGATACCAGCCTTTACGAAAATGCTCTTCGGGTTTGAAATTATTGTACAAACGTTCTGCATAATTATTAAAATATTCAGAATATGCTTTGTTAGTATCAACTTCAGTTGTAACAGGATCTATCTCGTGTGCGTAACATGCCAGTGTACCTATTAAACAGAAAATCAATAATATATTTTTAAAAATTCCAATACCTCACCCTTGCCTTATAACGGGTAAGAAATGGACCATCAAGGGCTTGAATCACCCGCTAATGTATCAATTATACCACGTTTAGCTTTATTCTGTCAATGTTAGCAAATTTTATTTTCACAGGGTTTAGGAATAGTATGCGAGTAACACCGGTTAACTGTTTTAGATACACCACAAATAATGCTTCTGCCGGAAAAAATTTCCCTGAACAATATTATTCAAAAGACTTTCAATATTCTGGCAATATTATTGCAGTACAAAACAAAGCATTCATAAACTTTAACGGATATTATGGAGACAACCAGCCTGTAAAAAAACTTTATTGGCTTGTAAGCGGGTCTGATAAACCTCAATACGACCGCTGGACAGATGACCATATTTATGAATACGGCTATAAAAAATGGGTGAATGCTTATCCTAATGAGGTTCTAAAACGGACACCGGCAGAAACAATAAATTCGATTATGACATTAAGCTGTAAAAATAAAATTCCTGATTTTATCGCCATTCCAAATATAAAAGGCGACCACTGGGGACGTTATGCAAACTATATAGAAATTAACCCGCGATTAATAGGGAAATATGAAAACGGCAGCGTCTCTGATGGATTATTAAATACAATGAAACTAATAACTATGATTCCGCCTTCATCGGAAAATGCTGCAAATTGTATTATCCTTTCACAGCTTTATCCTTCGCATTACGGTGACGGTACAACACATGATGAAACGCTTTACCATATAAATCTCCATACAGGAATAAGCAAAAATCTTACTGCACGAGGACTTGATAACAAAATGGGAGATGATGAACAGGTAAGAGCTTTCAATGATTTAGCTCATATTTTAGGTTTTAAAACAGGTATAAGGATGCCTATTTCAGAGGGGCAGTTAAAAGTAAAAGGACAAGATTTTTCCTGGGACAAACATCAAAAAGCATATATTGACGCCTGCGTATGGGCAATTGAGCTGGGATTTGACGCAATATATTTTGACAGTGCAAAACATATAATTGATATGAATGGATATTGCGGAATAGGCAGGATACCGGATAAAAAACAGATGGCATATATTTTACATAAAATCCGTGAACAAACGGGCAGATTTGACCTTGCCTTTATAGGAGAAAAATGTACGGACAATCCAGCTTATCGCGAAATGGGATTTACAGCAGGAACCCATTGGAGTAATCCTGACCATATTGAACATGTTAAACATGAATCACGCAAACAAGAAGCTTCGTATAATTACGCGGCAGGACCGGAGGTTTCAAATGATAATGATTATGGAGAAAAGTCTCTTGAGGAACGTTTAAACAGGCTTAATTCATGTTTATTCGGATATGATAATCCTGAATTTAAACTGCCTGCATTTATGCAGATTAACGATATTTTTCCTTTATCTCCATATATAAATACTCATCAAGTAATGGAACATACGGTTCAAATGAAAGGTTCTGATGCCTGGACAGAATGTGAAAGGCATTGGGACGGAGTATTCCGTACAGATAATGAAGCAAGAGCTTATACCGGCAGGATTTATCGTATATTCAGCAATGCATTATATAAATAGACCTTTATAATACCGCCTTGAGTAATGAAAATTATTTCACTGTATAAATAAAATAAAAAGTCAGAAAAATTTATACGGGGATTACAATGCTCAAATATAACAAAGCTCTTGCTGTCTTTGCTGTCTTGTTATGCTTAAACAGCTTTTCTTATGCCGGAGAAACAACTCAAATCTTAACTAAATATCCTGATTATGCGGAAGCCTATCTAGGGCCGGATAAGTGTGAAAACTTTAACCGAAAAATGTTTGCTTTTAATTTGAAGTTAAATAAATATGCAGTAAAACCTATTCATACGGTTTGGGCATCAGTTATGCCGAAATACGGAATTGAACGTATTCAAAGTGCATATACAAATATAGAATATCCAAAACGTGTCATAAGCTGCCTTATACAAAAGGATTTCAAAGCTTCGGGAACTGAAACAGTCAGATTTTTAACCAATACAACGCTGGGGCTTGGCGGACTTTTTGATCCGGCAGAAAAAATTTTCAAAATTAAACCCGTAGATGAAAACATGGAGCAGGCACTTTCAAAATGTAACGTAAAATCAGGTCCTTATCTTGTTGTCCCGATACTTTCGTCAACAAGCCCTAGAGGACTTGCCGGAAAAGCTCTTGATACCGCTCTTAATCCGACTGTTTATGTAGTTACTCCAATTCTTGCAATGATAAAAGCAGGTTTGACCGTAAACAGAACTTCTTACATACAGCCTTTAGCCAAAATGGTTGAATCAACATATGCAGATCCTTATGACATTGCAAAAAAATTTTACGGCATACAAACCCATATTAAATGCGCAAATCTTGACAGAAAAGAAATTCTTGATAATACAATAACAGAGATTAACGAACAGGCTGATGAAAATCAATCAGATATAATTAATCTATCTGAAACAGTAAATAATACCACTGAAAATGTTTTTAATAATAAAAAAGAAGACTCAAATGATAAACAAACCCTGACGGTTTCCGAAATAATCAAAGGCGGTACAAATATAGATAATATTATCCTGAAAAATTACAATTCGGAAAATTCCAAACTAATGGCTGATATGATACTTTTTGATTATAATCCTCAGTGTCCTGTTGTTGATGCAATGCGAACAGCACTGTTTGATCTGCCGGGATTAAATGATTCTATGTGGACTGACTTATCAATATGGAACAGAAGTTTCGCGAAAAGGATAAAAACTTCATCTGTAAATATTGTTCCCGAAAGAGAAAATTATAAATACAAATATATATTACAAAAAGACAGAACTGCCCCCGTTGCTATTATTTATCCGTCAATAGGTGAAGGGATTACATCGTATCATTCGGTCGTACTTGCCAAAATATTTTATGATGAGGGATATTCTGTAATAATTCAGGGCAGTCACTTTCAGTGGGAATTTGTAAAAAGCATGCCGGAAGAATATAAACCCGGAATTCCATCTCAAGATGCAGAGTACTTAAAAACAGTAACGTCTAAAATTTTAAACTCATTACAAGCAAAATATAATATTCAGCCAAAAGAAAAGGTCATTTTTGGCACTTCATTCGGAGCCTTAACTGCCCTGTTTCTCGGGGACAAAGAATATAAAAACAACTCTTTAGGTAATACAAAAATCATTGCAGTATGCCCTCCGGTTGAACTTGTTTATGCAATGCAGCAGGTCGACAAAAATACTGAAGAATGGCAAAAAAATCCTGATGATCTAAAGAACAGAACAGCTGTAACAGCGGCAAAAGTCTTGCAGCTCTATAATATGAAAGATTCCGTTGAAATCACAGCACTGCCATTTTCAGAAGAAGAAGGAAAGCTCATCACAGGTTTTATAATGCACCAAAAACTTTCTGATTTAGTCTTTACACTGGAAAATAATTCCAAATGCAAGAAATGCTCTGATTTTTATAATGCAATGAATAATATGAGCTATAATGATTACGCAGTAAAATATCTTGTGAAAGATAAATATCAAAGCATAAATGATTTAAATTATGATGCAAGCCTGCACTCAATATCTGATTATTTACAAAATAGTAAAAACTACAAAATTTATCACTCACTGGACGATTATTTGACAAATTCCAAACAGCTCAAGCAGCTAAAACAATATTCAGGCAAAAAAACTATATTATTGAGCAACGGTTCACATTTAGGCTTCCTTTACCGGTCTGAGTTCATAGATTCTTTAAAAAAGACATTGCATTAAAATATCTGTTTGATAATTTTTGTTAAATAAGCCGCAAAAAATTTCTTTATTCATTTTATAATTAATAAATAAAGGAGAAAACCATGCAGCCTGTATTACCATTAATAAACGCAAAAAACATTATGCCTAATCCGGTAACAAGCTTTACACCTCAGAAATTTATGCCGCTAATTACACGTGGCGATGCTATTCATCCGCAAGCAAGTATAATAGGGGATGTAATAATAAGTCCTGACGTAAACGTAGCACCTTTTGCATCAATCCGCGGTGATGAAGGAACCCCTATTTATATAGGTTCAGGAACAAATGTTCAAGACGGTGTTGTTATACATGGTTTAAAAGACGGCAGAGTTAAACACAACAATGCAGACTACTCTGTGTATATAGGAAATAATACAAGTCTCGCTCATCAGGCTCAGGTTCACGGGCCTGCAAAAGTAGGAAATAATGTTTTTGTAGGTATGCAGGCATTTGTTTATAAATCAGAAATAGGTGATAATGTTGTAATTGAACCCACATCAAAAGTTATAGGCGTAAAAGTAGCACCTAACAGATATGTACCGGCAGGTGAAGTTATTAAAACACAGGAACAGGCTGATAAATTACCTGTTATAGATGCTAATTATGCAAATAAAGAACTTAATGAAGAAGTTGTAAGTGTGAATAAGGAATTGGCACACTCTTATCCAGCAAATTATTACATATCAAACTTTGTTTAAACTTAGGTGAATAAAAATGTTTTATAAAACACATTATAAGTCTCCGTTAGGATTATTAATGCTTGCAAGTGACGGAGAAAATTTAATAGGCTTATGGCTTGAAGGTCAAAAATACTTTTGTGATTCAATAAAAGAAGAATTTACAGAAAAAAATGACTTACCTGTATTTCAAAAAACAAAAGACTGGCTTGATAGATACTTTCAAGGCAAAAAACCTCTAATTACTGAATTACCGCTAGCACCGATTGGCGGAGAATTTCGTCAGGAAGTTTGGAAAATTTTGTGCAATATCCCGTACGGTGAATTACTAACTTATGGGGAAATCGCAAAAATGATTGCGGCAAAAAAAGGAAAACTAACCATGTCCGCTCAAGCTGTAGGCGGTGCTGTAGGTCATAACCCGATTTCAATAATTATTCCATGCCACAGAGTTGTCGGCTCAAACGGCAATTTAACAGGTTATGCCGGTGGCATTGATAAAAAAATCAAACTACTTGAACACGAAGGTGTTAATATAATTTATTAATCATTGTAACGATTTTAAGCTCATTTATAAAAATTGTGTATAAAACATTAAAGTTTGTCTCATAAATTGCCGATAGCCACTTATATATGTAAAAGGAATAGTAGGCAAAATGGCAGGTGAAGATTTTCTAAAATTGAATAATGGGCAAAAGCTCAGTCTTTCAAACTTTAAGGAGATAAAAGAAGAAGACCTGAAAAATACTGATGCAGGAATGAAAAATCTTTTTAACATTTTTGCGGGTGATGACCATATATTACAGGCAGATGAAGCGCAAAGCTTATGGTTAAAGCTTAAAACAGCTGCTGCTGCGAATAAAAATGGCGACAATAAAGTATTTGATGATGAAGAAATACAAAAATTATTAGATACAGACATAGATATTAAAAATTTTTCTAAAAATTCAAAATTCAGTATAAATTCACTAACACAACTGATTAAACAAATATTTACCAAACCAAATACGCAAATTTCAAATAATGTTCAGTCTCAAGCTGAATTTGAAATGATAGAATATACTCCTGAAGACATTAAAAACCTTTCATTACAGGCTCTTTCTGATGATGTGAGAACTGCAAGAGTATTATATAATACACAAAATAGCGAACAAGGTGTGGTCAGTGACCTTGTAAACGGTACAAAAGAACTATTTGATACGGAATTCGCATCATCTCGTGTTGGCAGATATATTAGTAAAGAAGAACTATGCGCAGATTTGCTTCAGCAAAGTAAATCTCCTGAAGGTTTGACTTTAAAAGCATATTTAGAATCAAAAATTCTTTTTATATTAGATGTTATTGAAAACCTTGAAAAATATTCATTAAGAACAGAAATAACTCAAGATACAATAAATATATCACTAAAAGCCCTTAGTTTCGGAATAGAAGAAGATAAGAAAACTCAAAACTCTCAAGAAATTGAGGCAAAAAAAACAGAACTAAATAATTTAAAGTCTATTCTAGCAAGGTTAAGACCTGAAGAAATCAATTTAATGATTTCTCAATTGTTATCCATTGAAGAAAATCCTGAACAAGCTTCTTACGAATTAAGCTTTGGCGGTAAAGCTAATAATGTGAAACCTCAAGAATATATCGATCCAGGTATAGAAAGTCCAATATTTTCATTTTCACCGGTAGAATACGAAGCAGAGGTAAGTGAGGGGTCATTATTATCTTTAAATAAAACAGAAGCTAATAAAAAAATCAGCTTTGAAGAAACTTTCAAAAAGGAACGAGGAGTAGAATACAATTCTGATGCCATAATGGATTACACTCAAAAACGTGCATATATGCAATTTTTGTTAGGTATGCATAATCGCAGAGAAGAAATTTCTAATTTATTAAAGGAAACGCAATTTATAGAACAATCTTTAAGCACTGGTTCAGGGACACCCGAAGAAATTCAGTATGATGTGAAAAATCTTATGTCTAATCTGCCAGAAGCACTTAAGATTTTATATAGAAATGATGCACAAAAAATTCAAGAATTTTTAGATTCAATATATGAAGACAACAATAAATCTTCTTTATCAGATTTATTCAAAGAAAAACAAATTAAAGTTATTACAAATGAAAAAGGAGAGTTTGTATCTTTAGATTTTGGAATTAATTTAGTAACTGCTGATGGAAAATTATTACAGACCAGCCACCCTATGCCAAACACAAAACTTGATAAACAAACAATAAATTCTGTGATAAAAGTTGCATCCAAGTTACAAGCAAATATTGATGCTAATTATGAAAAAGTATTAAATGGCAAAACTATTGAAGAATATAGCGCTGAAACTGCAGAAGCTTATGCTAAAGCCTACGGAGAGATGAATGCTCAAGAAGCAGCTAATGCTTTCAGCCAGAGTCAACAAGAAGGAGTTGAGACTGTTAAAGGAGTTGTCACAGGAATAGGAACAGCTGTCATGATTGCAGGTCAATTAATCCCTGTTGGCGGTCAGCTGCTGGCATTTGGAGGACTAGCTGCAATTTTTGGCAGTTCTGCTGTAGAAGCTACGGAGCTTTTAACAAAAGATGCCAAAGTTACCAGAGAAGACATCCAGAAATTAGTTAAAGAATTAGTAACAAGTCTTGCATTAACCGCCACAGGAATAAAAGCTGGCAAAATGTCAGAAGGTGTATACAGATATTTGTCTGTAGTTAAACAATGTCCCAAACTTTTAGCATTTGCAACTGAAATTGGAATAGATGCAACAATGAGTTTAGTTGCGGATTTAGCCATAACAGGGCAGATTGACTTATCAGGAGAAGGTATTGCTCAATTAGGAAATATTATCGTAGGCCTTTTACACAGTAAAGGAAATCTTAAAAATTATTTAAATAATCATGCGTTAGAAACTCCTAAAACAGTAAGTTTAGATGAACAAGAACTTAAATATGAAACAGAAAATTTCAAAAATCATTTAAATAATCATGTATTAGAAACTTCTAAAACAATAAGTTTAGGTGAACAAGATGTTAAATATCAAACTGTTGGAAATAATACAACTAATCCGGCTAAAGAAGTTATAAAACCAATTGCAGAACAGCAAAAAATTGAAGAATTTACCGTGGAAAATTATATTAATAATATGAACCGTGAATTAGCTTTTTATATGCAGGAAAACAATTTTTCTCCCGACATGACAATTAATATTCTTTCCAATACCAGTAAAAGAAATATAGAATTAGCAGAAGCACTTTGTAAGGATAAAGATTTTCCAAAAGAAGAAATCGGCAAAATTCTTAAGGCTCACAAAAAGTTTATTAGAAATATGTTGTTTAACGATTATTCTATTGAAAAAATCAATGAAGTAAACGAAAAAGTTATAAAATTTATTAACGTTCTATGCAATGACAAAAAATTCTTCAAAGAAGATATAAGTCCAATACTTGAGAATATCACTGAAGATAATTTGTCTTTTGCTGAAAAAATTTACTCTGAAAACACTTTTTACAAAGACTATATGAGCTCCATCCTACAAGTCACTAACAAAGACAACATTTTATTAGCTGAAAAAATGTATAATGATCAAATGTTCGCAAGCCTTATGATTAAGTTTCTTGAAGTTACAAATAAGGGAAATCTTCCTTTAGCTGAAAAATTATATAATGATAATAAGCTGCCTAAAAAGGAAATGATAGATATTCTTAAAAATACAGGTATGGAAAACCTTCCTTTAGCTGAAATATTATATAATAAAGGAGAGTTTGATATAATATGTCAAATTTTGCAAGCTACAAAAGATAAAAATATTCCATTAGAGAAATTCAATGATGATACAATTAATAGAATTAAAGAATTATATTCAAATTTGCAGGGAAATCATTTTAATTTATCTGCTGATTTAATTGATTTAACAGCAAATTGTCCGGAAAAATCTCAACACATTATGGAATCCGGAATTTTCGGAATGATTAATAACGGAACTATTAGTACTGACATTTTAAAGTTACTAAACAAGAACTCTGATTTTTCAGAAGATATCTATAGCGACCTTGCTATTGTGCAAAATGGCAAATCAATTGTTCCTGAATTTCCTGCCGGAATAGATTTAAATGAAGCTTTTGCTCAATCAAAAGCAGGAGATGCTGTTGAAATTGGTAAAAAAATGTATATTAATGACGGTACAAGTTTAGTTGAGTGGAAAATGACAAAAGAAAAATTCTTAGAACTTTTCCCGCCGGTTGAACGTTTTGCAACCATGCAAGGCCAAACAGGCGACTGCTATTTACTTTCTCCTCTTTCTCATATAATGCGTAACCCGAACACGAGAGCAGAATTATATAAATCTTTTGAATTTGATGGAAAAGATGTAACCGTTACAGTTAAAGGCTATGAAAATTATAACGGCAGTTACACATTTGATGGCGGCAAACTTGGCAATAAGGATAGCTATAGACTAGCAAATGCCTGTGATGGCATAAAAATGTATGAATTTACATATGCAAAAGTAGCACTAAGGACAACTGGCGGGTTATATCCAGGAACAATGAAAATGAATGACTTAATGGATAGAATTGATGGCGGCAGACAATCCCGTACAATTTCAGAAATTTTGGGATATGAACATGGTAGTCGATTTATAGAAGAATTTTCTAATGCAGAAGATTTGGAGCAAACAGGTTTCTTTAACGTAATCCCTTATAAAGACCCTGTAACATCTGAAGTGTCAATGAAGGATATCAAAAATTTATCACCGGATAACTTTAATAAAATTCTAGATAATTATGATATAGATTTTGGGAAAACACCGCTATCCCTATCATTACTTGATGGCGATAAACTTGAAACAATTCTTGCAAGAGCTGCAAACAGTAATAATTTCATATTAGAGTTTGGAACACTTAGTGACATTCCTGAATACAACATACGCAATCACCATGCTCATTCAATTATAGGCTATGACCCAATAAATAAAATGGTACAAATAAGTCAGCCGCACAATTACGCAATAACTACAGAGATACCTTTAGATGTCTTGCGCAAGACACTTAGTAATATAACATACACAAAAATTTCAAATGATATTTCTCCAAAAACATAAAATAAGTCAAAAAAGCTCTCTATATGAGAGCTTTTTAAAAACTGGAGTTAGTTGATAAAATCCGAACTGATTACTATTGGGATGTTATTGAAATTAAAGATTTTTTACAGCTATATAAAGAGATTTACAATTGAAACATATTCGCTATAAAGTTTACAATATGTTATTCTTATTGAATATATGCTTCTGTTTATGTATAGTATACTTATACGGAATTGTATATTGGAATTACTTGTTAATAAAAGATTTTAACTAAAGAAGAAAAAATGCCTAAATTTAATAAAAAAATTGATTGTAAAAATAATGGTTTTGAAATAAAAGTTTATGATATAGATTCTTCTAATCAGGATGATATGGATAGGTTAGAGGAATATATAATTGCAAAAATTAAAAAGATGAAAATTCATAATGGAGTTAGTACGTATTCAAAGGTTGATGGTATTAAAAAAGAATTTTTAGATAAAATAAAAGAAGCAGAAGAAAATAATAAAATTCTATTGAATGAAATATGTAATCCTATACAGCATCCTAAAAAATGGTTTGATGTAAGGCGTTCAAGGGTTACAGAATTTATGTCGCAGTTGCTACTTGAAAAAGAGTTAAATTGTGTTTTCTTTGATGAAACAGATAAACGTATTAATCTTTCAGCATTTGAAGCGGATGCACATGTTAAAGGCGTTGATGTAACTGGGATTCATACTGATGATAATGGCAAAAATAAGTTTGTTGTATGCGAGGTTAAGGCAAGTGGAAGTGAGAATATCCCTTGTTCTTCAAGCGAAGCATTGCTTAAAGATATTAAAGCTTCCTATAACCTAAAAAATAAAAGAGTATATAGGGAAATTAAAGATTTTGTATCTAAGCTTAATGAAATCAATTTTACAGATGAAATATGGAGTATTATTGAATACATTACGGATTTATATACGCAAATCCTAGCTAAAAAATCTTCTAAAAATTTAATTCTTGATAACATATTATTTATACCTTTTATGATAAGAAAAAATCCAGAAATTCTTAACAAAAAAAACATTGATGATTTTAGCATGTTTAATAAAGATGAATTTGAACAAATCAATTTAAAAGGCGTTATGTGGGTTTTAAATCAAGATATTGATTCATTCTGTATCGACCTGTACAAAAAGGCGGTTCCAAATGAATAACAAATTAACAATATTTTTAGAAAGCTTAAATCCAATTATTGATAAAGCTCATGTTGTTGATAAAGACAACACTTCTGAATTATTAAATATTTTGGATTTGTGCGAAAAAATACATCTTTATAATAAATTTGATATTAGGAATTTGTCTGAGGAAAATATTACTAAGCTTGATATAGAGGATATTAGGTTAAAGGCTGAAACATTAAATGCTTTGTTTTTATTTATAAAAAATAATCCCAAAATTCAAGAAGTAATCAAAAACAAAAATAAAGCTGGTGTAATAAAAACAATAAATAAAGTAACTTGTGAATTATATAAGATTATTTATCAAACTTATTCAGGTGATAGCAAATTAGAGAAAGAATTTTATTTTTGTTTTCTTGTATTACATGCAATTTTAAGTGATAAAATTGTAGAAATAGATAATTTTATTTCATCTAATATAGAAAGTATTTTTTGTATATCAGAAACTGATAAATCAATTGAAACAATACAGATTGATACTTTGCATTTGATTGTAAAACTTTGCCATAGAATAAAAAATGCAGATAATATTAAAGAAATAAAAAGTCTTATACGAAAAATAGATTCTCAATTGTGTGATTTGCAAGATGCAGAATTAGTTAATGATTCTTTGAATATTGATAATGTATTAATAATTACAATTATTGCAAACATTCAATGTGCATTGAAAATTGTTTCAGAGTATCTTACAACTGGTAAAACCAATGAAAATATTTATCCTTTACTAGATTCATATACCTCAAATTCTTTTAAAATTGCAGAACAAGGTACTCTTGATAATTATAAAACATTAAGTAATTTATTAGGGTATGCTTTAAATATTTTATGTAAAAATTCAGTATGGGAAATTGCTCAAAGAGTTCCTAATTTAAAACGTTTTTTTGATAAATGTATTGAATCAAGTGAAAATTCTATATATACATTTCTTCCATCGCAAAGAGATTCTATTCTTGACATGCTAACAATGAAGCGTAGTATAATTTTAAATATGCCAACTAGTGCAGGTAAGACATTATTAGCTGAATTATACATGTTATATATTTTTCAACAATATACATTTCCTAATGAAGACCTACCAACAGTATGTTATATTGTACCCACAAATGCATTAGTAAATCAAACCAAACATAAGTTCATAGAAGAATTGCAACCATTAGGCTATAATGTCGAAACAGTTGTACCTTTTTGTGAAATAGATGATATAGAGAACGAAATCTTAAATAGTAAGCATATAGATATCTTAATTTCTACTCCTGAAAAACTAGATATACTAATTAGGAAGAATCATCCTTGTATAAAAAATTTAAAACTGGTAATTTTAGATGAAGCACATAATATTTCTGATAAAGAAAGGGGCTCCAAATTTGAATTAGTGCTTTCTACAATTAAACAGAAAAGAAATGATGTACATTTCTTATTGTTAAGTCCGTTTATAAAAAATAATAAGAAATTGGCAGAATGGTTGTCTAATAGCGAACACGATAATGTAGCTATTGGTGTAGAATGGACTCCGACAAAACAATATGTTGGATATTCTTATTTTTCACAATCTAAGCACGATGCATATATCAATTATCTTCCTTCTCCAAGAAATAATGTAATACATGAAATTATTGATATTCCTGTTGGCGTTGATGCCCACGTCATAAGAGAAGCAATTGGAGAAACTAAGATAAATTCTCAGGTAAAAAACATTGTTTTATTAGAGAAATATTATAACATAGGTAAAACAATGGTACTTTGTGGTGGTGCAGTTACAGCACAAAAATGTGCAGTAAAAACATTAAACTATTTGAAATCTAAAAATAAATTAAAAAATTTACTTGATGACCCCATAAAAAAAGAAGAAATTAGTAAGTTAATAGCAATTATTAAGCTTGAAGCCCTTGAAGATAATGACTTAATAGAATGCCTAAAGTATGGTATAGCATACCATCATGCTAAACTATCAGCACTAGTAAAAGAAAAAATAGAAGAATTAATGTCGAAAGACTGTATTAACATAATTTTTGCAACAACTACACTTGCCCAAGGTATGAATTTCCCTATAACAACGGTTATTTTTGATGAGTTAAAATTGGGAAATAAAGGCCCTGAAATGGATAATTCTATTTTTTGGAATATTGCAGGAAGGGCAGGAAGGGCATATAAAGATAACGAAGGACATGTAATCTTATCTTATAGAAAAAGTAAAGAATATATGCAGAAAACAACTGAAAATTATATTAAATGCGATATAAAGGAAGTGATTTCATCTTTAACAGAATTTTTTGAAAATCTTGATGAAAATACAGAAATTAATCTAAAACTATTAAACAATAATCCTGGAATTTCGAACTTCTTACAATATTTAAATCATATTTTAAATGTTTCTTATAATTACAATTTTGATAATATTGATAGTGCAAAAATTAGAAATATATTAAACAATTCATTTGTCTATAAAGAACTTTCATTTAAAGAAGGTTTTATTGAATCTCAAGAAAAAATAAGAAATTTCTCTGAAAAATATATTGATTCTTTAAAAAACAAAAAGCAAGAATCTTTAAAGCTTGCAGATATGTTTGGTATTAGCAATATTAGTATGGGAACGATGCAAGCGAAAATTAAAGAATTAAAAAATGAAATAATTAATTCATATGGGGAAAATTCACTATCTGATTATATGAATGTGACTAATATTATACTTAATACTCAAAATTACGATAATTTGTCTAAAATCATTGAGATTATTGCAAAACTCCCAGAAATGAAAATATTTATGCTTGGTGAAGGGAAATTAGACTCAATAAGCTTATCAAAAATTATAATAGGCTGGGTAAATGGTAAAAATGTTCGTGATATAGCCAATGATATAAAAAGAACAGGTCAAACAGTAAATGATTTAATTGGTCTTTGTAACAAATTCATAAATGGAAATATGAAAAATTTTGTACCATGGGGATTATCTATTTTTCAAGCGTTAACAAAGTATGAAGATAAAAATTTACCATCCTATGTGTATTATGGTGTTAATAATAAAGAAGACGTAATCTTATCAAAAATAGGAGTTCCTCGTTTTGCATTAAATAACGTTAAACACATTTTAAATAATAAATATCCGAATGAAAAAATTACAATAGAAAATATGAATAACTTAAAGAATATAATACTTTCTTTTGATAAGCAAGATTACAATACAACTAATGAAATGGCATCCATATATAAAAAAATAGTTGATACTGCTTTATGATATTATTCGTATAAGTGTACTTTTACGGAGTCGTAAATTTTAGGTTATTTTATATTCGTAAATGTTTGCAAATATATTTTACGAATATTCGCATATATGATTGACTTATACGAATAATGGGGTCATAATATTAGTATAGAGTACAAAATATAGGAGAATATTATGGCAAGTAAAACTTTTGGCTATTGCAGAGTATCTACTACTGAACAAAAAGAAGATAGGCAATTAGAGGCTATGCTTGATTTAGGTATCAATGAAAGAGATGTTTTTATTGATAAATGTAGCGGTAAAGATTTTGAAAGACCACAATATCAAGCATTAAAACTTCAATTAAGAAAAGGTGATACACTTATAATCAAATCAATAGACAGATTAGGCAGAAATTATAAGCAGATATGCGATGAATGGAGAGAGATTACAAGAGAGATTGAAGCAAATATTAAAGTTATTGACATGCCGGTACTTGATACGACAAGAACAGATGGTTTAATAGGTGAGGTTATATCGGATATTGTTTTACAATTATTAAGTTATGTAGCAGAACAGGAAAGAGCATTTATTAAGCAAAGACAAGCAGAAGGAATCAAGTTAGCAAAAGAAAAAGGAAAACGACTAGGAAAACCGCCAATACAATACCCTGATAACTGGCATGAAATATATCCTATATGGAAAAGTGGCAGTATTACCGCAAGAGAAGCAATGAAACGAATGAATTTAAAGCCTACATCATTTTATAAGTTAGCAAAGAACTATAAGGGGTAAAGGTAGAACATACCGCCCCCTATTTTATTGTGTTTAAAAATTTGGTTTTAATCATAGGGGGATTATGCTATATAAAAATTTTGGTTTTAAAATATCCTACAGGGAGTTATCAAAACATCAAACATTAAAAATTATGACCTCTGAAAACCTTATGAGATAAGGGCTAAATTTTGGTTTCTTTTTACCAATGCACCAGAATCGATTTTTATATGCTTGGGGGTATACTTATACCTATCAGAAATTTAACAAGCCTTAAAATTTACAAGAGCATACTAAAAATTGATTAAATTATTTGTATGTTTCTAACTTTTTCCCTGTTTTAGAATACTTGGTTATTTTGCCTGTAGAATCTTTTTTGTAAGTGTATTCTACTTGCCCCTTTTTATTGTATTGTACGGTTTTTCCGTTGCTATAGGTTTTTGTGTAACCTGTAGTTTGACCTTTGTTGTTTTTAATATAGTGTTTCTCATAAGCAAAAACATTACAAGAGGTGATAAACAAGCCTATTAAAGTTAGAATAAAAAGTTTTTTCATAATAAAATTCCTTATTTATTATCTTCATTATAAACTACATTAATTATTAAAGTTTCTTTTTCAAGTTCATAAATTTTTTCTTTTGTACTATTTATATTTTTCATTATTTTTTTCTTGCTACCATATTTGCAAAAATTTATAATGAAAACAAATAATGTAAGAGAAAAACAAAGACTAGACAAATTTTCAATTATTATTATTGGACTTATTAAAATAGAGAATGTTGAAAATGGTAATATATCAATTATTGGAGATAATACATTAATTAAGAAAGTAATGATTAGAATAATTTGTAATTTTTTACGAAACAGTAATAATTTTTTATACTTTATAATTTCGTTATTATATTCGTTAATTTTTTCCATATTCATGCCTTTTATTTATTGTAAATTACCATGCTTTCACAACATTTTTCACATATTTCAATTTTAGAATAATGATTTTTAGCAGTTTTAGAAGCTTTTTCCATACTTGAAAAATCTCCTATTTTTACAGCATTTTCTTTGTTTAACCAAATACAATTTTCTTTATGTAACATATTATTTGTACCGTTATTTTCAACATAGTATGTAACACTTACTAATTCTTTATTTATTTGTTTTGCTTCATTCAAATCAATTCTTGCTTTATGTCCATGTTTTTCTAATAAATGTAATAAATGATTACCATTTAATAATGTTAAAGGTTTGTCTTTTGCAAATTCGTATGAATCAGCACCATAATCTGATGTAGTAATCAATATACCTTTAATAGCACCTTCATTATGAACTGTGCCAAATAAATCTCGTACGGCAGAAATGCCAACAATATTTGTATAACATTTTGCTTGAATTACAATTTTACCACCTCTTATTGGGTCTGGGTCAAATGCTATAGCATCAACTCCATTATCTCTACTAGCTTGAGTAATTTTAACTTCTCCACCATTTTGGCTAAACTCTTTTTCAAATATTTCTCTAACAAGATTTTCAAAATCTTGCCAATTCATTGTAGCCAAATTATATCCTTCTTCTACATGTTCTATAACATTGTAGGCATCTACAAATCTATCATCATCTTTATTAAATTGTAAAATAGGTCTTATCGGTGTGAGAGTTGAAAGTTCAACAGCAGAAACACCTTTTAAGGCTTTAAAACAAGACTTTACATCTATTTTATCGAAATTTATATTATTAAAATTTTCTCTAGATACTTGTAATGACAAAATGCATGCAATTTTTTCTTTACCGTTTGATTTATCAAGACCTTTTGTATAACCATTAAAAACAATAGCATTCAAACAATTTACATTATCAGATGTAAATAGTTCAAAAATTGAACGCATACAAATTTGATACATAACAGTATCAAATAAATTATCAAGTTCTTTTGGCTTTAAATATGATATTTTAAATTCATCATTAGTTGCAACATATTTTATTGCTTGTATATTATAAATATCATTTATACTTGGTAAAAAATAATCAACTACTAAAATGTTGTTTTGATTATTATATGTAATTGCAAAATCTTTTTCAAATAATATTGGATAGATTGAATTTTGTAGAACATACCTAAAAAATTTTTCAACAGTTTTTTCATCTCTATTTTTAATGAGTTCTTTCATATCTTCAATTATTTTATTTTTGTTTTCAAGTCGATTATAAAATTCTTCTTTTTCTTGATTTAATTTATTCTGATATTCTCTATATTCTACTATTTCCTCATTAAATTTTTGTTCTCTTTCAGCATTTATTATTTTTGATTCTTTTAGCTGTGTTCTTTTTCGTCTGCATTCATTTTCCCATTCCTGCATTAAATATTTTTTATTAAAACATTCATCAATAAAGGTAAAAATTTTTCTTATTAAAGATATATCATTGTAATTGAAATGAGGTGGATTATTTTCTAAATGTTCTAATTCTTTTTGTATTAAATCAATATTTATTTTTTGATAGGAAGGTCTTTTTACAATAGGAATATTAGAGATAAATTCCGAATTATCTTTTAAAGAATCCCATTCAAATAAAGGTATTTGTTTTTTAATTGCTACATTGAAAATATTATTTTGTTCTTGATTTATTTGAGAAACAATTGTATTTTCTCTAGTTTCATGATATTTATGAAATTCTTTATACCATTTACCAGCAATATTTTTTATTGTTTCTTCCGCTTTGTATTGCAAATCTTTTAAACTTTTTGCTTTAAGTGTTTTAGTAATATCAAGAGTATCACAATCAATGTCTAAAATATAATTATTTAATCTGCTATCAAAATCTTGACTACAATCAAATAATGATTGAATCGGCTCAAATTCAAGTTCTCCCATTGAATCTTCAAACCAACAATCCGGCAAATCTTTAATTATAGAATTAAGATTATTTTCGCAGTATTTTATAAGTGTGATTGCTTCATTATATCCTATATTTTCTGACAACAAATATTCTATAGCATTTATTCTTGTACCTATTTTTAAATAGTTAATTAATTCTGATGTAATTTTTGATTTTAAATCCGTATTACATATATAGTTATTTTTTAATGACATGTATTCAACAAGTGGTTTTGTTAGTTGAATTTTTATTTGATTTCCAATATTAGTAACCATTTACACTCCATGTAAAAACAATTTTTTATATAAAAAGCACTATATAATAATACTTTTTGTAATAAATGTACTATATATCAATACATAAGTCAATCTATTGTGCGATTATATAATGTGTCAAAATCTATTAATAAATAATATCCTATTAATAGGGGTATTATGGGAAATAATTTTAACAAAAAACTAGGTTTAAGAATCAGAGAATTAAGACTTACTAAAGGTATTAAACAAGGCGAATTGGCTGATATGCTTAATATGGAACGGTCTAATTTGACAAGAATTGAAAGTGGTAAACAAAGACCTAATGATGATAACTTGATTAAACTTGCAGAAATTTTTGAAGTTGAAATAAAGGATATATTTGATTTTGAACATACAACAAAGACTGTCAACCAATTAAAGAAAGATATTACACATAATATACAGGATTTAAATACTAAAGAATTAAATTATATAAATAAAATGATTTCTAGTGTAAAACAGTTACGCCAATAAAACTAATAGAATCCTATTATCAAAATAAACAATTTTTAGCATAATTTTTAAAGCCAAAAATAACAAAAAACAGTATAGGATTTTTTGTGTATTGTTTTATGTATGATTTTATAAAATCTTGTATTTTTGCTATTATAGGGTAGCTTATAAGGTAAAAAATATTATGGATAATTTAAAACTCAACACTAAAATTAAAGAGTTATTTGATACTGAATTTTTTATAAAATTTGGAAATTTTATTTTTGATGGTGATTTTAAAAGTTTTAAGGAAGATTGTTTTAAAAGAAAAGAACAATTTTCCGATAATATTAAAATAATTGAAATTATTAATCCTAACTATTCATCTTTACAGATTACTGATTTTGACGATTTTTTAGTTTGTTTTAATACAAGTAAAGTATTTCAATATCAAGTAGAAATGGATATTTTACAAATAAAATATTTACTTATTAACTATTTTAATAATAGGGAAATATCTGATGAAATTTTCAGCATAAAATTATCGGATAAAATAATTAAAGATTTTTATAAATCTGAAACAGACAAGTTATTAAATGTAGAATTACAAAATTTGAATAATGATTACTATGATAACAATGATTTTATTAAATTTAAAGATGTAACAGATATTAATGACTATAAAGCTAAAATTATATTATTTATATTAAATTACACATTAAACTATGCAAAAGAAATTTTAATCAATTTAAAATCTGATATTCAAAACCTAATTGATGTATATAGGCTTGATACAAGATATAAATTGAATTGTGAAATATGGGATGCCGATAGTCAATTATCAAAAGAATTAAATGAAAAGCGAAAACAATTAAAATGTGCAAAATATAATAAAGGTATGGGAAGAAAACTAAAAGAGCATGGAACGATAAACCCAATTAATGTAGATGAATTAAAGCAACATATTGAAATTGCAAAAGGTATCATAAGCCAACACAAAGCTGAAATAAAAAAGATATGTAAACTGGGAAAATATAAAGCACAAACGGCATTTGATACATATATAAAAGATTTAGATTATGAAACGCAAATATTATTAAATATATATTTTGAAGAAAATTATGTTTGCAAAAGTAATGCAACTGTTGATTTTTGCGCATATAAAGCCATGAATTATAAATTTGCATTAGACTTTTTTAATCAAGATAATTCTTGTGATACTAATTCTTATGAAGCTATGAAAAAATTTGTTAGAAGATATGAAAAAAATGATAGTCCAAAATTCAAAAACTTATATAGTAGCGATTTTGAACAAATACTAGAAAGTCTTACAATTCAAGCATTTGATGTAGATTTAGCGGTGCATATTTGTAGTCAAATATTAGGACAAAATTAAACTTTGATTTTGTCAATATCTTAATTCAAAAACATAACACATAATGAGTGTATGAAGAATATAAATCAAAAACTTCATACACAGATTTGCAACGATAATAAGTCGTTAGAACTTGATGCGGAATCTTTAAATGTTCTTGCGGAATTATTTGAGTTGCTTATTGAAACAGATATAGAACAAAAAAAGAAAGAGAGGGAAGTATGTTAGATACTGTTAAATTATGTGTGCCTGTTAAAGATTGCAAAATAAATTCTCCGCAAATGTTTATGCCAACTGTAACAAATTCTATAAAAATAGGTGTTAAATGTGTTTGTAATCCTGATAAATATTGGATGAGCATGGGTAGATATTTACCAAAATTAACAGTTTTAAAAGGTTATGACAAAGAACAATATTTATATATTGAATTTTCAGCACCTAAATTATTATTTGGTAATAACTTTGATGAATTAGAAAACAATGATTTTAACAGGGTGTTAGATGAATTACTTGATAGATTAATGTTTTTGGATATTGAAATATCAAGAGATAATTTAGAGCATGCAAAAGTTGTAAGTATTCATTACAGTAAAAATTTTGATTTAGAAAATGCGCAAGTTACATGTCTTATCAAAATTATTGAAAAATTAGATATTTCAAAACGGCTTGACATAGCAAAAACTAATTATAAAAATGGTGGTCAAATAGTTAGATTTCATACAAATTCTTATGAAGTAGCATTTTATGATAAAGTATCTGATTTAAAGCAATCAATAATCAGCGAAAAAAGAGCATTTGAAAATGATAATCTTATACAACAAGATTTATTATCAAAATTAAACGGCAGAGAAGTTTTAAGAATGGAAGTAAGGCTTAATAAAGCCAAAAAGATAAAATCTATACTTGAAAAATGTAATATAAATTCTGATTTAACATTTAATAATCTCTTTAATACTGATATATCAAAGAAAATTTTAAATTATTTCTGGCATGAATTTATAGAAAAATCTATTTATATTGTTTGCCAATCAAATAATGATAATAGTGTAATTCTTTCAAAATGTGCTTTAGCCGGTTTTAATAAACAAAAAACCTTAAAAATCGTAGGAATTATGGCAACTATTAACAATAACGGTTGCAGATATTTGAAAGAACAGATTAAGCAGGCGGAATTGAATAGATTTGCAAAGGATATTGAACTATTAAATCTTGAAGATAATTATTTGTTAAAACAATTTAGAAATGTAAGGACAAAACTTCAAAGAATGACTCCGCTTAGGATTTAAACCTATTAAAGTATATAAAAGATTAGTAAAATAAGAAGAAAGGTTAGAATAATGTGGTATAGAAACAATTTGGCTTATGCCTATGATGATTGGGATTATAAAAAAGAATCCACAAAAAATAATGTATTGACCTTTGCACGCCGAAAAGGTCATGGTATAGTAGAGGCGATTAAAGAGGATAAAACAATGAATAGTTTAGAAGTGAAAAATGCAAATGGAAACAAAGCCGTTATTTTTGTTAGAGTATCAAGCAGAGAGCAAAAAGAGGGGTATTCTATTGATGCTCAATTAGCAAGATTAAGAACATATTGCGAAAGAAAAAATCTTGAAATTATCAAAGAATTTACTATTGTAGAAAGTTCTACAAGAGGTGAAAGAGAAAAATTTTATGAAATGATAAATTTCATAAAAAAACAAAAGGAACCAATATCACTTATTTGTGATAAAGTTGATAGACTCCAAAGAAGCTTTAAAGAAATGCCTATAATAGACGAATTGCGTAGAAAAGGTAAATTAATACTACATTTCCATGTAGAAGGTCAAGTATTAGATGCAAATTCAAATAGTTCGCAATTAATGGTTTATCAAATGTATATTATGATGGCAGAAAGTTATACTAATAGTATTTCTGATAATGTTAGAAGGTCATTTGAAAGAATGCGACAAAAAGGTAAAATTACAGGAACTGCACCTATCGGTTATTTGAATAAGAATGATGGCAGAGGGAAAACCGATATTATACTTGACCATGATAGAGCATTTTTAGTTAAACGGATATTTGAAGAATATGCAACTGGTTTATATTCAATGCAGGAAATCCGAAAAAAGACTATAGAATGGGGATTAAAGAACAAAACAAAATCTGATACTTATTTATCGGTAAGTCAGATAGAACAAATCTTAAAAAATCCGTTCTACTATGGGGTTGCCCGATATAAAGGTCAAGAATACAAACATATATATCCAAAATTGATTGATAAAGAATTATTTGAAAAATGCGATGATGTCCGAAATGGGCGTCATCGCAATCGTTCTAACACTACTAAAACCGATTTTATATTTAAAGGAATGATTAAGTGTAAAAATTGTGGTTGTACTGTTACTCCTGAACTTAAAAAAGGTAAATATGTGTATTTAAGACCAAATTCAAAAGAAGGTTGTACTTGTAAGCAAATTAATGAAACAGTAGCATTACAAGAAGTAGAAAAAGTCTTAAATTCTATGGTATTTCCCCAAAATGTACTTGAACAATTAAAATCTACACTTAAAAACGCAATAGAGGCTAAATCCGATTATTCACAAACATATATGGATAAATTAGTAAATGATTTGAAATCCGTTGAAAAGAAATCCGATAGAATATTAAACTTATATATTGATGAGAGTATTACTAAGGATGAATATGATAAAAAGAAAAAAGAATTATCCATTTTAAAAGACAATATTCAATCACAAATTACTAAAATTAACGATGCAAATGATGACTTTGAAATTACCGTAGAATACTTGTTAGATGTGGCTTCTCGTTCTTATTCTTTGTTCAAAAGTTCGGGAATTGACACAAAACGCAAGATTTTAAAATTAGTATTCCCGAACTTTTATTTAGATGGTCAAAACCTAAGCTATGACATAAGAAAGCCCTTTGATATGTTTATCAAAAGGGCTTATTATCCTATTAATCTGGGGCGGAAGGATTCGAACCTCCGAATGGCGGGACCAAAACCCGCTGCCTTACCACTTGGCGACGCCCCATTATATTAAATTGTCAACCCTGCATATTATTTTATCAAACGTCAGACTAAAACTCATTCTTCGTTAAGTCTGCCGGAGCTTTGCACCCATCAAACTACGGTTCATTCTTCACCTTGTTTGTTGTGGCGACGCCCCAATATCGGGTACATTTAATATTCTAACCGCTGAAATTTCATTGTCAATATTCTAAATTGATTTAAACGGACTTTTTTCGTCAGCAAATATTATTTCAATTTTTTCTTCTAATAGTCCGGCAAAAACTTTCAACACAGGAATTTCACTTTCAAAATGCCCTATATCAAACAATATTACAGGGCTTTCAACTGCAGTGTGGAACTTTATGTCTCCTGTAACAAATGCATCCGCTCCTTGTTCAACAGCATCCTCAATAAATTCAGATCCGCTTCCAGCGCAAAATGCTATCTTTTCTATTTCCTGAACATTTTTATTATTTACAACCCTTACATTATCAGAAATTTTGCATAATTTTTCTGCGAAATCCAAAACCTTTGTTTTGTAATTCGCAATGCGCAAAAACTCGCCTGCTATCTTGCCTTTTGGCAATTCTAAAAGATGAATTAACTCATCAGTTGTTCCGCCGTATGCCTTGTCTAAATTAGTATGAGCACAGTAAATATCAATATCTTTATAATTTAATGGCACATAAAATAAAGGATGATGTGAAATTATCATATCACAGCCGTTTACCAATGCCTGTTGAACAATATCCTCTGTAACTGTCAAAGCAAGCATAACCCTTTTAATCTCTTTTTTACCTGTTTCAACAATCCATCCTGAACAGTCCCAGCTTTCAGCAAGACTTGGAGGTGCAAAATTCTCTATTATCTGTACAATCGCATTTTTGTCCATAAATCACCTCAAAAATTTGTTTTGCAATTTGTCTTTTATCTGCCCGTTCAAGTTTTTTCATCTCACCATTTTTGCTTAAAATAGTTACTTCGTTAAAATCACTTGAAAATCCTATATCTTTACGTGAAATGTCATTTGCAATTAAGTAATCACAGCCTTTTTTCACGATTTTTTCTTTAGCATTTTCAATTAAGTTTTCACTTTCCGCGCAAAAACCCACAACAATCTGCGAAGTTTTCTTTTCTGAAATTTCTTTTAGAATATCTGGATTTTTAATCAGGTCTATAGTAATTTCATTCTCTGATGTCTTTTTCATTTTTTGACAGGCAATATTTTTCACCCTGTAATCCGCGACCGCTGCCGCCATAATTACACAATCTGCCGTATCAAATTCATTTTCTACAGCCTCCTGCATTTCAAGAGCTGATTTAACCTTAACAACTTTATAACCGCGGCTGACATCAACCGTTGAAATTAAAACAACTTCAGCCCCCTGAGAACTTGCAATATCAGCAAGTGCAATACCCATTTTCCCCGATGAGTAATTTGAAATGTATCTTACAGGATCAATATTTTCGATTGTACCGCCTGCTGTAATTACAATTTTCTTATTCAAAAGTTTTTTTTTAGAATTCAAAATCTCAACTGTTCTGTCAAAAATCTTCTCAAGACTGCAAAGTCTTCCTGTTCCCTCAGAACCGCATGCCAAAAATCCGCTTTCCGGATCAACAATTTCATAACCAAATTTACGAAGCTTTTCTATATTTTCCTGAATAATCCCGTTTTCCCACATATTACAGTTCATAGCAGGTGCAATGATAACAGGCTTTTTAAATGCACTTACAACAGAGGTCAAAAGGTTATCGCAAAGCCCGTTGGCAATTTTTCCGATTGTATTGGCTGTCACAGGTGCAATAACCATAATATCGGCTTCATCAGCATAAGAAATATGCTCGGGTTTATAATCAGGAATTTCAAACTCTTCAATGCCGACTTCATTTTGGCTTAAATTTTGCAGCGTCAGTTTGGTAACAAAATTCATTGCATTAGGGGTGCAAATAACCCTTACATTTGCATTGTACCGCTTAAACATCCTGATAAGTTCGCAAATCTTATAAGCGGCAATCCCGCCTGTTATGCCTATTAAAATATTTTTGCCGCTAAGCATTATTACACTCCTTGTTTATTACATCCTCAAGTGACTTTATTGCTGTTTCAAGGTCATCATTAACGATTCTGTAATCAAAGCTTTGTGCTCTTTCAAGTTCAATTTTAGCCTGGTCAAGACGTTTTTTAATAGTTGCTTCATCTTCGGTATGACGACCACGCAGCCTGTTTTCCAGTGTTTCATAAGACGGCGGGCAAATAAAAATCAAAACAGCCTCAGGCATTCTTTTCTTAACCTGTAACGCACCCTGGGTATCAATTTCAAGAATTATATCCTTACCTTCTTCAAGACATTGATTAATATATTTTTTCTTAGTACCGTAGAAATTTCCGGCAAATTCCGCCCACTCAAGAAACTTATCATTTTCAATACAGTCTTTAAACTCTTCTCTAGTCAAAAAGAAATAATTTACTCCGTCAACTTCGCCGGGGCGGGGCTTGCGTGTAGTGCAGGAAATCGACAGCATGTAATGCGGATTTCTTTCAAGAAAACCTTTTAAAACAGTGCCTTTTCCGACACCTGATGAACCTGAAATAACATATAATTTTTTGTTCATAGAAACATTATACAATGAAAAAAAATTTCTGCATTAAAAAAGCGGTCTTTAAAGACCGCTTTTCATTTATGCTTTTCTGTGGTCTTTTTTATATTCATCAATTGCAAGAATTGTGCATATAATCAAACAAATAATACCTGACGCAAGCCAGAAATAGATTGCGCCGTCCCAGTTTTCATTACCGTTTGAACCCAGCTTATCAACCAGATAGCCTGTACCTGTAGCAGAAAGAAATGCACCGATATAACCGAATGTACCGGTAAAACCGGAAGCGGCTGATGCAACTTTTTTAGAACTGCTTTCTACCGCACAAAGTCCGCCTATCATCATTTGAGGACCATACGTAAATGCCCCTAAAAGACCAATTATAACGTAATTTAAAGCATTAATTGTATTAAATTTTAACGCAATTATCGCTATAATTACGCCAACTAAATATATCAAATTAACTGGAGCTCTTTTTCCTTTGAATAATTTATCGGAAATTAAGCCCGCGCAAACAGTACCGCAAATACCAACCAAAGGCAGCGAAGCAATCATGTTTGTTGCATCTTTAAGCTCAATGTTTTTAGCATTTTTCAAATACATAATCATCCAGTCTTCGGCACCAAATCTGATGATATAAACAAATACATATGCAATTGCAAGCAGCCAGATAGTTTTGTTGCATAAAACATATTTTTTAAATATTTGGACATAGCTCATATTGTCTTCAGCCTGTTTATCATCGCAGGATTGTACTTTGACGGGTTCATCTCTGTATTCCTCAACATCCGGAAGACCAAGTGACTGAGGTCTGTCGCGTAATCTTTCATAAAGCCATAAAGCTGTTATTACGGCTAAAACACCAGGAACTAAAAATGCCGCCCTCCAGCCAAAATGTGCAGCAATGTGTCCTGCTAATATAAAGCTTAAAAAAGTTCCTGTTTGGTGAGAACATGACCATAAGGACCATTTTGTTCCGCGTTCGGAATTTGAATACCAGTATGTTAAACTCTTTGCAACAGCGGGGAATCCGGCAGACTGAAACCAGCCGCTTACACCCCATAAGAATGCAAGCACCCACAATAATACTACAGCTGTCATTTTGGTGTCCAAACCAAGCATACCCACTACATTAGGAGCCAGAGCAAACAAAATATTAGCAAGTGCTGTCATTAACAAAGCTGTCGGGAAAAACTTTCTTACATCTGAACCGTCGGCCAAAACGCCATTAACAAATTTACCGATACCGTAAGTTAAATAAAGCGAACTGCCAAGCAAACCCAATTCTGTTGCCGAATAGCCAAATTCATCCATAATGCCCGGTAACGCTACAGCAATATTTTTCTTACACAAATAAAATACTGTATAGCCTATAAAACAGGCATAAAAAATTCTTAGACGCCAATGTGAATACATTGACTTAACTTTTCCCTCATCAGCTATAACAGGCTGAACAGGAGGTTCTTTAAAAAATTCTTTCAATCCCATAACTACTTATTCCTTATAATTTGTATATTTCTGGTTTCTGTAAGTTCCTGACGGGCATTTTTAATAATGTCCCTTTTTTCCTCATCAAGACTATGACCGCAAACCAAACGGTCAATAAACCCTGTATTAAGCTTTACAGCTTTTTCAAATGCACCCAGCTCATCCAAAACTTCTTTTATTTCAGCTAAATCATAACAAAAAGTATGCTTTGAACTGTATGTCAAAATATCTCCAGACTGCGAAGTAATAGGCTGGCCGCCTTGTTCAAAATAAAGTTTGAATACCGATTTTAAATCCTGTAACTCTGATTGCAGAGTGCTCACTGTCTGCTGTATTCTTAAAAATCTTTCAAATAAATATTCAACATTGTCAAGCTGTTTAACTTCCCAGTCATATTTTTGAAGATAAAGTTTTTTCAATTTTGGATAAGCCAGAGCAAGTCCCATAGTATCAGCCATTGCCCTATGGTGATTTGTAAGTTCAACATTGAATTTTCTGGTTAACGCTTCAAGCCCATGCGCCTCAAGTTCCGGATAAACCTCTTTAAACATCTGCTGGGTATCTACTCTGGGATTATCAATTCCTTTACCGGTAGTCCTTATGCTTGCTTCATTTAAAAATGTATAATCAAAAATCGCATTATGGGCAACAATCGGGTAATCCCCTATAAACTCAAGAATTTTGGGCATAACTTCTTCTTCTGTCGGCGCATCTTCCACCATCTCGGCAGTTATGCCATGAATTGCTATACTTGATTTTCTAATGTGCTGTTTTGGATTTATTAGAGTTTGATATTCATCTTTAATCTTGCCGTTTTCTAACCTGACTGCGGCAAACTCAACCATCTTCTCCTTAGTATAATCCAATCCGGTAGTCTCTGTATCAAGAACTATTTCAATTACTTTCTTTCTTGCCATTTTGTTATCCTATTGCAATCTATTAAGATAATAGCACAAAAAAAAATTCTGTGATAAAATAGCCCATGTAAAAAGGAAAAGGAGAGATTATGTCAAACGCAATAGAAATCAACGATTCTTCATTTGAACAAGAAGTTTTGAATTCTGAAAAGCCTGTTGTTGTAGACTTTTGGGCGCCATGGTGCGGACCTTGCAGAAAACTCGGACCTATTTTGGATGAAGTTTCAAATGAATTAGGAGATAAAGTTAAAGTTGTTAAAGTCAATACCGATGAAAATTTAAAAACAGCTCAGGATTATGCAATCAGCGGACTTCCAAGCCTTCTGGTATTCAAAGACGGAAAAGCCGTTGAAAGACTTGTAGGTTTAATGCCAAAATCAACAATTCTTTCTAATGTTGAAAAACATTTATAATTTTATATTTCAATCATATATAAAAAGAGCCGGAATACCGGCTCTTTTTTGTTACATTATGTAACAAACACCGATATTTTTTAAAGTCTGAAGCCATAAATACCGTCATTTTATACAAAGGAAAGGGTACACATGGTTCTTAAAATTAGCGAACTAAGACAGAAATATGGCATTAGTTCTTCGTTTGAAACGGACGAGGAAGCTCTTGCATACCAAGAAGAATGTGAAAAGGCCCATGAAGAAAGAGTTAAAGCAAAAGTTGAAGAACTCAAGGCCATGTACAATTCCAATAAAGATAAATATTCTAAATTTAAAAATTTTACAGAAGAAGACTGGGTCGATTACGCAGAAATTTGTTTGAAAAAAAATTCATCTATAGTAAATAATTCTTCCTTTTCCGGCTTATCATCTATAATTAATGACCCAGAGACTGCACAATGGGCTAGATATACTTATGAAGAAATCATTCAGATGGAAGCAAACGGTGTACTAATTCCTGCAAAAGTGCTTGCATGGGCACACTCCATGCAAGATAGTGATGTGACTGCTTATGAAATCAATGAAGATTCCAACACTGTAGAGACAACTGAAGGAACAGGCGAAAATTCAGAGAATTCTGAATTAAAAGAATTGCAGAAAAAAACACAAACTTTAAGCAACAAATCTCAAAATGCCGAAACTACTACCAGTCAAAAGTTTGATGAATTTCAAGAGACAGTAAAAAGAGCCGAAAAAATCAAACAAGAACAAGAGACGACTAAGAAAGATTCTTTAAAACAGATTGAAGAATTGACAAAAGAATGGGATGAAATTTCTGCAAAAGTAAAAAAAGGTGACAAGCTAACAGAAGCAGAACAAAAACGTTTTAAAGAATTAGGCTCCATGCTTAACGGTAAAGACGGAGACCTTGTAACAGACATTCAGGCATCAGCTGACGACCTTCAAGAACTAATGAACTCAATGGATGGTCTTAACAATGACATTAAAGAAAATATTGAACTTGGTGATGATACCGTAAATACAGCAAAAGAACTTGCACAGATTGAAAAAGGTTATAAAGCCAAGAATACTGCCTCTGCAATAGAATTTGATGTAACTACGGGTGAAACAAAGGATCTTTTATACGGTGCAAAAGGTAAAGATATTGCTAAAATTGCCCTTGATAACGGTAATAATTTAATAGAATTCTCAAACACTTTAAATAATCAATTAATGATGAACCAGTATGCATCATTATATGACTTTGCAGAAATTTTTACACAAACTTCAACAGAAACAATAAGCAATACTAAAGAAGTTCTTGGCGATGACTACAATAAAACTACAGAAGAAATTAATGAAGAAGTAGATGCACTTCCTGATATGACCCAGGCAGAAAACGACAGATACAACCTTGAACAAAATGGTGTAGGCCTTATAGGACAGGCTGTAGTATTTTCAGGTAAAAGTATAAAAGAAACCTTTACTTCTCTGTATGCTATGAATGAACTCAAATTAATTGATGAACAAACCCAAAAAGAAAAAAATAAAAGTCAAAACTTGACCGACAGAGTTGTCAATGAAATGACTTCTACTAAAGAAGAATATGACAGACTAACAGAAAAGAAAGAAAAAGCAGAAGAAAAACAAGAAACACGCAAGAATACAATTGAAAATATAAATGATGAAACAGATGCAGAAAAACTTCAACAAGCAGCTGAAGAAACAGAAAATGAACCTGAAGAAGAATTTACTGAAGAAGATAACCAAACCCTTGAAAAATTAGGACAAAAGTTAGAAACTACAGGTAATGAAAGTCAGCAAAAATTATTCCAGTCACTATCTAAAATTGACGGTTTTGAACAACTGTTAAAAAATAAAAAACTTGACGGACTTCAAGCGATAGACTACGGAACAATTACTAAACAAATCGGTATTGAATTGACCGGATTGGTTCCGCCTGTATTCTTTTTAATGTATATATACGCAATCGGCTTGATGGCAATTGCAAGCGGTACAGCCGCAAAAGAATTAGGCGAAGTAAATAACGAGTTGTACAAAAATACAAACGAAACTACTTCTCAAGCAAAATCTTCAATCGGACAAAACCAGATTGAAATACAATCAAGCACCAATATAGAAGCAATAACCCCTGTATCTGCAGGACAAGGTGAAGATAACTCTGCTGAAAATGGTGACAGTGAAGAAACAAAAAATGAAGCAAACTCTTCAGAAGTTAACAAAAATGAAACTGAAGACTCAGCTGTAAATACAATTGAACAATCAAAACAAACAGAAACCTTAAATAAATCTGTAGAGACAGAGAACACAGAAGATGTTAAAACTGTAAGTGTAAGCAACAAAGAAGCTGATATAACAGACGAAACAGTTAAAGAATCAACAACGACAACAATATCTGAAGGCAGCAAAGATGAAACATCATCAGTAACTGGTGCCGCAGCACCTGTACAATCAGAAAATAAAGATGGTGCTGAAAAATCTGATGATGAAGAAGAAATGTCAACAGATTCTGCACAAAAGAATGTTGATAATATGCAAAAAGACACAGAAGAAGAAAACGCTGATTCTATAGAAAAGGAATCCGAAACTAAAAAAACAGAAAAAGAACTCGAAAAAGAGATGAAAGCTGTTGAAAAAAACATGCAGAAAGACCAGAAAGAGCTTGATAAAATCGCAAAAGAATCTCAAAGAATAATGCAGGAAAAACAACAGCTTGCAGAAGAATTTGAAGTATTAAATGCTCAAAATGAAGAAATAATCGCACGTCAGGAATCTTCTCAAAACAAGCAGGCTCAGGCTGCTCCTGCTCAAGGAGGACAACAAGGAGGATTGCTTACAGGCAGTGTCCAACAAAACGATACTGCTGTATCCGGTGATGACACTTCTACTTTGGAAACAAATCAGGCAAGAGTTGTAACTATTTCTTCAAGGTTTAAAGCTTTAGACCAAAAATTAAATGTAAATCAGACAAAAGTAAGAAAAATAAGCACAACCTCAAGAAAACGCCACAAAAAATTTGAAAAACTTGCAAAAGAAAAAGAAAAAGTTATTAAAGAAAACGCAAAAGTAGAACAGCAAAAACAAGCTAAAGTTCAAAAATCACTTTCAGCAGTTGGTATCATTAATAACTTATTCTCAATAACAATGTCTGCAGGTACCATATTAATAGCAATAGGTGCTGCAATACCTTTTGGAGCAGGAGCACCCTTGGTTGCAGCAGGCAGCCTGATGGTTGACATTGGTACCAATGGTATGCTGGCTTGCACTGTATTAAAAGCAACAATATTAGTGGCAAACGGCAACTTTGAACAGGCATTTATGACAATGGGTATGGCTGCCATTCAGATAGCAACATCATTTATCCCAGGTGCAGGTGCAGCTGCAGAAGCAGGTACTCAAGCAGTAGCAAATACAACTCAAGCTATAGGAGCAGGCCTTAATATTGTAAGTGCTGCTACAGATACTGTCGCGCAAAGCCAGACTCTTGCAGGTAAAGAACAAAGCGGCTGGTTAAATACAGTTTCACAAATTGCAGGTGCCGCTTCTGTTTTAACAAATGTAGCCGGAGGATTTACTAATGGCAAACAAATGAAAGTAGATGCTTCAGGAAAGCCCATCGCTGATGCTGCTGGCAAAGCTGCAACCGAAACAACCAAATCAGCATTCTCACAAGCATCTACCTTTGGAAAAGTTACACAGATTGCTCAAGCAGTTGGTTCAACAGCTACAACTACCGCACAAATAAGTGCTCTTGTAAAACAAGCTCAAGGTAAAGAAACTGGTAAATTTGAAAATATTCTGAATGCTGTAGGTTTCTCTATATCCGCTGCTGCTTCATTAAGCCAGATTGGTATGAAGATTTCTGATGCAGCAAAAAATAAAAAAGACACAGCCAGAACAAATGATAATAATGATAAACAAAAGACAGATGAAGTTAAAGATGACAAAAATGTTGATAAGAAAGACCAAGAACCTAAAAATAACACTGATAAAGCAGATGAAAAGAAAAATCCGGATGAGTCTGAAAATAAAGACCCTCAAGCAGCTAACAATTCAGCACCTAACAATGACACCAAAGTTTTAAATGAAGACTCTGCACAAAATGCTGAAATAGAAGAGTCAATTGCAAGAGCTCAGGAAGCAACAGAAAGTAATGACACAAAGATCGATCCTGAAACACAAAAAGCAATCGAAGACGCACAATCTACAGACACATCAAAAAATACACAAGAACAAATAGATGAAGCTCGTTCAACAGATAATAATAACCAGCCGGAACAAACAGATGAAGTTCAGACTTCTAATGTTGACAATGAAACAGAAGTTAATGAAAATACCACAAACGAAAACGCTGAAACTGAAGTTGAAGCTACTTCTGAAACAGGTGATAAACCTGAACAAGAACCGGATAAATCTCCTGTCACTCCGGAACAAAAAGAGTTAGCTGCTAACGCAGCTAAAAAAGAAGGATTAGAAGTCGGCAAAAGCACAGAAATTGCTGGTAAAAAATTTGAAATTACAGAAGATGGCAAATATATTGTTGATGGTAAAGAAGTATCTTCAGGTGATTTTTCAAAAAGTATCGGTGATGCAAAAGTTGTTGCGGCTGCTAATACTGCCCAAAAAGAAGGATTAGAAGTCGGCAAAAGCCAAAAAATTGCCGGTGAAAGATTTGAAATTACAGAAGACGGTAAATACCTTGTTAACGGTGAAGAAGTATCTTCAGGTGATTTTTCAAAAAGTATCAGCGATGCAAAAGCTATTAAAACAAAAAGACAGGAAAGAATGGACACAATAACAGACATAGGAACTGATACACTGAGTGCAGGCAGTCAGGTTATGCAAGCATACTCAGCTCTTAGCGGTCTTAATACATCAACAGAAGAATCAAGCGAAAGAACAATATTAAAATTATCTAATATGAAAAAAGGTAAATCTTTAATAAGAAAAATTAAAAAGCGCAAAACTGCATTATATGGTTATACAAAATCAGCATAAAAAAACGGGTTTAAACCCGTTTTTTTTAATAATCTCCAACTGATGAATCTTCATCATCTTTTAATGAAGATAAGTCCTGATGACTAGTTACATCAAAATCCTCTGGAAGCAAATCATCATCTGGCCATATGGTGTCATCATCATATCTTGATGCATTCAGGTTATAAGACGCTGTAAAATCCGAATTGCTTAAGTTGCTTTCTGAAAATATACAGCCTGCCAAATCACAATCGGTAAAGTTGCAATAAGTCATTTCAGCATAACTGCAATCAGCACCTGTTAATAAACTTTCAGTAAAATCACATTCCAGAACGCCAGCACGGGTAAAATCAACAGATGTCAAATCCGCATTTGTAAAATTTACAAAAGATAAACTGCAATCAGCAAATGAACTTGAGTTTAAGTCTGCATCAGAAAAATCAATTTCTCTTAAAATCATACCTGAAAAGTCGACTTCGCTAAGATCAACTTCTTCTTGTTCAGCTTTCCATTCGTTAAATTTTTCCGGATTTTTTTGAAGTAAATCTACTAATTCTTCTTTTGTATAATCTATCATTCTATTCTCCTTAATTTTCAATCAAATTCAGCTGCATAGCCAGTAAAACGGCCTGTGTTCTGTTAGTCACCTTTAGTTTCTTAAAGATACTGTTCATATGACTTTTTACAGTAACTTCACTAAGTACAAGTTTTTCAGCTATTTCTTTATTATTTGAACCTTTTGCAGCCATTTTAAGCACTTCTTTTTCACGTGTGGTTAATGATTGCAAGGGCTCGTCGGAACTAAACGGTAAATTATGGGGAATAATTTCTTTAGCTTGACGTCTTGAACGTCTTAAAACAGCTTCCATACGTGCCAGAAGATTAGGCAGGATAAACGGCTTTATAATATAATCGTCGGCACCGTTTTTCAGGCCTGCAACCATTTTTTGTTCTTCATTGACTGCTGTTATCATTATAACAGGAACATCTTTAGTTTCAACATTTTTTCTGATTTCTTTTAAAGTATCCCATCCGTTCATATTCGGCATCATTACATCAAGCAGAATGATATCAAATCTGTTATGTTCGAGCAGGCGCATTGCCTGAACTCCGTCCATTGCTGTATGAACCTCATAACCGTAATACGGAAGCGCATCTTTTAAATATTTAGGGTTATCATCAACTAATAAAACAGTTGTCATAAAACTCCTTTAAACAATTTTATTTTTAAGAGCTTTTAATGCTGCCTGTAACCTGTCATCAACTTCTAATTTCTGCAAAATATTCGCAACATGAGCTTTTGTTGTATTAATACTTATAACAAGCATTTGTGCAATTTCCATATTGCTGTAGCCTTCTGTCATAAGTTTTAAAATCTGGGCTTCGCGGGATGTCAAATCATAATCTTTACGATTATTTTCCGTATCAAAGCTTGGTGAGTTTGAACTTGCTTTTAAAACTATATGAGCAACGCTCGGATCAAACCATGCAGCACCGTCTGCTACAGATTGAACAACCTGAACAAGTCTCTGCGGATTAATTTCTTTTGAGCAATAAGCATTTGCCCCGGCTTTTAAACTATTAAGCACTTCTTTTTCATCATTATGAGAAGTAAGCATGATAACTTTCACATCTTTATTAGAGCTGCGAATTTGTTTAGTTGCTTCAATACCGTTCATCTTAGGTAATCCCAAATCCATAATTATTATGTCAACATGATTGTTATTAAAGATTTCAAGTGCATTCTCAGCAGAATCTGCTTCATAAATTTCGCCGACATAGTCAACACCTTCAAATGTTGTCTTCAATCCAAATCTTGTTAATTCATGGTCTTCTACAATAAGTATGTTTTGTTTCATATGCTCAGTTCCTCTTTTGCAGGTGAGTAATCAGGGTTTAACATAAGACTTTTTCTGAAACTTCGTTTGGCATCTCCTACCAAACCCTTATTTTTATAAACAAGTCCTTGATAATAATAATATCTAAAATCGTTTTCGTCAATATATTTTGCAATTGCAAGATAGCTTGACGCTTTATCAAGTTTATTTTTTGATATTTCAATCCTTGCAAGGTCTATCCAGCCGTCTTTAAACTGTGAATTCACCGCAACTGATTTTTTAAGATATTCAACTTCTCTGCTTTTATCCAGCAAAGCCATGTGATAATACGCCTCGCATGAATCAGAATGATTTCTTAAGACACGGGAAAATATATCATATGCTTTTTTTGGTTTACCTAACTTCTGGTAAGTTTCAGCCACACGAATTTCAGGAAGATATGAGATTTTATCATTTGCTGCTGCGGCTTCATAATATTTTAAAGCATTTTTATAATCATTTTTTCTTGCTGTAATATCCCCCAGTACAAGCAATGCTATTGCATTCGAACGGTCAAGCTTGTATGCTTTTAATGCATTATCTTCTGCCTTTTCATATTCTTTCATATCATAATATACACGTGATAAAAGAGCGTATACATTTTTATTATTGCTTTTTTTGGTATTAAACGCAGTCTGTAGAGTCCGCATTGCCTTATTTAATTCATTCTCGTAATAAAAATAGTATGCGAGGTGATATTTCTTCTCAAATTCATTTTTTTTCGTTTTATACAGGATATACTCCTCAATAGAATTGACTTTTCTTTTAAATTCATAAGTCAAAAGGTGCTGTGACTTTATTTCAGCAACAATTTTAAGAGCATTCTGGGGTTTTTTAGACTGAGCAAGAATTTCAGCTTTTAATTTTTTATAGTTAAGATTTTTGGGATTTTTAGAAACAGCGATATTAATATATTTTTCTGCTTCGGGTATATTATTAGATTTTAAATAACCGAGAGCCGCAATATAATTTGCATAATCATATTTTTCAAGAAGAGTTATGTTTTTCACAAGTTCCGCCGTAACTTCCCTGCTCTGGTCATTATATACAATATTAGAAAACATTTCCGCCAAATATATTTCAACATCTTTAGAAAGTTTTACAGCCGGAAAATAAAAGTGTTTTACATCTTCAGCAAACATATACGATATATCATCATCAGTAAGTTTTGATAATGCAAGTTCTGATAAATTAAACAACCCGAGGTCAGCCATTTTTTCAGACATTTGCAGATAAATATAATCAAGCGGAGATACGCTCTCTATAAGAACTTCAAAATCTGCATAAGAAGACTTTACATTACTTTGAATATACCTGTTTAATGCAATTGCATACTGGTTATGAATATCATTTTTAGTTAAAGTGGCTTTTTGAGGAATAGGAAAAAAATCCCGTTCAACAGGCAAAGCCTGCTCAAGAGGATTTGCGGGTTTAATAAAGTCATTAATATTAACTGCACCTGCACCTGCGGCACATGCTGTAAATACAATTATTAAACTGAAACATTTTTTTAACATTAAACCTCATTACCCGCATAATAGTGATTAAACAAATCTACTACATGCTTTTTATCAGAACTTTCATCATTTATAAAATTATATATATCTAAAAGATTATAATGACTCAATAGCTCTCTATCCTCATCTTTAAACTGAATATGACTTTCTGTTAAAAATACATTGATTATCTTGTCAACAGAAATTGCCAGAAAAATATCAACAATACTCTTATCAAAATGAGATCCGGAATCGTTAATAAGAATTTTTATCACATTATTAATAGGCATTTTGTCACGGTAATGACGCTTAGATGTAATAGCATCAAACACATCGGAAACAGCAAGAATTCTGCCTCCATAAGGGATATCCTCCCCTTTTAAATGTCTGTAATAACCGGTTCCATCCCATTTTTCATGATGGGAGCAGGCAATATCTGTAATCAGCCTGAAGTCGTCAGACATATGAATTTTCTCCAGTATATCATGTGTAATCCTAACATGCTGCTGGATATGAGCATATTCTTCAGGGGTAAGCTTGCCTTCTTTTTGCAGTACGGCATCGCGAATTCCAATTTTTCCTATGTCATGAAGTATAGCCGCTTTTTCAATAATTTCTTTATCGTGCTGATCCATATTCAACGCGTCAACAATAAGCATTGCATATAGTTTAACCCTGCTTGAATGACCTGCTGTAATTTTGTCGCGGGCATCAATTGATGTTGCAAGAGTATCAATAAAGCTTTCAAACAATTGTTTTTGTTCTTTATAAAGTTCTTTTTGCTGTTCAAAAAGCTGCGCATTTTCAAGTGCAATACTAGCGCTTCCCCCGATTGCAACAAGCAAATCCTCGTCGTTTTTTGTAAATACTCCGTCAATTTTATTCAATACCTGAAACGCACCGATAATTTCCTGATTGTTATTTTTGATAGGCATACAAAGAATTGATTTTGTATGATAACCTGATTTGCTGTCAACATCTTTATTAAATCTCGGGTCACTGTAAGCGTCTGCAATATTTACACTTTCGCCGGTTTGAACAACATATCCGGCAAGACCTCTGTCAGCAGGAAAGCGTATTTCCTGGCTTTCCATACCAAGTGCGACTTTTGACCATAGTTCATTTTTTTCCTTATCAAGAATAAATACAGTACATCTGTCAGCCTGAATAGCATTTTTTGTTTCTTCCGCTATAACTTTCAACAAAACATTTATATCTGTAAGAGCTGTAATTGAACGGCCTATTTTAACAAGCGATACAAGCGGGTCGCTTTTCATAGGCAGAGAAAAATCCATACCTCCCCGGGCCTGATTAATACGGGCATTTATATAATCCGTCATCAAGAACTCATCATTATCAGAGGCAAGCTCTTTTGCATTATTATAGTGAAGAAGTGCAACATCAATGTTATGTTCATCAAAATTTATATTGCCCTGAGCCAATTCCGCAAAAAGTTTTGCAGTATTGCTTTTTGAATATTGAGCCATATAAACCGCATCGTTTATGGTTTGCAAAACAGCTTTAAATGAATTTTTGTCTAAAAAGTAAGTTGTCATTGCTGCTAAACTCATACAGATTGAAATGTAATCCGATGATTTAAGAGCCGTAAATTTTTTCTGTGCTTCTAAAAAATTATATTTAGCACCCTCATAATTCTTATCATTAAGATAATCTAATCCTTTTCTGATAAGATCTTTGCCGTCTAACACTAATTGAGTATCAATAACTTCTGCCATTCTTTTATCCCTTTTTCATTATTGTACAATATTTTTCAAATTTTTTCAAAAATAGTTACAATTATGTAAAAAAGATAAATAAAATGTTTTTAGAACTTGTAAAAATAGTCGTCAGGAATTTTCCAATTATTCATTTGTATAAGTGCGGCACAATAAGCTCTTTCACGGGACATATCATTTTCAGCATTACATCCTAAAGCAGTATCATTAATTAAGGATTCTTTTGTACCGTCAAATTTATCACCTTTATAAGGCTCAAGACCCCTGTTTTTATGATATACATTATCATAATTAGGTCTGAACAAAAAAGTAAACCAGCTTATTCCGCTCTGTTTTCTGTCAGGATAATTATATTGCTCATCATCTTCACCAACAACTAACAGTTTAAAATCTTTTGAATCAGGAAAAAACATCCAGCTCTCAAAACCGATAACTACAACACTACCATTATTTAAATAATCAATAATTCTTGGTGTTGAATCAATTGTTTCGTACTCTGTTTTAGCAACTTTAATATAAGGTTTAATATATGTTTCATGAAATAACTTGACCTCCTCCTCAGTACTTTCATATGTTAACAGCTTCCACTGTGAAAAATCTCCGTAATCAACCTTTGCCCTGTTAAGAGCCTGATTAAAGGTTGAATAAAAATGAACTAATTTTGTTTCAATTACTTTCTTTTTATACGAGGAAATCAACGACGGTATAGTCAAAGCCGCAACTATTCCGATTATTGCTAATGTGATTAATACTTCCGCTAATGTAAAACCTTTAATATCGGGAGCGAAACACTCTTCTTTTCTACCTAGAGGAGACGCCCCCCCCCGAAATCCGCCTTGTTTTTTTTCATAGTAATTTTTGACATAATAATCTCCTTTTTATTTTTAATACTATTTTTTAAACTTTTCGATTTTTTCAATACTGTCGCTTTCAAAGTAAATTCTTAAAAGCGGTTCCGTACCGCTGGGTCTTGCAAGAACCCAGCTTGCATTATCTTCAAGATAAAGCTTCACACCGTCTTTGAAATCTTTTCTTATAACTTTCAAGCCTGCAAACTCATCAGTTGTTTTAAATTTTTCAATGACCTTTTCAATATCTTCACGTTTTTCAAGTTTCAAGTCTGTTCTATCATTATAAAACTTACATCCGACAAGTTCAAACAATTCATTCTGTAATTGAATAAGAGTCTTATTTTCATAAGCCATAGCTTCCAAAATCAAAAGATTTGCAAGAATTCCATCTTTTTCAGGAATATGTCCGCGTATGCTCAATCCGCCTGATTCTTCCCCACCGATTACAGGATTAAATTTTCTCATGGCTTCACCAACATGCTTAAACCCGACAGCTGTTTCAATAACCTCAATCCCGCACTTTTCTGCAACTTTATCAAGCATAAGACTTGCACCTACTGTTTTAATAATACAGCCGTCCATATTTTTATGTTTTTTAAGGTGAAGCATTAATATAGCAATAATTTCATTCGGTGTCACATAATCACCGTTTTCATTTATTACGCCGAACCTGTCACCGTCGCCGTCATTTGCAAAGCCGACTGCATTTCTGGTATTTTTTACCATTTCAATTAAATCTGGCATAAACTTTGGTTTAGGTTCCGGCATTCCGCCGCCAAAGTTTACATCGTGCATCATATGAATACTGCTGAATTTTATATCTTCATCGCAGAGCAGTTTATCAAAATAACCAATTGTTGCAGAATATAGTCCGTCAAAAATAATATTTTTGTTAAGCTGCCTTATCTTATTAAAATCAATTAATGACCTTATATGTTTAAAATAAGCAGGAGCAAAATCAAATTCTTTAACAGAGCCGTTATTTTTTCTCGTAAATTCAACGCCCAAATTTGAGACAATTTCATCAGTAATATCACTTGTTGCAGGGCCTGCATAATCCGGAATAAACTTTATCCCGAGATATTCAGGCGGATTATGCGATGCGGTAAACATAATGGCACACGCGTCCTTTATTTTTGCATTATAAGCAAGAACAGGTGTAGGAATAACTTTATCGCTGTAAAGAACATTAAAGCCCAAATCAGCAAGAATATTTGCACACTGTTGTGAAAATTCACGCGCCATATTCCGAGGGTCATAGCCTATGATTATTTTTTTATATATTCCAAAGTTATCAAAAACATATTTAGCTATAGCTTTTGTAACAATTTCGACATTTCCTTTGTTAAAATCTGCTCCGACTACCGCACGCCAGCCGTCCGTCCCGAACTTAATATTGGTCATTATATTGCCCTTTTTATTCTTTCTGTTATAATTTTAACTAAAACATGGAGTTTAGTAAATATGGAATTCAAAAATGTGCTTAATATTGCATATCTGGGTCCTGAAGCATCATTTTCCGAAATGGCGCGGGATGCTTTTTGTAAAAAATACAATATTAATACATTTTCTACTCCGCTTAAAACGATTCCTGATGTAGTAGATTTTGTAGACAAAAACCCGTTTACTCTGGGAGTTATTCCCGTAGAAAACTCTATAGACGGAACTTTAAGAGCATCACTAGACAGCCTGATGTCAACACAAAATCAGAATATAAAAATATTATCAGAAATTGTTTTGCCTATTGAATACTGTCTTTTATCACGAACCACAGAATTTTATAGTATTACGGGGATAATAGGAACACCATATCTTCTGGGGAAGTGTCAGGAATTTATCAAGACTGAAATGCCTATGTATTTAAATATTATAGAAAATACAACAATGTCCGAATGTGCCAGGAATCTATCAAATTACAACCTGACATACGGCTCAATAGGTAACCGAAAAACAGCAGAAACTTACAGATTAAATATATTAAAAGAAAATATCAATGATGATAAAACAAACCAGACAAGATATATTCTTATAGGAAATTATGATACTCCCGCAACCGGTAACGATAAAACATCAATTGCATTTGCAACCATCAATACACCCGGTGCACTTCTTGAAGTATTGAAAATATTTCTGGAAAACGAAATTAACCTCACATATATTGCATCACAACCATCAAAGGATGATATGGAAGAATATATTTTTATAGTTAACTTTAACGGACATATAAAAGACAAACACATTTTCTCTGTTTTAAATGCGGTAAAATCCAAAACAATTTTCTACAGATTTTTAGGATCGTATGAAAAAAATCAAATATAGTTGACTGATTTAAGAGGTATATGGTATAATTGGATACTGCCAATCGTTCATATAATTTGCCGGAAAGGTAAATTATATGTCAGAATCATTAATTCCATATTCATTTATCCCCGGAACAAAAGCAAAGGCGCAGGAAGTCAATGCAAACTTTATAGCGCTTGCTGATGAAATTCAGGGTGCTAAGGCTTCTACGACAGAACAGCTGAATACGCTTGAAGAATCAATAACCGAAAGGATAGAAACCGTAGAAGAAAATATAAGTAATAACTGCGCCGGCAATGATCTTGCAAATACCGGTATGGTAACAAACAGCATTTTAGAAGCCCCTAACGGCACTGCTGAATTTGAAAGTAATACCATAACCGTAAAAGCAGATTTAAAAGTTATTATTCCGGACGGCAGAACCGAAGACGGTAAATTAAAAAATTTAGAGTACACAACCGAAGATGAAATTACCAAGACCATTACAAACCTAAGTAATCTTTCTACTGTTCTGTTCTTATACAGCGACGGGACTATAAACTGCGTGAAACAAAACCGTATTTATTATAAAAATACTACCCCTACAACATTAGAAGACAATGTACACTGGTATAATACTGATGAAAACAAATGGTACAAATATGTAACTTCGGAATCAAGCTGGCAAGAGGTTCAGGGACTTCCGATTGCAAATGTCGTGTGGGACCAAAGCAGTCTAATTACATCACTTACAGCAATAAAACCTTTAAATCTTATAAAAGCAAGTGATTTAAATGACTTTTATACAATAAGAGGTATTTTACCAAGAGATTTAGACTATATTATAGCACACTATCAAAGCAGCTATAGTTTTTATATACTTTACAAATCAGGCTGGATAAGACAGGGCGGATATGTAGAAGGAAGCGGCGACTCATATGCGAACTTTTTCTTTCCATTTATGGCAGGAGGTTATCATATCTCCCTTGCAAGAGTATCAGGCGGAGGTACAACATCAAGTGTACCTATCTGGCTGCGGGAAATACAACAGACTTATATAAGAATATATTCTTCCAGCAGTACCGGCAAAATTTGGTGTGCGGAAGGGTTTCAAAACACAATAGAGGAGTATTAAAATGAAATTATTACAAAAACCATATACGCAAATGCAATATGTCGCATTTGTAGAAGAATGCAACAGCGACGGAAAACTACGAATTGAATTACATGACGGAAATGCATATGGAATGTATGATTATGAAGTTTTTCAAGACGGAGCAGTAGTAGATTTACGTGAAACCGAAGAATATAAAACAGAACAGGCAAGAATTGCAAAAGAAGAACGAACGGAAGAAATAAAAACAGAACTTGCAGAACTTGACCAAAAACGTATTAGAGCAATTTGTGAACCTGAAGTAGTCCGCGAAGACGGAACAACCTGGCTTGAATACTATAACAGCCAAATTGCAGTATTACGTGAAGAATTAAATACATTGTAATCAAAAGAGCCGGCAAATGCTGGCTCTTTATTTTTTATGTTTTTGCTATAATAATAAAAAGAGGAGCAAAACTATGGTAGATATAAGAGAAGAATTTATTGAACAGGCAAAAAAACTTTCACGCGGTGCAGAAGTTTTACCGGGCGGAATTGAAGAACTAGCGGTAAAATTACAGCACGCAAAAGATACAAACACACCTTTGAGAGTAAAGCTAGGCATGGATCCAACCCGTCCTGACCTGCACTTAGGCCACACTGTTGTAATGAGAAAGTTAAGAGAATTTCAGAAACTCGGCCATAAAATTGTTTTAATCGTAGGCGGAGCAACTGCAATGGTAGGCGACCCGTCTGGAAAATCCGAAACAAGACCGTCTTTGACTAAAGAACAGGTTGAAGAAAATGCAAAATCTTATTTTGACCAGATGTCAAAAGTCCTTGATGTAACAAAAGCTGAAGTAGTAAATAACGCTGACTGGCTTCATAAAATGAGTTTTACGGATTTGTTAAAACTTGCTGCTCAAATGACAGTTGCACAGATGATGACACGTGACGACTTTGCAAAAAGATATGCAGAGGGAAGACCTATTTCCGTTCATGAATTTTTCTATCCACTTATGCAGGCTTATGATTCTGTAGTAATTGATGCCGATATAGAACTCGGCGGAACAGACCAGAGATTTAATACTCTTCTGGGCCGCCAGATTCAGGAAGCTTACGGCAAAAAATATCCGCAAATGGTTATGCTTCTGCCATTAATTGAGGGAACTGACGGGCTTGTCAAAATGTCAAAAACATATCCTGAACACTGTATTTCTCTAACAGACAGTGCAAAAGATATGTTCGGTAAATTAATGAGTATTCCGGACACTTTGATTGTAAAATATTACACACTTTTGACAGATGTAAGCAATGAAGAATTAAAACAAATCGAAGAAAAACTAAAAGACCCGTCAGTAAACCCAAGAGACATAAAAATGCAGCTTGCATACATGATTACGGAAGAATATCACGGAAAAGATGGAGCTGAAAAAGCTCAGCAGGAATTTATCAATGTAGTTTCAAACAAAGGAATTCCGGAAGATATTCCCGAAGTAAAAGTTGAAAACGGAAAAAGCATTCTTGATTTGCTTGTAGAACTTAACTTTGTACAGTCAAAAAGTGAAGCAAAACGCTTAATTCAAGGCGGCGGTGTAAAAATTGACGGTGTAAAAATTACCGATATGACTTATACACTAAACTTTGCAGAAAGTGTAATATTGCAGGCAGGTAAACGAAAATTTGCAAAACTGGTAAAATAAAATGTTTAAATTGCTAAAACGCGGAATTATAAAAGTAAAAGAAGATATACAGGTAATTTACGACAAAGACCCTGCGGCAACAAATATTTTTGAAGTTTTGTTATGCTATCCGGGTCTTCACGCCCTAATTGCCTACAGATTTGCGCACAGGTTGTACAAGTGGCATATACCGCTGCTCCCGCGGATAATTTCTTACATAACAAGAATAATTACAGGTATAGAAATCCATCCCGGAGCAAGAATTGGCAGACGATTTTTCATTGACCACGGCGAGGGCGTTGTAATAGGTGAAACAACAACAATCGGTAACGACGTTCTTATATATCAGCAGGTAACTCTGGGCGGAACAGGAAAAGAACACGGAAAACGCCACCCGAGTTTAGGCAACAATGTAATAGTAGGAGCAGGGGCAAAAGTTCTCGGGAATATAAAAATCGGTGACTACGTACGAGTAGGAGCCGGCTCCGTAGTCGTGGAAGATGTTCCTGAATACTCTACTGTAGTGGGGGTTCCGGGAAGGATAGTCCAGCGTAAAATCCGTGACAAAAACGGTATTCTTATGCACAACAGGATTCCTGACCCTGTAAAATGTGAACTAAACAGACTAAAATATGAACTTCAGGAACTGAAAGAAAAAATAAACAGTTGCAAATAATCACATAGATTGCTATAATAATACAGTACACAATTATACGGAGGATTTAAGAATGGGCGCAAATACGCACTATCACTACT